>CANQNB010000026.1 GCA_947625065.1 uncultured Clostridia bacterium | reverse complement strand
CCCCCTGTCAAGTATTTTTAATAACTTTTTTGGAAATACACAAATTATATACTTTCCCCCAGCCCATGGCGGTAAATGGCACAAGAAAAAACGCAGCAAAAAAGGCGCCCTTTCTGCAAAGGGCGCCTTTTTGCGATCCATGATAAAGTCCACGTTGACGTTCTTTGGGCATACCATGTCCGAGGTCGGGCTGCCGTAAAGCCCTTCCTGTATGCGAAAAGGTCCCCCGCGGATCGCGGGAGACCCTTTGTGCTCAAGATGTGCTTATGCGTTCTCCCCCTCTTCGGGTGCGGGCTCCTCGGGAACGAGCTCGATCGTGACCTTGCCCTCTTCGTCGAGGCGGACGGTGTACTGCCGTTCGTTGTGGGCGGTGACGGTGTACGTGTTCTCTGCCTCGTTGTACGTCGTCTCGGTGGCGATGTAGAGGGTGTTGTTGATCGCGAACATGAGGACCTCTCCGTCCGCCGTGATGTCTGCATACGTCCTCGAGTTCTCGCCGTAATGGCGGGTGACCTCTTTGACCTCGACGCTCGCCGACGTGTAAGGGGTGAGCGCGCCGCTCTCGGCGGTGTCGTCCACGGTGAAGCGGATGAGGTAGTAGGTGATCTTCTCCGCGCCGTCCTGCTGCTCGGTGACGATGTAGTAGGCGACGTTGTTGAAGATGTAGATACTGTCCGTCTCGATCGTCTTCTCGTCCTTCGTCAGGGAGACGGTATAGAAGGCGCCCGGTCTGGAGCTGTCGGAGGCGAGCACGCGCTCGATCTCCACCGTGTAGCCGTCCTCCGTTACGAAGGTCTCCACCTTGCTGAAGGAGATGAGGTCGAAGCTGATCAGACCGAAGAAGTTCGCCCACTGGTTGGTGAGGCGGATGTG
The DNA here is from genome assembly GCA_947625065.1 of uncultured Clostridia bacterium. Classification (GTDB taxonomy): domain Bacteria; phylum Bacillota; class Clostridia; order Christensenellales; family Borkfalkiaceae; genus Gallimonas. The sequence goes on along the minus strand of CANQNB010000026.1, from coordinate 13,318 downwards.
CACTCTGTAGAGGGTCTCGGCGCTGTCGGTGTACTCGATGACGAAGCCGTTGCGGTCCTCCGTGTAGGCAGCCCGCTCGAAGGAGACCAGGTCGCCCTGTTCATCGACCATGCCCATTGCCTGACCGAATGCACCGTTGACGTAGGAATCGCCCGCGATGCCCTCTTCGTTGAACTCCGTGATGAAGGAGACCTGCCCGAAGACGTTCCCGATGGTCTGACCGTAGAACATGGCGAACATGAGGTAGTTGTAGAGGTAGACGGAGGGCAGGAAGGTCTGTTCGTTGCGCATGGCGAGGACGGTGTAGGTGTTCTTCGTGCCATCCTTCACCCCCGCGTAGTTGACCTTGATGTCCCAGATAAAGTTACCGATGACGACGGAGAGGGTCGCCGTGCCGTCTTCGCCGACGACGCGCTGCACATAGCAGGACATCGACTGTCCGCCGAGCACAACGCTCGCCCGCACGGTGAACTCATCGCTGCCCGTGGGCGCGAAGGTAAGCTGTTCGAGGCAGCTGTAGACGGGATTCTGATCCTCGTCCGTGTCGGTCTGCACGGGGTACTGCCCCGCGGTCGCCTCGTCGCGGACGAAGCGGAGAGAGAACTCGCCGCTCGCGTAGTAGGTCTCGCCCTCGAACTCGATCTCGTCGCGGAACTTGCCGAAGGTGTCTTCGACGACGAACCCATAGACGTTCGCCTTGTCCGACGTCGCATCCTGATGATAGAGGATGACGTTCTCGGAGGCGTCGATCTCATAGTAGTAGAGGGTCTCGCCGCCGCGGATCATGAAGCCGCCGCCGTCGAACAGAAGGGCGCCGAGATCTGCGGTGTAGTAGCCGCGCTCGGTGTAGACGATCTGCTCGATCCTGCCCGTCCCCTTGTTGTAGCGGTAGAGGCAGTCGTTTGAGCCGTCGCGGCTCGTGTAGTACATGAGGCTCTCGGTGATGAGGTGGTATCTCCCCTCCTCACGGGTGCCGTTCTGCTTGTGCAGGACCGCCCCGCCGTAGGCATCGAGCGAGAGCACCGTCCAATCGGCTTCGTTGATATAGGTTGTACTCACCTCCCTGTGCTCGACAAAGAAGGCGAGACCCGTCACGCCGCCGACCGTTGCCGTGCCGCGTGCACCGCGGAGGGTGACATCCTCGGCGCCGTTCTTATAGTGGACGGCGAGGGTGCCCGCTTCGTACTCATAGGTGCCCTCTGCGTCGATCTCCGTCTCTTCGCCCCCGCTGACGGTGTAAACGCGTACGTTTTTGTAGCCGTCAAAGTCGAGCCGAAGGTCGGTGAGTCCGTTGTTGTCGATGACGCCGTATGTGCCCGCTTCCCCGCCGCGGACGGTGAAGCTCCTCCCCTCTTTGAGGTCAAAGTGGATGAGATACTGCGACTGACCGAGCGTGAACATCAATTCGATGGCGTTTTTTCCCGTCACGAGGTAGACGCCCGCGTATTGGGTGCCCATGTCGTCGGTGTAGCGGGCGTACTGCCCGAAGCCGTCAAGGACGAGCTCCTCCGGTCCGAGCTCCGTTTGGTTGACATATTCGCCCGAATAGTCGGGGATCTCGGGGAGGAAGAGGGTCGACGAGGAGGAAGCGATGAGAAGGAAGCGGAAGTCTTTCTCATTGCCCTCTGCGGCGTGGAAGAGGTAGATCGCTCTCCCGCCCGCGCTGGAGGTGCCGCTCTGCTCGTACGTCCCCTGCACGGTGTACGTGAGGCTCTCCCCATCCGTCTCTTCGGTGTAGGTGTAGGTGACGCCCCCCTTGCCGTCGAAGGCGAGGGACTCGGAGGAGACGCTGCTGCCCGTCGTCGCATCGTATTTGTATGCCGTGCCGAGGAGACCGGTCAGCGGGACGAAGGTCTTCTCCGTCTCGTCGATCTCGAAGTAATAGGCGTTGGAGGAGCTGTAGGGCTGGACGGTGAGCCGTGCGCCGCTCAGGCTGTATTGCCCGACGGTCGCCGTGCCGTCCGCGCGGGTGTAGATGCAGAAGGGACCGACGATGAGGAGGGTCTCCTCCCCGCTCTGCGCCGCATAGCGGTATTCCGTGCCCCGCATGTTCAAGGTGCCGCCCGACTTGGTCGTCACCGAGTAGAAGTAGGCGACGGGATCGGCGAACGTGCCGCCGAACAGGCTCGTCGACACGAGCACATCGGTCGCGAAGACAAACCCTTGGATGTCCTTGTAGTCGAAGGGCTCTGCCGAGACCTCGTCCGAATAGTCAAAGTAGTCGGTCACGGTAAAGCTGTATATGCCGCTCTCCTCCACATAGGTGCCGAGGAGCGCCTTCTCATAGGTGCCCGAGGCATAGCCGTAGACGGTGATCTTCCCCTGCGTGGAGAGGTCGGCGTCGAAGACGATGAGGGGGGCGTTGCGGGCGGCGGTGTCGCAATAGAAGTATTCGCTGTAACCAAGAGGCTTCTCGGTGAACACATACTGCGTCTCGACGGAGCCGCTGTCGTCCGTCCCGACGGAGGGAGCGATCTCGTTGACGAGGAAGAGCCGCTGCTTCACCGCAGAACCCGTGCCCGAGATGAAGATCATGATGTCGCCGAAAACGGAGTCATCGTAGAGGGAGAAATATCCCTCCGTCCGGATGCCCGTTCCGTCGGTGTAGACTGCCCGGAAGGCGCCGTCGAGCTCGAGCGTTCCCCTGCCCTCCGCCGCCGTGTACGTGTGGTCATAATCGTCGGTGTAGACGGTATAGAGATGGGTGCTCCCCCGCACGAGGTGGCGGATGACTCCCCACGTGCTGCCGCTCGAGGTGCGGATGGTGATGACGTCCCCGTTTCTCAGATAGGTGTAGGTGGACGAGGTGCCGTTGGCGACGTAGGTCGCGCCGCCGAAGCCGTCGAGCGTGAGGAAATAGTTGTCGGGATAGGCGGTGGGACCCTGCCGGGTGACGACGTTGCGGCTCATCTGACCCCAGCCGTACTCCTCTTCGTTGCGGACGAGGAAGACGCTTGCCGTCGTTCCTCCGACCTCCACCTGCATCGTGCGGATGACGAGCGTCTCGCCTGCGAGCGTCCCCGTTTCGAACGAGGCGATCATATCGCCGTTATCGGCGAAGTTGTAGGTGCCCGTGGAGCTTACGAACGCCGTCCCCGCGGTCTGGTCGATATAGGTGATGCCGTTGTAGGAGTCGGAAAGGATCCTGACGTCCTCGTTGATCCCCATGCCGGGCACATAGAGAGAGCGGGTGTAGTTCTGGCGCTCTTCGTCGTAGAAGACGTACGTCTTATCGGAGAATGCCTTGCCCCGTGCGCGCATCCTGTTGTTCTCGCCGAGGAAACGGAATTCGCCGTTCGCGGGCGTATAGGTGCCCTCAAAGAGGAGCCCCGCGCGGGAGAGATAGGCGGTGGGCTGCTCGCCGATGATAAAGATGAGGTCTTCGCCACCGAATTTATCGGTGTAGCCCTCCTCCCAAATGGCGGCAAAGGAGAGGTTGCCTTGGACGGTGACCGTCTGTTTTTCGCTCTCCGCGGTGCCGTTGACCGTCTCGGGGGCGATGTAGATGGGTCCCTCGAGCGCAGCGGAGTCCCAACCGACGAAAAGATAGTTTTCCTGTGCGGGGAACATCCCTGCGGGAATCTCGATCTCCGTGCCGAAGAGGTAGTTCTGCGATTGCGAGCCGCCGCCGAAGGTGCTGTCGGTGAAGACGACCTGATAGGTGAGGCGGTCGTAGTAGAGGCGGAAGACGTTCTGCGAGGCAGTCTCGCTGATGCGCCCCTTCGCGATCGAGTCGGCGTTTTCGACGATCTCAAAGCCTTGGATCTCGGGCTCGGGCTCGATCTCCTCGCCCGCATAGGCGTAGCCGATCTCGTCCTTGATCTCCTCCTTGCCGCCCACTGTCTGCATCTGGCGTTCGTAGCCGTCCTGCGAGAGCTTTTGCAGGTAGATCTCAACGGTGTACTTCGTCTTGAAGCGCGCCGTGAGGGTGATGTCCTCCTCGGGCATGGTGAGCGTGCGGGTGAGCTCCGCATCGTTATAGTACCATGCGCCGAACTGGCTCTCCGCCTTTTCGGGGGTCAGGTCCTTGACGAAGTTGTAGACGTTCTCGCCCGGTTTGAGGTAGAGGGTCGTCCCCTCGGCGAGGGAGCCGCCGTCGAGGTCGAGGGTGATCTTCGAGAGCTTCGTCCACTTGGCATAGAACTTGGCGCTCTTTTCCACCGTGAAGGAGGTGACGGCGTCGCCCGTGAAATCGCGGTCGGCGTACCATCCATCAAAGGCATACCCCTCCCATTCGGGAACGGGGAGCTCGTAGACCTCTCCCTTGCCGGGAGAGACCGACTCGATCGCGGGTGCGCCGTTGGTCTCGAAGGAGATCTTGATCCCGCCGCCGTTGCACGCCGCGGCAAGCACGCCGAATGCGGCGCAGACGACCATGGCAAAGATCAGCAAATATTTTTTCAGCCTGTTCATAACATCCTCCGTTATTTTTGTGTTGTACAGCCGTGGATCCCGGGGAACGGGCATCAAGCCCATCCGAACCCGAAATCTCCGAGGTTTCCGCTGCCGCCGGGGATCATCCAGCTGTCCTCGGGGAGGGTAGGACGCGGGTTGGAGGGCGGTGCGGCGTGCTCGGGTTCGGTTTCTTCGGGCGCCGTCTCCCAAACGGGATAGAGGGTGACGCCTGCGGGGGCTTGGAGCAGATAGTTGAGCTCATACTCTGCCGCCGTTGCATTCGGCGCCGTCGCCCAGCCGACGAAGAGATACCCCCTCCGCACGGGAGCGGCGAGCCCGCCCCAGCTCATGCGGTTTTGGATGCTCTCTTCCCCCACCGTGACGCTTTCGAGGTAGCCGTCCTCCGAGAGGACGCACTGCCCGACGACGGGACGGAGCAGCGAGTTCCAGTTCGCGCTCCAGCCCTCTGCGGTCTCGCCTGCCATGTAGAAGGTGATCCCGCCCGAGACGTTGAGTGTCCCCGTGCCGAAGAAGACTCCGCTTCCCATCTGCGCGATCGTGCCGTGCAGGGTGACCGATTGGAGGTTGCGGCAGCCGATGAAGGCGTAATCGCCGACTTCCTCAACGCTGCCCGGGAGTTCGACCGAGGTGAGCTGGGTGCATCCCGAAAAGGCATGGCTGCCGATCGTCTTCGTGCCGCCGAGGTCGATATGGGTGAGTTTCCGGCATCCGTAGAAGGCATAGTCGCCCACTCTCTCCACCGAGGAGGGCAGGGTGACGTTCCACAGCTCCTTGCATTCGCGGAAGGCTTGGTCGCCGATCTCCGTGACGCCTTCCAGCTCGAGCGAATGGAGATATTGGCACTGGGAGAAGGCGTGGGCGCCGATCGTCGCGTTACCCTTGACGGTGAGCTCGGTCAGGCACAGGTTGCGGAAGAAGGCGTAGTCCCCGATCTCCTCGATCTGCTCGCCGAAGGCGATGCTGCCGATCGCCTCGCATTCGAAAAAGGCGTGGCTGCCCACCCGTCTGAGGTTGGTGCCAGAGAAGTCAAGGGCGTTGATGCGGTAGCAGACGTAAAAGGCGTAGTCGCCGATTTCCTCGAGCGCATACGGGAATTCGACTGCATAGAGCGAATAGCACTTGTAGAAAGCGAACGGTTTGATCACCGTCATGTCGGGATTGAGGGAGAGGGCGGAGAGGGAGGTGCAGCGCGCAAACGCCCCTTCGCCGATGCACTCCAAGCGGTTCATCCCGATGATGTTGGTGATCTTCGACGCATCGTAGAGGGCATAGTCGGCGATGCCGTACGCATTGTCTGCGAGCGTGACGTCCCTTGCGAGCGTCGCCTCGTCGTAGCCGACCACCCAGCGGGAGGCGTAGATCAAGCCCGACTCGTCCGCGAGGAGCCCCGTCCCGCCGAAGGCGCTCTGCCCGATGCGGGTCACCGTCGAGGGAACGAGGGAGTTGCCGTTGGTGATATTGACGCAGTTATAAAAGGCGTAGTTGTCGATCTCGAGGAGCCCCTCCCTGAGCTGAAGCTGGGAGAGCGCGCCGCAGTTCGAAAGGGACATGTACCCGATGTATTCCAATCCGTTCGGCTCGCTCGTGAACTGATAGAGCACGGGGCAATTATAGAAGGTGAGGTAGCCCGTGTATTTCACCGAGGAGGGCAGATTGACCGATTCGAGCAGCGTGCAGTTCATGAACACGGCGCCCGCGATGCCGACCGTGCCGCGCAGCATGTCGGCGGTGACGTTGACGAGCGTCTCGCGTTTGTCGGGGGAGATGGCAACGAGCCAATCGTCCACATACACAAAGCCGTCTTCGAGCTGGTCTTTATAAGCCGCCGACCCGTTGAAGGCGTTGACGCCGATCTCGTGCAGGCTCTCGGGCAGGGAGGTCGTGTCCCTCTTTAGCCCCGAGTTGGCGAATGCGGTGTCGCCGATCACGGTGAGCTTTTCGGGAAGGGTGAGCGAAGAGAGCTTGCCGCACCCCTGGAACGCCGAGACGCCGATCGTGTATTCGCCGTCCATTTCCTCGGGGAAGGTGACGGTGGAGAGGGCGGTGTCGCTCATGAACGCCTCTTGCCCGATCGTGCGGAGCCCCTTGCCGAAGGTCACCCGTTCGAGCGCTTCATCGGTGCTGAACGCATTGACCCCGATGGAGATGACGCTGTCCGGAAGGTCGACCGCGGTGAGGGCGCTGCACCCGTAAAAAGCGGATTCCTGAACAGATTGCACCGATGCACCGATGTGCACTTCGGCGAGGTTGCGGCAGTAGGCGAACGTCCGCGGGGCGATCGTGGTGAGGGTGTCGGGCAGCTCGATGGAGGTGAGCGCACTGCAGCCCTGGAACGCTGCTTCGCCGATGGAGGTAAGTTGGGAGTGCGCCTCGCCCTCTGCGCCCTCCCCTTCGGTCAGTTTGAACTCCACTTTCCGGAGCTGGCGGCAGTTGTAGAAGGCGGAGGCGCCGATGGAGCGGATGTTCGCCCCGATCTCAACGCTCGTGATCTCCGCGCTCGCGCGGAATGCCCGCTCTGCGATGGAGGTGACGGGCTTGCCGCGGTAATAATCGTCGATCACGACGTCCCCTCTCGCCTTTCCGGCGCGGAGGACGCGGTATTCGGCGCCGACGAGCTCAAAGACGAGCCCCGACTCGTACGGTCTCGCGAAGGACAGCGCGGAGGACCACTCGGAGGTCAGAACGGTGCCGCGGCTTCCGCCCGTCGCCATGACCCCGATCTCGTAATCTCCCTCGTCCAGTTCGGAGAGATCATAGGATGCGCTGCGGATGGTGTCCTCGCGCACCACTTCATCCGTCCCCTGCCGCACGACGCGCACGGTGTAGCTGCGGGCGCCCTCGACGGGCTCCCATGTCAGAAGATAGTCCTCGTTGATGTTGAGGGAGGAGGGCGCGTCGAGTTTGGTCTCTCCGCCGCAAGCCGACCCCATGAGGAGCAGGAGCACCGAGAGGAATATGGCGACTGCAAGTCTGAACTTTTTCTTCATCCTTACTTACCTCCCCGTCCCTGATGTTCTTCGGCGCGGCGCGCCCTGCGCTCGCGTACGATCTCGTGGATCCATTTGAACTTGAATTTACGGGCGGCGATGTCGAGCAGGAAGAGCGCGATCGCGAGCCCCATGAACAGCCATCTCGGGTCGAATTCGCGGCTGAATGCCGTCACGAAGTTCTCGAAGATGAGCCAGATGTCCTCGGGCGTCTCGATGAGTTGCCCGCTCCCGCGGTCGGCAAGGATGCCGAGGTTGGTGCGGAGGTCGGCGCTCTCCATGTTCTGGTCGTATTCGAGGGAGTAGGCAAAGGAATCGTACGTCTCATAGGAGGCGATCTCCTCCCCCTCGGCGTTGTATTTTGCGATGTGGATCCGGTAGCAGCCGCTCTCCTTCACGACGAAGGTACAGCGCGTAAAGAGGTTGCCCGCCTCTCCCGTGAGCGCCTCGGTCACATAGACGTTGCGCTCCTGCGGCTGCTCCGTCACCTCGTTGAGAGAGACCGTCTCGCCCGTGGCGGTTTTGATGATCTCCGCACGGACAGTCTCCCCCTCCCCGAGCGATGCGCTCAGGTTAAGGCGGCGGATATAGTTGTCCCCGGTGATGGAGACGGCAAATTCGCTGGGACGGATGTTCTGGGTGGGCATGAGGTTGGAGATCGCGTTGATCAGGAACTTCTGGCAGCTCTCGTCCGCCAAAAACTCGGAGGACCATGTGCCGTTCAGATCGCTCATGAAGCTCCCCACTTTGCCCTTGCCGAACTGCCACTGCGCATAGAGCGGGACGTTGTTGTCGCCCGTGAGCACGAGGTCGACGTTCGCACGCGCCCTCACGCCGTAGAAGCCGCCGAGCTTTGCCCCGAGGGCGCGGCTGACGATGTTCCCCTCTTCGTCCTCTTCGTCCCCGAACTCGACGCCGTTGACGAGAGGAGAGAGCACGTCCGCGACCTGCGGATAGAAGGACTTCGCCTCATATTCCTTGACCTCGTCGGCATTGAGGTCGTCGCTGATATAATTGAGAAGCGAGGCGAGATCGTTGGTGTCGACAAAGAAGGGTTCTCCTCCCCCTGCGTCGGTGAGCTCCTTCATCTTTTCGCCCTGCGTGCTGTTCTCTGCGATCCCGATGCCGATAAAGGAGAGGGTGACGCCGTTGCGGAAGTTGTCGCGCGTCTCCTTCATGTAGTACTCTTCGTCGTCGGCAGAGGGCGCGCCGTCGGAAATGACGACGATGTGCCTGCGGTCGACCCCGGGCTGGGAGAGGAGCTTCTGCCCCGCGCGGGCGATGGCATCCGAATAGACGGTGCCGCCGACGCCGTCGATGGCGTTGATGGTCTCGCGGATGACCTTCTCCTGCGTGCGCCGCGTGAGCGGAAGCACGTCGCCGTAGTTGGAATCGAGGGTCATGACGCCGATGTAGTCGCGGTCGGAGAGGGCGTCGAGGCAGTAGATCGCGCCCTGCTTCGCCCAATAGAGGGGAGTGTTCTCGCCGCTGCCGCCCATGGAGCCCGAGACGTCGATGATGACGATGACGGCGAGGGGCGGGGTGTAGTCGATCGCCTGCACGGGGAGCATCTCCTGATACAGGCGGAAGTTCACGTCGCCGTTCATATCCACGCGGTTGTAGGCGTGCGCATTCCCCTGCTCGTCGCTCCCGCCGACGGTGAACAGCCCGCCGCCCTCCTTGTTGACATAGTCATAGATGAGGCGGATGAACCAATCCTGCCGCGTCTCCCCGCTATCGGAGAGCGCCTTGGGGATGGGGAGGTCGAGCATGTCGCGGTTGGAGATATTGTTGAGGATGATCTGGTCGTATTTGCAGAGTTCATCGACGCTCGTGGGGAGGGTCTCCGCCGTCGTGAGGTTGAGCACGTCGACCTCGTAACCGTTTTCCTCCTGTTTGAGGAAGGAGGAGAGCTTCTCCGACTGTCCCTCTTGCTGTTCGATGATGCACACCTTTTTGAAGCGTTCCAGATAGTAATATGTGCAATATTCGTTGTTCGCCGCCAAGTTGTCGTCCGACTCGGTCACTTTGATGCGGATCTCGTGCAGCCCCTCCGATTGGAAGGAGGTCTTGAACACGATCTGCTGCGTGCCGGGGGAGAGCGCCACCTGCTGGGTGAGCGCATCGTTCTTCTCTCCGTTGTCGGAGAACTCGATGGTGCTCTGCTCCGTCCCCAAGCGGCTCTGGACGGTCACGCCGATCTCGCACACGTCCCCCACCGAGAGGTGATAGTCGGGGAACTGCACATCGGTGACCTGCACGTTGTCCCCACCGAACAGGGAGGCGACGTTCACGACGTCGACGCGCGTCTTCTGCGAGGCGAGCGAGCCGATCACGTTGAGCGCCTGCTCATCCGTCTCCTTGCCGTCGGTGATGAGCACGATCTTGGAGGTCTCGGGGTTCTCAAACAGCCCGCGCGCATAGCGGAGCGCCGCGGCGATGTCCGTCGCGCTCGTGTCGGGGCGGGGCGCGTTCAGATAGGCATCGTAGACGCCGTCAAGGTCATGGGTGAGGGGCACGGCGTACTCCTGCGTAAAGCCGAAGGTCACGATGCCCACTTTGAACCCGTCGTAGGCGCTGTCTGCAACGATCTGCTCGACGAGTTCGTCCCTCTGCTCTGCTTCGTTCTCCTCCGTATCCGACAGGTCGACGAGGAGCAGAAGCTCGTTGTCGGGATTGCCCTCCTCATAGGCGAAGGTCACCCCCGTCAGGATGGTGATGGCGAGCGTCATGATGATCATGTGGAGCACCATGGACACGATGCGGTTGCGCGTCTTCCTGTACCGTTTGTCCATCATGAAGTACGGGATGAGCGTCGCGAGCAGCGCCGGGATGAGGAGCAGGAACAGCCAGGGCGTCCACGGATATGCAAATTCGAGATGGAAATTCCTCATGTCGCCCTCCTATTTGGACTCTCTGCCCTGCAGCCACCACTCGGCGAAGAGCAGGAGCACGAGACCCGCCGCGAGATAGATGAGGAGGTCGTCGTCTCTGTGCGAGACCACCGTCTCCCGGAGCGGCGCGTCAAAGCCGTATTCTGTGTTTGCGATGTTGCTTTCGCTGCGCGGGATCTTGACGAAGATCTGCTTGTCGTAGCGGTCTGCCGAGAAATAACTCGTGATACCGACGGTGTACGTCCCCGGCTGGTCGAAGCTGAGCGTGACGGGGAACTCCTTGAATGTGTCGCCCATCGTTCCCCCCGAGACGTAGACCTCGGGACCGCGCGAAGCGGCGATCTCGATCTGCTGCCCCACTTCGAGGATGCTTGCATCCACCGTCGAGGGGAAGAAGTACTCGATCATGTTGTGGAAGAGGATGTAGAATTCGAGCTGTTCGATGACGGTCGACGTGTGCACGCTGATGCCGAAGACGGCGATCTGGAACTCCCCTTCCTTCTGGACGAGATAGACGGGGGAGCCGTCGCAGCTGAGCAGCTCCGTGAAGTCACCGCTCGCGCGCAACTGTTTGTATTTGGTGGCGGTGATGTAGTCGGGGTGCATGTACATCGTGAGGGGGTGCGGCGTCTCGATCGAGAGGGGCATTTCGTAGCGAAGCGTCTGCTCGGAGATGACGCTCAGACCGATCGACGAATTGTAATATCCCGCAGGCGGGTCGAGAAGGAAGACGACGCCGTCCGTGGGCAATTCGAGGGGCGCCTGATGCTCGAAGATGTAGAGATCGTAGCCCGCCGTCTCATATTCGTCCCCCTTTTTGACGTCCTTGACCTGCACGTCGTAGCGGGAGGAAAATTCGTTTCTCACCGTGTCGAGCGCGCCCGTGACGAAGGGGTTGGGCAGGGTGCTCGCATATTCGATCTTCAACGCCTGTTTCTGCCCGCCGTAGAGGTAGAAGTTGTCGTCGATCTGCATGCTGTCGCCCAGCATCTCCTCCCCCGCGAGCGTGAGGCTGAAGCGGATGGACTTGTAGGAGAAGAAGCGGTCTCCCGCGTCGATGGGAAAGTAGGTGATGTCGTCGCCGTCCTTACCCGCCTCCTGGCGGAAGATGACCGTCTTGACGGCGCCGGGCTCGCAGAAGATGTCCTTCTTCGTGAAGGAGATGTTCTCGCCCGAGTCGTCCTCTCCCGAGGAATTGGCGCCCGAGACGCTGACGTGGAGGTCGAGCTCCCGCGAGACGCTGCCGTAGCAGGCGACCTGCACCGTGAGGATGTAGTAGTCCTCCTCGATCTCCGCCTGCGCGTCGAGGACAGCCCCGTTCCATTCGCCCTCCCACAGATCGTCCGACTTGCCCTTGGAGGGATAGACCACCTCGACCCCGTCGATCGTCTTCCCGTTCGGGAAGGTCTCGTAGCGGGTGTCGGTGATCAGTTTGATCTCGGCGGACGGGTTGTAGCGGAGGACGTCGTCGCACCGATCGATGGCGCTCTGGATGTTCGACTCGCCGAAGTAGCAGGCGTATTCGTCGTCGATGAGCCCTTGAAAGATGGTCTCGAGCTCGGGACGGTCGTTGGCGGTGAAGCGCTCCGCCGCATACTTGGGATCGTCATCCGCGATGATGAGAGAGAAGTATCCGCCATGCGCAAAGGCATCCTCCGCATACTCCGCCGCGCGGTCGACGGCGCGCAAAAAGCGCGTATCCCCCACATCGCCCGCATACATGCTCGCCGAGGAGTCGATGATGGCGATGACGTCGTACTCCTTGTTCTTCCCCTCGTGGCGGATGACGGGCATCGCGAGGATGGCGGCGAGGAGGGTGAGGATGAACAGCTGGCAGAGAAAGATGAGCAGATTGCGGATCTTGCTCGTGGGGATGCGTTTCTTTCTGTATTTGAGACTGAGCTCCCAGATGTAGGTGCTCGAAATATTCTTGACCTGATAATTGGGGCGGATAATGTAAATAATGATGAGCGCCAAAATGCCTATGAGCCCCAAGAGCCCGAGAGGGACCAGAAGTTTCATCATGACATGATCCCCCTTTTGAGAAATTCTCCGAAGAGCACCCGCTCGATGGGTTGGTCGGTCGAGACGCTCAGATAGCCCACGCCGCGCTTGGCGCAGAAGGAGCGGATGTCCTCGCGGAAATCGCGCAGCGCCTGCTGATAGGCGTCGAGCATGCCGCGCGTGATGCGCAGTTTCATGTTCCTCGGGTCCTCCGTGCCGTGCGATTCGGAATCGAACAGATGCATGCGCCCGTCATATTTGGGGTCGAGCTCGTCGGGCGTCATGATCTGCAGAAGCAGCACCTGCCGCTTTTTATAGCACAGAAAGTCGACCGCCTTCTTCCAGTCGCTCTTGGTGAAGAAGTCGGAGACGATGACGGAGAGCCCGTTGTTCTCCCCCGTGTCGCTGCAGCCCGTGATGCACTTCTCGAAGTCGAGTTCCTCGCCGTCGAGAGTGAGCTCGTCGATGACGCCCACACTGCGGAAGAAGGCATTTTTGCCCACGATCGTGCCGAAGGGGTTCTCGCTCACCGAGCCGCGCATAAAGTTGAAGGAGAGCTTATCCATGCTCTGTACAGCCAAAAAGCCGAGCGCAGCGGCTGCCGCGACGGCGTAAGCTCCCTTCTTGGGGTCCTCTCTCCCCATAGAGGCAGAACAGTCCAGAAAGATCTGGACCTGCATCTGCCTCTCATCGGTGAAGAGCCTCAAAAAGTATTTTTCGAACCGGCTGAAGAGGTTCCAGTCGATCCTTCTGATGTCGTCCCCCAGCTGGTACTCGCGGAAGTCGGCGAACTCCACCGTCTGACCGTACGTCTTGACGAGATGCTTCCCTCCGAAGTACCCTGCAAGGTTGGACTTTAAGTTCAATGACATCGCCTCCAGTCTGCTGAAAAACGCGTCATTCAAGTAGGAGACTTTCATGCTCTATCCAATATATTGTGTTATTTTCTCCCGAAGAGCCCGCGCTTCTTCTTTTTGCCTTCCGGCTGCTCCGTCTCTGCGGGGGCTGCGGGGGCGG
>CANQNB010000025.1 GCA_947625065.1 uncultured Clostridia bacterium | reverse complement strand
CTATTCCGAGGACGCCTATCTCTCGGGCATCATGGCGGCGAACGAAGTCAAGGCGGCAAAGAACGGCGGCGTGTTCTGCTATCTCAAACACCTCTGCCTGTATGAGAGCGAGAGCGGGCGCGACGGCATGTATAACTGGCTCACCGAACAGTCCCTCCGCGAGGCGTACATCAAACCGTTCGAGATCTGCGTGAAAGAGGGCGGCGCGACGGGCATCATGACCTCCTACGGGCGCATCGGCGCCGTGTGGACGGGCGGCAGTGAAGCCCTCCTCCAGGAGGTCGTGCGCGGCGAATGGGGATTCAAAGGTGCGATCCTCACCGACTATGCCGACTATCACCAGTTCATGAGCGGCGACAATATGATCCGCGCAGGCGGAGACCTTTGGATGGCGGGCTATCTGAACAACAGCAACTTCTCGCAGGATACGAGCAGCCCGGCGTTCAAACAGGCGCTGCGCAGCGCGGGCAAGCACGTGTTGTACATGTATCTCAACGCACTTGCCACGCAGGCGGATTACAATCAGAGACTTGAAAGCGGCGAGATCGACGGCGTTCCCATCCAGACCGCAACGCTCGAGCTCAACTTCCGTTGGTACATCCCGCTCGTTGCAGGCATCGACGTGATCGCAGTCGGCGGGTGCATCCTCTGGATGGTGCTCGCGGTCGTGGTGACGAGGAAGAAGGCGATCGCAGCGGCGGCTATGAGAAGAAGATCCCACGGCAAGAACCCGCCCAAGTCCCCCTCGAAGGCACCCGCAAAGACGGTGAAATCGACTTCCGCGAAGTCGGGGAAACCCGCCTCCGCAAAGCCGAGAACATCCACTCCGACAAAGCGACCTCCCACCAAGAGGTGACGGTTGAAGAGAAAAATCTCACGGTTTCCCGTGAGATTTTTTTTATGAGCTGACGTGAGGCACCCCCTACCGTCGCGGCTGCGCCGCGACATCCTCCCCCCCTCTCGAAAAGGGGGGAGGCGACACCCCCTCACCGCCTGCGGCGGAGCTCCCCCTCAAGGGGCAGCCAAGGCGTCGGTCATCGAACCCTTTCGCGCTACGCGCTGTCGGAGAGCCCCTCATCCGTCACGGCGCGGGGTAAAAAAATCTCACGGTTTCCCGTGAGATTTTTTTTGTTCGTCCAATGCCCGGGTCGGAGCCATGAACTGTTTGCGTCAGATCGTCTTATACGCCGTAACGCCGATGCTCGTAACGTCTTCCGCACCGACATGGACGTTGATCTCCGTGATCGCTGAGAGCACATCGAGCTTTGCGCCGTATGTGAAGGTGTAACCCGCATATTCGCCGCTGTTTGCCGTGAGCGAGACGGTCACAAGGATGTCGTCGCCCGTCCAGTCGATCTCAAGACGCCAGGTGCAATCCTTTGCGATCGCGCAGTACATCGCCCAATCGAAGGAGACAACCGTTCCCTCCGCATTTTTGATTTCGAGCTTTGTGCTCTCGGAGGTGCCGTTGGGATGTTCGTCGGACTTCCAGTGGGCGAAGTTGCTCTCATTAAAAGTCCAACCGAAATTATCCGCACGTCCCGTCCAGCCTTCGGCGAATTCCCAGAGAAGGGCATCCCAATTTTCTGCCAAGGCGCCGCTCTGCGTGCCGATCACAATGAGTTTGTGCCCCTTCGTGAGCTTTGTGAGCTCGTGAAGGTTGAAGTTCGGACCAACCACATCCTTCTGCGACCAGCCGTCTTCCGTAAAGTCTGCGTCCTTCAGACCGCTGCCTTGAACTTGCCCGCATGCGGAGCAGAGACCGTTTTCGAAGGTGTGCTGCATGGTCGCGATCAGAACTGCGACGCCCCACGTATTGTTGGGGGTCTGATCATCTCCAGCGACACACTGGATCTTGTATTGCTTGCAACCGATCGTGACGCTCTTGCCGTCCGCAGACGTATCCTTCACATCGCCGTTTGCGTTATCCCATGCGACATCGCCGAGTTTGAGGTGCGCCCACAACCATGAGCCGTCACCCGGCGCTGCAGTGACATCGAAATAGAGAGTGAACGAGCCGTTGTCCTCTGTGACTTTCTCGCAGGTATACTGCTCGAGCGTCGCCGCTTTCAATTCCTCTGCGGTGTAGTTCTGCGCAGTGAGGGTGATGACGTAGTACACCTTGCCCGATTCCGTGACGAGGTCGACCTTGGTGATCGCCGTGATCTTCTTTGCGCCCACTTCCTCGACGACGACGCCGACGCAGCCCCAGAAATCGGTGGCTTCGCCGCTGCCGAACTTGCAGACAAGCCTGTACTGCTTGCCCCCTGCCGTCACCGTCATACCGTCGTTCGACTTGTCGGGAAGTTTGAGGTCGGAATTCTTGTGGACAACATCGCTCTGGAAATGGGTCGTATAGAAGGAAGGCGTGAGCGAGCTGATGTCGATTTTGAGCTCCCATGTGCCGTTGTCGTTGACGGTCGCGGTCCTGGTGAAGTCCTTCACCGTATCCCAGTTTGCAGCGCCTGCCAACTGGTTGTGCTGCAGATCGAATTCTGCGCTTTCGAGCTTGGCTTTGAGCGCCGTTGCCTCATACCCCGCGTACACGCCGCGAAGAACAAGGTAGGCTTTGCCTTCATCCTGCGCAAGCTCTGCTTTGGTGGCTTCGTAGAAATTACCCTCCGCAAAGACCTGCAGACCGACGCAGCCGTAGAAGAACTCCGGATCTCCGCTGCCGTTGAAGTTGTAGACCGTATACCGCTTGCCCTGCAGCACAACGAATTTGGCGTGCATGCTGACGTCTGCGATCTTCAGATCCTTCGGGTCTCCCTGGGGCTGCCCGTCATCGCCGAAATCTTGACCGATGTGTGCGCCGTACGCTGCGACATCGAGCGCGGTGACATCGAATTTTATCGACCAGTTCCCGCTTTCAACGGTGACGATCCTCTCCAGCGCCGAATAACGGGCCCAATCCTGGTTGTCAACCCAATCAAAGTTTTCGTTGATATAGCTGTTCTTCTGGAGGTCGAAGTAGACCTCGTTGAGAACGGTTTCAAGGGCGGCGTCTTCGTAGTTCTCGGAGGTGCCGCTCACGACGAGGTAGACCTTGTTGCTGTCCACAACGATGTCTGCGCCCGTTGCGGTGTACTCGGGAGCGCCGACTTCCTTGATCTTGATGCAGGGAATATCCCAAGTCCCATTCGCACCCGTGCACTCGACGGTGTATTTGAAGTCGCCGACGACGAGGCTGAAGCCGTCACATGCGTGGTTGAGGACCTTGATCTCCTGCTTCGCACCGTCGAAATAGATGTTGGACCAGAATCTGCCCCCTTCGCTCTTGGGATCGATCTCCATTCCGGAGATGTCAAACCAAAGGGCGTACACACCGGTTTCCACGAGTTCGACCTTGGTGCAAGGCGTCTTCCACTCGAAGTCGTCCTCAGTGCCATCATCGTGGACGTCGGTGTTGCCGTATTCCAAGCTGCTCTTGAGTTCATCCGTGCTTGCAAAGCCGTTTGCGCCGACGGTGACCTTGACGTAGGGCTTGCCGTTCTCCTCAACGAGCGTGAATTCGATGGCGTTCTTCGAGAAGATCTCCTTCTTGACAGCGGTCGGATCGGTCTCGGGAGGGTTGGTCTCGCCGCTGGCGGGAGTGCCCGTGACAAGGCAGGGACGCGAATAGGTGTCTTTGCTGCAGAGGATGGAATACTTGACGCCGTTCACGATCGCATAGAGACCGTTCGTGCTGTAATCGCCGTCGCCGCCGAACTCACCCATCTTGGTGTAGGTGCCGTCCTCTTCTCTGAAGTAGAGGTTGGGCCAGAGCTGGCTGCCGCTGTATTCGGTCACGTCGAACCAAAGGGTGTAGACGTCGCCGAGCTTGCTCATGCGCGCGCTGTCGCTCTCATAGACGTTGATGTCGCCGTCGGTGTTGCCGAGGAGGAGAGCGTTGACCTCTTCATCGGTGAGGTTCTTGATGGTGATCTTGATGACGTAGTAGACCTTTGTGGGCTTTGCGTAGTCATCGACTTTGAGCTCGACGTCGCCGCTCGAAGTGAAGACGGGCGCCTTGGGGTTCAGACCGTAGATGACGATCGCGTCCCAATCCGGTTTCCCGACGTAGTACACGAGGGTGCCGTCCGCATTGGAGACCATGAGGCTGCCGCCGGTGAACTGGTCGTGAGGGATCTCGTGTTTTTCGAGGTCTCCATTGTTCGTGAGGGCGTTGTAAACAAGGTTGCCGTCCCCCTCTCCATCCTTATAGAGCGTCACGTCGTTCTCGTCAGCGATGCTGAAATGGGCATAGCCGAGGGTGTTGAGCGTGAAGCCGTTTTCGGGCGAAAGCACAAACTTGAACTGGAATTTGCCGTCTGCCGCAATCGTGGCGTCGGGTGCGGCGACCGTGCTCGTGATCCACCAATCCATCTTTGCCTTCATGCCGGCAAATTCGGAGACGCGCTTCGGGCGGATCTGTCCGTCGATCGTGAGAGTGAGCACGTCGTTCTCATTGCTGACGTGCATCTCATAGGTGTAGGGCGTGAGCATGGTGATGACCACTTTCAGCATATCCGCATACACCGCGAAGCCGAATCTGTAAATCTCCCCGGCGTCGATGACGCTGACGTCCTGAAGAGCTTCGCTATAAGGAAGTTCCATCGACTCCGTTCTGCCGTCCACGTCGTAGCCGAATCTGAGGTCGAGCCAAGAACCGACGAAGCTACCGCCGTCCTGTGCCTCCGCCTCGGTGAGTTCTAACATGTCGACTCTGAGGGTGAATTGGTCGCCGCGCTTGCCCGTTTGCTTGCTGCTCTCGGAGACAAACGAGATGTTGCGGTTGCCTTCGGTGAAGAACGCATACACTTCCGTCGCTGCGCGGAAGGTCCCCTTGACGACGAGATAGGGCTTTTGATCGGTCTCGCCGAGTTCATAGGTGATGGACTCGAAGTCGAAGAGGTGCGCCGTCCAGCTCGCCTTGAACATCGTGCTGACAGCGGTCTCCTTGCCGATCGCGGTGAGCCCGTCGCCCTCGCCGTTGATCTGCCACGAATTGAGGGAATAGTCCCCCTCTTCGCCCTTGGTGAGGTCTTTCGCCGTGGGAAGCGCGATGTTGGCAGTGAGCGCCTCGGTGTAGCGGAAGGTGAGGATGCCCTCTTCGAGTTTGACATCGGAGAGCGCCTTGTTGTCCTTGAGGGACTGAACGTACGCATCGGAGATCGTGCCGCCGTTGGGATCGACGGTGATGACCGCGGGCACAGGTCCCGTCAGTTGGACGGGCTCCGATTCCACATCCTCGTAGTAGACCTTGAACCACGTGTCGCCGAGGGAGAATCTCGAAGCCGCCGCCCCGCCCTGATAGCGGATGCGGTAGTCGGTGATCGTCTCAGCCTGCCCCACTTTGTGTTCGAGCTGGACCTCCATCCCCGTCTTGTCGAGCGCCTCGCCCGCCTCATACGTCAAACGGTCGGGCAGCTTGGTGACCTTGATCCCCGTGACCTCAAGTTTGACGGTGACGGCGATCTGGGTGTTCCCGGAGATGGTCACACTGTACTTGCCGTCCTTGTCGGCAGTGACCGTGCGGTTATCGCTGAGCACCTCGTCGACGGCATATCCCTCCGCCGCGGTGACAGTGAACACGAGCGTGTCGCCGTCCTTCACCTTTTCGGGTAATTCGTTGTAGCCTTCCACGGTGACGGTGGCATTGGGATCCACCTGCCATGTGACGTCGTATCTCCTGGGGAAGGTACATCCCGCAAGAACGAGCGCCATGCTCACGAGGGCGAGCATCGCTACGACAAAATACCGCAAAAACGTTTTTTGTCTTTTCATGGTT
This sequence comes from uncultured Clostridia bacterium, assembly GCA_947625065.1. Lineage (GTDB taxonomy): Bacteria > Bacillota > Clostridia > Christensenellales > Borkfalkiaceae > Gallimonas. The sequence goes on along the minus strand of CANQNB010000025.1, from coordinate 8,479 downwards.
TCCTCCTTACTTTTTTTATCATCTCACGGTTTTTGCCGCAGAGACCTAAGTAATGTTTTTTTTGTTGCTTGCGTGCAAGCAACAAAGGGGCATGCCCCTTTGGATATTCGGTTTTTTGAGCTATGCGGGGTATTTTTCGACGAGACGGCGGAAGCAATCGGGTCCCACGCCGCCGCCCGCGTCGTTGATGACGTTGGAGATCGTGGCGGGATAGGTCTGCGTAAAGTCGCAGATGACGAGGTGGTTCATCCCGATCCCCTCCCTTTCGGGGACTTCGATGGCGGAAGCGAGGTTGACGCCGCTGTAATTGACGAGGTAGATGCCGATGCCGTAGGCGCGGTGGCGTTCGACTTCGTCGGCGACCTTGTAGCTCGCGCAGCCGTTCTTGCTGCCCGACATCCACTTCTCCTGCGAGGGGACCTGATAGGGCGTCTCGCTCTGATACATGACGGTGAGCCCGTCTTCCCCCCTCCACAGCGTCTGGTAGCCCTGACAGTGCTCCACCATGAGGGCGTAGCAGCTGACGCGGTTGCCCTCGACGAGAATGCCCGTCTGCACGGGGTTGCCGTAGTTTGTGACGGTGTGCCCGTTCTCGTCGGTATAGGAGGTGTCCTCCCACGCGACGCCCTGCGAATGGTCGCCCCGCCAGATCCAGAGATTGTCTGCCACGACGTCGTCGGCATAGACGGCGAGGGCGGTCTCCGTTTGGGTGTGCACGTTGCTGACGCCGCCGATGCGCAGATAGACGTTGCTCAATACGATGGGATTGAACTTGTGCGGCGTGTGCTCCCCTCTCTCCCCGACGACGACCATATTCCGGCTGAATGCGCCCGCCTCGATGAGGAGGTCCGCAAGGCGCACGCCGTCCGCATCGGCGACTCTGACGGCGCAGTCGTTGTTGCCCTCTGCGATCTCGAGGGTGGCATAGCCCAGCCCCATGACGACGGCGTTTTGCCGGTCGATCGCGAGGGGCTCTTCGAGACGGTAGTGCCCCGGGGGAAAGAGAAGATGGTAGCCTGCGCCGAGGGCGGCGTTGAGCGTCGCCGCGCTGTCCCGTTCGTTCGCGATATAGAAGTCGCTCAGGGGAAGGAAATAGCCCATTTCGCTACTGAGCCCGTTCTTCCAAGTGATCCCCTTCGTCTCGCGTTGGGCTGCGGGAACGAACACGCGGTACCCCTCCGTCTCGCTGTAGACGAGGAAGGGCTTCTCCGCCATTTGCTCGGTGTATTCGAGGACGGTGGACCTGCCGTCCGCCTCCGTCCACACGGACGGGGGCACGCCGCCCTCACAGCCGCTGAATACGTAGTTGTGCGAGCCGATGCTCTTCCACGACGTCCACTCGTCGTTGCGGGAGAACCACTGCTGCTGGGTCCCGGGGTCGACGGTGCCCGCGATGGAGCTGTTGGCGAGAAATCCACCCGACGACCAGCCCGAGGGATGGGAGAGCGCGAGGTCGCCGTTGAACTGCATGCGGCGCAGACTCGTCCCCTGCGAGACCGCCCAGCGCGTATCGCCGAGGACGGTGAGGTTCTCTGCCGCCCGCCAGAAGGTGCACGTCGCGTTATTGTTGGAGAGCACGTTGGTGGAGACGGTGAGGCTGCCGATCCTGACATCGCCCGGCGTCTCCCCCGCCCCGCTCACCGTGGTGTAGTAGCCGACTTTGACGTCGAGAGAGGGATAGTCGCCCGGGAGGAGAATGATCGCGAGCCGCTGTTCGGAGAATTGCCCGTCCGAGCCCTTTTCGAGTGAGGCGTGCGCGCGGTCGATATATTCCTGCACGGCGGTCATGTCGTCATATGGGGAGACGATGAGGGTCTCCTCCGAAAAGGCGCTCACGGGACCGCCGACGTCGACCTCCCCTTGGGAGGTGACCGCCTTGACAAGGTAGTACCACTGGCAGAAGGTATCCGTCTGATACTTCGTCCTGCGCAGGGCGTGGGGCGTGACAAGGCGGTATTGCCCGAATCTGCTCTCCGAGCGGTAGACGCGGTAGCCCGAGGCACCCTCCGTCTTCGCCCAGCGCAGATACCCCTCTCCGTCGCGGATGTCGTAGCGCACCTCCGAGGGGGAGAGCGTTTCCCCGTCGAAGGGAGTGCGCGGAAAAAGACATGCCGAGAGGACGGGCATCGCAATGACCGCGGCGAGCACCGCGGATGTGATCATACAAACCGTTCTTTTCATCGATCCTGTCCGTGTTATTTGTATTCTCTACTCGGTCTCTCCGGCGACGAATGCGAGCGCGGCGGCGATGACGTCGTCCATATCGTAGTAGCGGTATTGACCCAGCCGTCCGCCGAACGCGACACCTTGCTCCTCTGCGGCGCGCTGCCTGTACCGTTCATAGAGCGCCGTGTTCTTTGCGTCGTTCACGGGATAATAGGCGTCGTCGCCGGGCTTCCACGCCGAGGGATATTCGCGGGAGATGACCGTCTTTTGCTGCTGCCCGAACTCGAAGTGCTTGTGTTCGATGATGCGGGTGTAGGGGACGTCTGCCGCCGTGTAGTTGACGACGGCGTTCCCCTGGAAGTCGGGCATGTCGAGCACTTCCGTCTCAAAGCGCAGCGAGCAGTATTCGAGCGCGCCGTACTCGTAGCCGAAATAGGCGTCGATCGGTCCCGTATAGACCGTGCGGCGGGCGAGCGCGAGATAGTCCTTTTTGTGCTCGAGGAAATCGCAGCCGAGGCGCACCTCTGCGCGGGCGAGCATCTTCCCGATGATGGGCGTGTATCCACCCACGGGGATGCCCTGATAGCAGTCGTCGAAATAGTTGTTGTTGAAGGTGAAGCGGACGGGCAGGCGGCGGATGATGAAGGCGGGCAGCTCGCTGCACGGTCTCCCCCACTGCTTCTCGGTATAGCCCTTGACCAGCTTCTCGTAGATCGTCTTGCCGACGAGGTTGATCGCCTGCTCTTCGAGGTTGCGGGGGCGGTCGGTGTAATAGGCGCTCCGCTCCTCGGCGATGCGCGCCTGCGCCTCCTCTGCGGTGGAGACGTCCTTCCAGAGCGCCGTAAAGGTATACATGTTGAAGGGCAGATGGTACTCTTCATCATGATAGCGGGCGATGGGCATGTTGACGTAGCCGTTGAAGGAGGCGAACCTGTTGATGTACTCCCAGATCGCCCTGTCGGAGGTGTGGAAGATGTGCGCGCCGTATTTGTGGACGCGGATGCCCTCCACTTCCTCGGTGTAGACGCTCCCGCCGATGTGCCCGCGCTTTTCGAGCACGAGGCAGCTCTTTCCGCGGGCGGTGAGCTCATGCGCGCAGACGGCGCCGTACAGCCCGCTCCCCACGATGAGATAGTCGTATTTTGCGTTTTCCATGGCGCCCCCCTCAGCCGAGCTTCTTTTTGGCGCAGAGCTTGCGGTAGACCTTGACCGAGACGATGCCGCGGAGCTTCCACGGGAGGGCGCCCGCGACCGCCACATAGGTGCCGTAGCGCAGCTTTGTATACAGCTTGCGGTCCTTCTCCCTGATGTGCCGCCACATCGCCCTGTATGCTGCCCTGCGCTCCTTGGAGTCGGCAGAACAGGTGAACAGCTGCGTCGTGAGCATGTAATTTTCGAGGGCGTGGAACATGTACCGCCGCAGACGCTCGGGCTGCTCTTTGAGCTCGGCGTACGTCCAGCGGTCGGTCATGGCGAGCATGACGCGGATCATCTGCTCGTAGCGGTTGATGAAGACGTCGAAATTGACCGACTGGTCCGATCTTCCGATAAAATATCTGTAAAAATCGATGTCGAGGTACGCGATCGTCCTGACGAAGGGCAGGGGGACGTAGGAAAAGATGTCGTCGACATAGAAGGTGTGTTCGGGCAGGAGCAGCCCGCTCCTTCTGAGCACGTCCGTCCGGTAGACGAGGGAGTGCATGAGGAGCATGTTGTCCAAGCGGAACGTCTCGACCTCGCCCCACCCGCAGATGCGCCCTGCGGGGAAGTTCTCCGTATAGCGGCAGACGAAGGTGGTGCCGTCTGCGCTGTGTTCATAGACGTAGTTGACGACATAGAGGTCGGGAGAACGCCCCTCCTCTGCCTGCATTTTGACCATGGAGAGCAGCCCCGCATATGCCTCGGGATCCACCCAGTCGTCCGAGTCGACGACCTTGAAATAGAGCCCTTGGGCGAGGCGGAGCCCCGCATTGACCCCCGAGCCGTGCCCGCCGTTCTCCTTGTCGACGACGCGCACAATGGAGGGGTACTTCTCTTCGTACTCCCGTGCGATCGGGAGAGTATCGTCCTTTGAGCCGTCGTTGACGACGATGATCTCGACGTCCTCCCCTCCTTGGAGCAAGGTATCGATGCAGTGGCGCATGTACGCCTGCGAATTATAGCATGGAACGGTAAACGTGATGTATTTCATTCTGCCGTACTCCCCGAGAGGCGGTCGCCTCTTCCCCCTTGTACGATCGTTGTCCTTTGGTAAATTTATTTGATCTTGAGACCGAGACGGTCCATGACGGCGCGGTAGGCGCGCGACTTCTCCTCCTTCTCGTCGATGGCAGCGCACGCCGCTTGGAAATTGCCCGCGACGCGCTCTTTGAGGAGCTCCTCTTCGCGCTTTGCCTCAGCGTATGCATATGCCTTCTTCGCAGCACGCGAGGCACCCATGTCCGAGGTCAAGGCTTCGTTGAGCGAATTTTGCGCTGCGATCGTCGCCTGTTCCGCCTTCGCGACTTCCTTCTTTGTCGCAAAGTATTTGAGCACCTTGGAGTTCATCTGCGTCGACGCCTGGATGTAGTCCTTTTCGGAATTGGAGCGGTCGGCGCGGTCCTGTGCGATGCGGTATGCCTTCTGCGCCTTCTCGAGCTTCTTCCCGGAGACGCCCGCAGAGAGCAGACGCTCGTACTTCGCCTTAGCCTTCGCCGCGACCTTGTTGTTGTCGGGGAAGATGATGAGGAAGATGAAGAAGAAGATCGCCATCGAGACGCCGCCCGTGATGAAGGTCTTGACGAGCCCCGAGACGGCATCGGGCCAGCCCCAATGGACGAAGAACACGTTGCAGATCCCCCACACGGCGTTCACGAAGACAGAGACGAGCACCCAGCCGATGAAGTACCACATCGCCTGATACCACGGATTGCCGTGGGAGCGGTAGGTGATGTTGCGCTGGAGGGGGAAGTTGATGCACTGTGCGGTGAACACGGCGATCTCAAACGCGATGAAATAGCCGAGCCCCTGCACATCGCCGAAGATGATGTAGGCGTTTCCGCCCGCTGCGGGGATGGGGATGTTGGGCCAGCCCCACTCCCCGTGGTTGAGCCCCGCAAAGGCGGCGGGCAGAAAGGTCATGACGATGTATTGCCAGATGGTAACGCCCTCCGAGAACACGATGAAGAAGAAGAGCTTATAGAGAAGGCTCGAGAGGGTGGGGTGCTTGTCGGAGAACCCGTACCATGCGGAGAGCCATCCGCGCCACAGCTTCTGGAAGAAGGCGACGAAGGCGTTCTTCGAGTAGGGTTTCAGTTGGTTCTGAAAGTCCTGTTCGGTGTATGTGCTCATGATCTTCCCTCCTGTTTTGCTTTCTTATCTTTTTTGAGGAACAAGCCGGCGCCCTTGAAGAAGTGCCCGTTGAACATCGTGATGAGCCCCTCCATCTTGTTGCGGGAGAAGCCGCCGAACTTTGCGATGCCGCGCATCGGCTGATGCAGCACGCCCATGATGAGGGTGTTCACCGTCTCGCGAGCGCCGAAGAAGCGGAGCACCGAGATGCTCGCACGGATCGCCCACGAGAAGAGCCTGCCCGTCCAGCCGGGGGCATAGCGGAGGTCGCCGACCGTCGTGTTCTCATGGACGGGGACGCGCTTCGCCTGCGCCGCCTCCTCTTCGGGGACGTAGCCGAGGAGGTCGTAGAACTCCGCGTCGGGGACGTTCTTCACGTCGCCTGCGGCATACGAAGGGAACCTGTAGAGCTCATCGGAGGGTACCATGCCCGAGACGGACACCTCAGAGACGAGGCGGATGTCCTCTGACGAGGCGCCGACTTTGACCTCATACGTCCCCCCTTCGATCTCCCAACTCTTCGTCGTGACGTCGTAGAAGGCGAACGTCCTGTCGTCGAAGGGAACGGTGACTTCCTTGCTCTCGCCCGCTTCCAAATGGACGCGCGCGAAGCCCTTGAGCTCGAGCGCGGGACGGATGACGGCGCTGTTCTTTTTGCTGAGATAGACCTGCGCTACTTCGTCGCCCGCGGTCTTGCCGCTGTTGGTCAGTGTAAAGACGACGCCCTGTTCGGTCGCGCGCACATTGGAATAGTCGAACTTGGTGTAGCTGAGACCGTAGCCGAAGGGATAGCGCGCCCTGACGCCCGCCGTCGCATAGTAGCGGTAGCCGACGAACAGCCCCTCGCGGTATTCCACGCGGTCCTTGCCGCCCGGGAAATAGGAGGGCGAGGAGGTGGGAACGTCGCTGTATTCGCAGGGCCAGCTCTCGGCGAGTTTGCCGGAGGGGTTGACGTCGCCAAACAGCACGTCGGCGACCGCAAGCGCGCCCGCCTGCCCCGCAAGCCCCGCATAGAGCACGGCAGCGGCGCCTTCCGTCCAGCCCATTTCCACCACGGACCCGCAGGAGAGGACGACGACCACCTTCTTCCCCGTTGCGACGAGCGCGCGGAAGAGATCTTTTTGGTTCTGTGGGATGTTGATGTGCTCACGGTCGAGTCCTTCCGCCTCGGAGAATTCGTCGAGACCCGCGAAGAAGAGCACGACATCGCTCTGCAGGGCGGCTTCGACGGCGCGGAGGAAGAGCTTTTTCTTCTTCTTTCCGAAGCGGTCGAAACCGACTTCCTCGAAGGCAATGTTGGCGCCCGCAGCTTTGAGCGCCTCCTGCGCCGTGGTGAGCTTGGTCGGGTTGACGATGGAGGAACCCGCGCCCTGATAGCGGGGGTGGAAGGCGAAGTCGCCGATGAGCGCGATCTTCTTCGTCCTGTCGAGGGGAAGGGTGCCGTCGTTTTCGAGGAGGACGAGCGCCTTCTGTGCGCACTTTCTCGCAAGTTCGTGGTGCGCCTCGATGTCGAAGGGCTGGACCTCCTTGTTCTCGCTGAATTCGGCGAGACCGAGGATCTGCTCCACGCTCTCATCGAGCAGCGACTCGGGGATCTCTCCCCCTTCCACGGCGGCGATGAGGTCGTCGGCACCGTAGGTGCAGATGGGCATCTCGAGCTCGTTGCCGCATTTGAGACCCTCGACGCGGCTGTTGCTGCCCGCCCAGTCGGTCACGACAACGCCCTTGTATCTCCACTCGCCACGGAGGATCTCCCTGAGGAGATGTTCGTTTTCGTTGGTGTAGACGCCGTTGAGTTTGTTGTAGGAGGACATGACGGCGCGCGTCCCCCCCTCTTTGATCGCGATCTCGAAGCCGCGCAGATAGATCTCGCGGAGCGTCCTCTCGTCGACGACAGAATCGGAGGTCATCCTGCGGTATTCGCGGTTGTTGGCGGCAAAATGCTTGACGCATGCGTTGACGTTCTCCGACTGGATGCCGCGCACATACGCCGCCGCCATCTTGCCCGCGAGAAGCTGGTCCTCGGAAAAGTATTCGAAATCCCTTCCGCAGAGCGGGCTGCGCTTGATGTTCAGCCCGGGACCGAGCACCATGTCGACCTCCATCGAAGCCGCTTCGCTGCCGAGCGCCTTGCCGACGAGTTCGCCGAGCTCCTCGTCCCAGCTGCAAGCCATGATGGATGCCGTGGGGAAACAGGTCGCGGGGAGGCTCTTGTTCAGACCGAGGTGGTCTGCCGCATCCGCCTGCTTCCTGAGACCGTGCGGTCCATCGGAAAGGTACATCTCGCGGATCCCATAGTCCGGATAGGCGCGCGTTTTGAAGGATGCGCCGCCGGTCAAAAAGTAGGCTTTCTCCCGCAGCGACATCTTGGCGATGATTGCTTTCTTGTCCATTTGACTCTCCATCTCCTTGTCTTCGATTCTCTACCGCTTGCATGCGGAAAAGGAAGGGATAAAATTTCCCATACATGATTATATCATAGCCGTTCTCCCTTTTCAAGGGGTAAAAAGAAAAAAACAAAAGTTTTTTGGGAGGAAATCAAAAAAATTTGGAAATAAGTCAAAAAAACTTGAAAAATTTGATAAAAAAGAAGCCCGCGGGGGCGGGCTGGAATTCATCTGAGCGGGATGCTCGCACAGGCGTTGAGGGTGAGCGGGGAAAACTCCCCCGCACGGTAGCGGAGAAGCCCCTCCGCGGCGATCATGGCGGCGTTATCGGTGCACCGCTTTTTGGCGGGAAGGACGAGGCGGAGTCCCTCGCGGTCGCATGCGCTCTGCAGCTGTTCGCGCAGATAGCCGTTCGCGATGACGCCGCCGCCCGCCGTCACCGTCCGGCAGCCCTTCTCCCTTGCCGCCTCCACCGCCTTTTCGGCGAGGATGTCGAGCGCGGCATGCTGGAAGGAGCAGGCGAGATCGGCGCGCGACCATGCCTCCCCCCGCTGCTCTTTGGTGTGGACGTAGTTGATGATGTACGTCTTGAGCCC
>CANQNB010000024.1 GCA_947625065.1 uncultured Clostridia bacterium | reverse complement strand
GGGGGGGGGGGGGGGGGGGGGGGGGGGGGCGACACCCCCTCACCGCCCAATGGCGGAGCTCCCCCAAAGGGGGAGCCAAGGGGCGGGTTCTTACGGCAATAGCAGTGTGCCACCTTCCCCTGCTCCGTTGCGTTAATCCTCGGACATGGTACCGCCCAATGACGTCAACGCTTGCTCTGCACCTTGACTTTGAAGACGGGCGACACCGTCGTAAGCAGGCTCTCCTTCCATTCGGCAAATTTTTTCAGGGAGGAGCGGTAGAGCGATTTTTTGAGCCCGAAGAGGTCGCACCCGCTCTCCTTCGCCTTCTCCCAGAGGTCGGCGAGCTGCGCCTGCAAGATTTCTTCCGCGCTCTCGAGGAGTTCCTTGGGCGCCGTCTCGTTGGCGATCTCCTCCGCATCCGAGGTGATCGACTTACAGCACAGCCGCGCGGTGAGGCTGAGCGAAAGGGTCGCCTTGGGCGCGCCCTTCATGGACAGCGAGACGCCCCCCTCGTCCTTTAAGATGGTGAGGGTGGAATCGGTGCCCTCCTCCTTGGCGTTGAAGTTGCCCGACGTGACCTGCCCGTGCAGCAGGCTGAGCGCGAATGTGAGCTCCTGCCGCAGGAGCGCCACCATCTTCCCCTGCAGAAAGAGGGCGGTCTCGTCCGCGGTGTATACCTTCTCGCTCTCTGCTGCGCCGCTCTGTCCGCCCGAGCCTCCGGAGCCTCCCGAACTGCCGCCCGAAGAGCCGCTTCCCGACGACTGCGCGCCCTTTTGCTCCCTCGCCCGCACAAAGGGGAGATAGCTGCTCTCCGATGCGCCGTAGTAGCCGATGGAGAACTCTTTAAGGGACATGGGCATCACCCTGCCCGAGCCGACCGCCGCGTCTGAAAAGAGTTTTCCGATGGCGAGGGAGGAGGCGTCGTCGATGGCGCTCGTTGAGGAGATGAGCTCCTGCGCCTTCCCTTCGCAGACGGCGAGCATGCAGGAATCGTTCATATATTTGTTGCGGATGAAATAGTTGAGGTAGGAGAAGACGTCCTCCTTCGCCGCCTCCTCGCCGATGACGATGAGGTCGCAGAAGACGAACTTGGGCACCCAGCCCGTCTTGGCATAGATGTTGGCGATGCAGGCGGAGACCGTCTCGCCGTCCGCCTCGATCTCCACCGAAGAGGTGCCGCCCGTGGTGCGGTCGGTGCCCTTGGGAACGGCGATCTGAGCCGTCACCGAGAACCCTTCCTCCGTCCTGTCGATGCCGGCGGCGAGGATGACCGCCGTCTTCTGGATGTCCACGAGCCCGAAGTCGTTGGAGAAGAAGGTGAAGACGATGATGGCTGCAAGCAGGACATACAGCTTCATCGGCACCGTTTTGAGAAATTTACGAAACTTCACGGCGTTTCCTCCTGAGCAAAAGGCAGAGGGGCGGCAGGGCGACGGTAAAAACGGGGAAGATCCAGAAGAGGGTCTGCGAGACCGCGCCGAGCACCGAGGTGAACTTCATATCGACGAACAGGGAGATGAAAAAGTAGACCGAAGAGACGACCACGCCGAGGATCGTGGGCAGATAGCGCGGCTTGCCGTACGCCTGCAAGAGACAGTCCACCCCCGCCTGTGCGGGCAAAATGCAATAGAATGCCATCACCATCGCGAGGGCGATGATAAAGATATAGTCGATGCGCCCGAGCACGCTGATCCCCGAGAAGTACTTGCTCGTCTGCGCGAAGGCAAACAGGTGCTGCACGCTCGTCTCCTGAAAGATGCCGTAAAAGGTCGCGAGGAAGAAGATCGCCGCCGCCCCGCCCGCGAGATACCACAGGGCGCCCTGCCACGCCATCCCCTTTTCGTAGTCGTACTTTCCGAGGAGGGAGAGGAGGATCGCACCGTCGAAGAACCACGGGAACGCGGACATGGTACCCCCGAAGAAGCCGCGGACCCCCGAAGCGCCCATGGGGAGGATGGCGGCGTAGTCGGCGCTCCCCACCGAGAGGACGAGCACGCCGAACAGCGATGCCGCGGCGATGGGGGCGAGCACGTCCCACGTCCTCCCGTAGGAGGCGAGCGGCTTGCTCATCAGGTACGCCGCAAACAGGAAGAAGGGCGCAAACACGATGAGAGAGGGCAGCGTGTCATAGAAGATGCTCTGCACGAAGATCTTCTGTTCGAGCACGGGGAGGAGGGCGGCGAAGAAGAGAAAGAGGGCGAACAGGGTCGCGACTGCCTTGCCGAGGACCTTCCCGAAGGTGTTTTCGAGCAGTTCATAGAAGCCCATGCCCCGCTTGCCGAGGAGGAGCGCGCAGAACACGACCGCCGCCTGCAACAGGACGTGGGCGAGCATGGGGAGAAGGAGGTCGTTCGCCGAGCTTGCGGCGAGCACGGTGGGCAGGACGATGAGCTTGCCGATGGGCGCGATGCACGCAAGGAGAAAAAAGATCTGCCGTTTGCAAATTTTCGTCATCCGAGCCTCCGCTTGTTGGGGCTCCGCATCGCCCGCGGACGGGTCTCGAGGGAGCCGAGGTCATATTTGAGCACCGAATCGCGCAGATCCCGCCCGATCATGGGGGAGAAGGGGGCGAGCAGCGGGGTGGAAAAGTTCTCCGTCGTCACGAGATAGAGCAGCATAAAGCCGGTGGTGAGGATGATGCCGTACGTCCCGATGCTCCCAGCGACGAGCAGCATCACGAGGCGCACGACGCTCGTCTGTTCGATGAGGTTGGGCACGGCATACAGCCCGATGCCCGAGAACGCGACGATGATGATCGCGGGCGTGGAGACGAACCCCGCAGACACGGCGGTCTCCCCGAGCACGAGGGCGCCCACGACGGAGAGCGCCATCCCCACATACTTCGGCATGCGGATGGACGCCTCGTTGAGGATCTCGAGCACGAGCAGGACGAGCAGCATTTCGAGCGAGGGGGAGAAGGGGATGTCGCGGATCGCCCCCGCAATGGTGAGCAGGAGCTTCTGCGGAAAGAGTTGCAGCTTAAAGAGCTGCGCCGCGACGTAGAAGGCGGGCAGATAGATGGCGACGATGAGCGCGAACAACCGCAAGAGACGGGTGAAGGTCGCGCGGTAGGAGGGCACAAAGTAATCCTCGCTCGACTGAAAATCCTCGACGAGGAGGTAGGGCACGGTGAGCGCGATGGGGGAGCCGTCGACGAGGAGCCCCACCCGCCCCTCGGCGAGCTTGGCGCAGAAGATGTCCGGCTTCTCCGTCGTCCCCACCTGCTTGACGAGCGAGTAGGGGCGCGACGAGAGAAAATGGGTGAGATAGGAGGAGTCGGGGACGATGTCGATGTCGATCTCCCCGACCTTTTTTTTGACCTCCTCGACGATGCCGGAGGGTATCATGCCCGAGAGATAGCATACAGCAACGTTGGTTTTGGAGCGCCTGCCGACCTCCATGAAGTCGATCTGCAGCTCTCCTGTTTTGAGGCGGCGGCGGACGAGCGACGTGTTCGTCTTGACGTCCTCGATGAACCCCTCGCGCGGACCCTTGACGGCGACGTCGGTGGAGGGCTCGGCGATGGCGCGGGTGAAGACCTTCTTCGTGCCGACGATGATGCCCTCATCCATCCCCTCCCAGAGGAGCACGGGGTTGCCCGCGAGCACTTCCGCCGCGAGCTTCTCGAGAGACCGCTCCGTCCGCATCTCGGGCGAGATGATGTTCTTGCCGATCTCTTTCGCGGTGAGCGGCCCCCCATAGTGGGAGATCGGGCGCACGACGAGCTCGCCGAGCAGCTCCTTATCGGTGATCGGATCGGCAAAGACGACGGTAAACGGGGTACCCATGTCCGAGGTGAAGTCGAAGAAATAGATGTCTTCGGCAGGAACGAGCTTTTTAAGGGCGTCCGTGTTTTTTTGCAGATCGCCCGTGACGTTTTTCATACAAGGAGTATGCCGAGCGTCCCCGTTTTTATGCGCCGCCGCCCGCTCAAGCTCTTCGCCGCCTTAAACCCCATACACTTCCGCCCAAACCCTTCGCTGCCCGATCCGGGCCCTGTTTTTATCACCCGGCGAAAAAAATCTTCGAAAAACCCGTCAAAAATTGCCGAAAAGATGCCGATTTCGCCGAAGAACACAACTTTCTGTAGATTATTTCACAAAGCAACTTAAAAATGATAACATTTTTCGGGATTTTTTCACAAAAGGTATTGACAAAATATAATAATGAGCGTATAATTTCCTGTGAAATCCCCACCAAATGAGGGAAGAAAAATCAGGAGGAAAAATATGAAGAAGTTGATTGGCAGCATCCTGGTTGCGCTCACGCTCGTCCTCTCCGTGATCGGTCTCACGGCGTGCGACCTTGTGAACTTCAACTGGGGCACCGGCAACGATCACGAGCATCACTTCACAGAGTACGAAGCTCACGACCCGACGTGCGCCACGCCCGGGAACAAGAGGTACTTCAAGTGCGATGTGGGCAGCGATGCCTGCGGTAAGATCTATGAGGACCTTGCCGCGATGACGCCCGTTCCGGAGAGCGAAGTCATCATTCCCGCGCTTGGGCACAAGTACGATCTCGAACACATCGTATGGAGCGCATGGAACGGGAAGCAGATCACCGCGACCGTCACCTGCACACAGTGCGATGAAAACGAGCCCGGGCACGTCCTTCACCCCGAGATCACCTTAAAGGGCGAAAAATCGAAGGACCCCACCTGCACCGCAAAGGGCGAGACGACCTACACCGCCTCCTTCACCTATGAGGGCAAGACGTACACTTGCCCCACCACGACGACGGTTGCAGACATCGAATCCACCCCCCATGTCTACGGTCAGCCTAAATGGACGTGGACGCCCGACCATAAGGCGACCGCGACTTTCACGTGCCAGAACCAGGACGACAAGACCTCTCAGCCCGTCGTGATGGAAGCGAAGGTCACCGACGCAGTGACCAAGGCTCCCACCTGCACCGCAAAGGGCGAGACGACCTACACCGCGACCGTGCAGTTCAACGGCGAAACCTACACCAGCACGACCACGGCAGACATCGAGATGACGCCTCATACCTATCAGGCGCCCACGTGGAGCTGGAATGACGATTATTCGCAGGCGACCGCGACCTTCAAGTGCAAAGACTGCACCGAGCAGCAGACCGTCACCGTCACGGCGACCGAGAGCGCAAACGGCAAGATCGAGAAGTCGGAAGAAGAGATCCCCGGCGAATGCCAGAACGGCACAAAGACGACCTACACCGCGACCGTGAACTTCAACGGCAAAGAGTACAAGACCGACCCCGTCGAAGTCGTGACGAAGGAACCCGTCAAGCAGCACACCGCGGGCGCATGGCAGCACGACGCGACCCAGCACTGGCATAAGTGCTCCGTCTGCGGAAAGGACATGGACGACAAGACGGACCACAGCTTCAAGGACGGTCATACCTGCGAGTGCGGCTTTGTGGAAGAGAGCATCACCGTTACCGCCATCTCGCTCAGTGCGGCAGAGGGCAAAGTTGTCCTCACGGTCAACGGCACCTGCACGGGCTATGCCGATTTGGCAGCCCTCAAAGCTGCATTCGGTACCTTCGGCTTCAGCGGCGCTACATCGGGTTGGAAATACCCCGCTTACGACGATGCCGAGAAGTTCAACCTGACCCTTACCGACAAGGCATGGACGATCACCGTCGAAGTCTCCTTCTTGGCGAGCGACACGTATAACGTTTGCTGGAAGAATGATGGCTATGGCGACATCAAACTCACCGGTACCGGTTCTGCGGAACTTGACAATAAGACCTACACGTTCTCGAACGATCAATGGGGCAATCTCACGCTTGTGATCGCCGACAAAGTTGTCGTCAATAAGACCTTTACGGTCACCACGCTCACGCTTGCGGCGAACGCAGAGAACACGGCAGCCATCCTCACGATCAGTGGTACCTACACGGGCTACGATAAGGACGGGCTCACCAAACTGTTCTGCGAGAAAAATGAGGCTGGCAACTATTTCTTCTACTTCTGGGGAACTGGCGTAAATACAGAAAATGCAAAATCTGTGACCTTGACGGAGTGGGAAGACGGTGAGTTCAGCGTTGAGCTTGATGTCACCGATCTCGGATTGTGTAATAAGCTTCGCAATATTCTTCGCGTCGATGTGGGCGATTGGAACAAGGGAGACATTGTTGTAGATGAAACGCCGATTACCGTCGGTGGAAAAGTTTATACTTTGAACTCCGTGAATGGTCACGGGCATCTCGGTCTTTCGGTTGTCGACAAAGCTGCGGCTCAAAAGACTTTCACCGTCACCGGTGCGCAGATCGCTACGGAAGGCGGCAAAGCTGTCGTTACCCTTAGCGGCACCTATGCCGGTTACACCAAGGACGAGTTCACTGCCGCGATCAGCGATGATAACGAGAACGAGGTTGGTTTCCGTATTATCAATGCGGGTCCTGTTGATTGGAGCAAAGCAGCCGGTCCTACGTCTTATGAGGTTGGCGAAGGCACCTTCTCTGTCACGTTCGATGTGACCGATCTTGCTGCAAAGAGTTACTATGTCAATCGGCAAGAGGGAAGCGATACCGACATTAAGAGCCTTACGGAAAAATATGAAAATTCGGTAACGGTCGGGACAAAGACCTATAAACTTGTTGGCACACCCACTGTGGGCGAAAATGAAGGGAATGTCGCGCTTTTCATCACCGATACGCAGCCGACGAACACCTTCGCTTTGGCGGCTGTGACCCTCGAAGCAGACGCGACTGCTGTATACGTCGTTTACAGCGGCACCCACGACTATGCAGACACGGCTGAGTTGAAGGCAAAGTTTGAGGCAGAATCGTTTGAAATCTACCTTACCGGCAATCCGTTCCCCGCGGCGAGCAGAACGGTCACCGTTGCCGCGAACACATGGACGATCAAGGCAAAAGTCCCGTCGGATCTTGCGTACAACACCTACTATATCTATTTCAATGGCGGTGCCAAGGACAGCAAGGGCGATGTGCGCTTGAAGGATGAGCAAGCCAAAGACGGTGAGTCCGTTGAACTCGCAGGGAATAAGTATTCGATCGTGAACAAGGGGAACGGCGAAAACACCGGGAAAGACGATGGGACCTATTGGGGCTGCGTTTGCCTCAGGATCGAAGCCTCGGCGCCCGCGCCGAAGTATGCACCGACCAACGCAACGCTCAAAGCGGAAAATGGCAAAGTCTACTTCGTTTACAGCGGCACCTATGCGAATTACGACCGTGAGGGGTTCGAAAAGGTGGTCGCTGAGAACGGCTTCCTTGATCTGGTCAAGATGCGGGATAACACCTATACACATGGGCATACGCAGGAGAATTTCCGGAAAGAGCTCACCGTCTTTGCGGAAGGAAAGTGGGAAGTTCAGATCGAGATCACGTTGGGCTCTTTGGGCGACTTCTTCGCGACGGGCGTGGACTTCCACTTCGATAATACCAATACCAACCACCTGTCGAATTTGGATGAAATTTGGGATCCGACCGGTTCCGTAACCGAAGGCGGATATGTCTATTCGTTCTTTAAGGATGGTAGAACGTGGAACAATATCTCCTTCATCATCGAGAAGGCGATTCCCTACACCGATGTGACCCTCGAGAATACCGATTCAGCAGTATATCTCGTATACAGAGGAACTTATAAGGGCTACACCGAGCAAGAAGTCGAGGCATTTCTCAACGTCACCGAAGGAACAACTCTTCCTTATAGCTTCGCTTTTTGGTGCGGCAACTTCTTCCCGGCAAATATTGCGGAAGTGAAAGCAACCGCAAGCGGTGAAAAAGAGGGAACTTGGGAAGTCAAGATCGACATTACCGACTTCGGAACCGCGACTTACTCCGTTCTCGATCGCAACATGGGCGGCGGCGACGCGAAGGGGCCCGCAGGATTCACGGCGAAAACCCTCGAAGTGAGTTGGCTCTCCGCGACTTACAAATTGACGGGAGCGCCGAACGCAGCGCTTCAGCTTGAAGTGCAGAAATCGCTCGAACTTCCCGAAAACGAGATCACCTTCGGCGGCGAACCCATTGCGAAAGCGAACCCCGATCACATGTTCTATTGGAACGGCAACGAGAGCGAGAATGCGAACGTTACCGCCAATACGTTTGCAGACGGCACTTACACCTTCGAATATGCGATGAAGGGCGAGTCGATGGAATGGTTTGGCGTTCAACTCTTCTATAAGAACAGCAAAAACGTAGTAGGCACGAGCTACAAACTTTCCTTCAAACTCAACTCGTCCGTGGCGGGGAAGATCACCATCAACCATAATGTCGTTGATCTCACGAGCGGCGAAAACACGATTTCGATCATTTACACCGAGAGTGCAGACGCTTCTCTCAGCATTCAGTTCGGCGTAGAGACAGAAAAAACCGTTATTAGTGGCGGCAAGTTCATCATCACCGAACTCAAATTTGAGGAAAACAAGGAAGTTCAAAAGAATGCTTGGGGCTACCACAACGGCGGCTTCGCTGACGGGAGACTCAATTTCTACTTCTGGCAATCGGGTTATTCCCTTGAAGAGGTTCAGGCGGCAAAACTCGTCATTGGGGACAAGGAACTCGCTCTGAACAATCCTCAAAACTACAGCGAAGAGAATCTTGCGGATGTGCATATTGCTTATTTCGTCCTCACGGACGTGACGGCGACCGGGAATTTCCAACTCAAATTGAAGATCGCGGACGATGTTTACGATCTTCCCGCCTCGGCTGTCGGCACAGAAAATATTGACAAGGCTTACTCGAACGAAACTTTGACCTATACGCTCAGGAATAGCAACGACATGCTTTTCATTGAGATCACCGCAAAGGGCACACAGCCCGTCGACCCTCAACCTTCTGAGAGCGTTGAAGTTACGCTTGAATTTGTCGAAGCCTATGACGCAAATCATTTCCACTTCAACGCGACTTCGAGCGTTTCGATTGCGACGGGCGACTATGATTATGTTACTGTAAACGGAACTCAACTATGGAGTGAAGGAACGAGCAACGGCGGCGATAAATATACCTTTAAGGTATATGTTGATAGCCAAAGCCTTGCGAGCTATGAGTTCAAGTGGATGAAAGGCGGCAAAGAGATCGCGCATGCGACCTACACTCCCGCCGGCGGCGGCACCGAGCCTCAACCCACCGAGAAGAAGTTGGGATTTGCAGGTTCTGTTCTGCAATATGTCGATCAAAAACTTCGTTTGGTCATCAACATCGACAAGTTCGAAGGTTACACGTCAGACGAATACAACACAAAGGACAAATTTGCGATCGAAATCAATGGAACGACATATAATTGCGGTGAAATTGGTGGCGGCAATGTAGACCATTACTTTTGGCTCACCGATATTGATCTCGCTGCGGGTTCCTATACGGTTACACTGAAATTTGACGGGAAAACGTACGATTGTCCCGCAAATAATGGGGAAGGATCGCAAGAATTCAACGGCAAGACCTATGCCCTTGCAATCGTCGACGGCAAGCTCACGCTTACGGTTACGGAGCAGGAAAAGGAGGAGCCCTCTGCTACGCTGTCTTTCGAAAGTAAGATTTTGAACCGCACCGAGTATTCCACGAAGAAGCAAGTTTGGGAACAGGACGGCATTACGCTTACCAACGAGGGAAGCATGGGCGATTATGACAACCCCGTTCGTCTCTATAAGAACTCTACGGTAAAAATCGAATATCCTAATGCAATAACGAAGATCGTATTCCACTGCGGATCTACCGATTATTCCAGCGCATTGCAGAACTCTTTGGCGGAGGTCGCGGGCATTACCGTGACCGTTGACGGATTGGATGTCACCGTTACCCTCGAGACGGCTGCAACCTCGTTTGAATTTACGGCATCGGCTCAGATTCGTTTGAACTCCATTACGGTTTATGTCACAGAGCTTTTTCAACCGACAGACGAAGATAAGGTCGCGGATGCAAAAGGAGCGCTCCTGAGGTTTCCCTCCGCTGTGATGTTTACTGTCGGTGAAGAAGTGGAGTTCCCCACAACGCTGAAGGGAGCTGCTGTCACCTATGAACTTCAAGGCACGACCGATCTTGTCAGGCTTGATGTCAACAAGCTCGTTGTTCTCAAACTTCCCGAAGCCGACGCCGAGATTACGCTCAAAGCAACGCTCACTGTCGGTGAAAAGAGCGATAATGCCGATCTCAAAGTCACGATCAAAGCAAAGGACGCGTTGGGAACATCAGAGAAGCCCATCACCGTTGCAGAAGCGATCGCGTTTGCGGAACTGATCGGTGGAAACGGCTATCTTGGCGGCGCGGAAAATCCCGCCGAAGTTTATGTGACGGGCTTTGTGATCCAGGTTGGCGGATGGGAAAGCGGACGTTCTGATTGGACGAAGGTCTACATCGCCGATACCAATGACACGGGCGCAAAGGAGAAGGTGCAGGTCTATCGTTTAGGATTAGATGATACCTACCTGAAAGAAGAGGCAGACCTTGTTGTCGGTTCACAGATTACGATCTTCGGTTGTTTGCAGAGCTACAATGGGAATGCGGAGGTCAGTCACAACCCGAAGACGGATGCAAACTGCAAAGCAGTTGCATATATCAAAGCCGAACCTGAACCGGAGATGACCGATACGTGGCTTCTCGTTGAAGATGTTCGTTCTCTTAAAGCGGGTGCTCAGATTTTGCTCGTGTACATCGACAAAGACCACAATTTCGTAAACGGTGGGTTGTCCGACGACAACAAGTATCTCAAGGCGCTCTCCGGCGTATCCGTCGAGGGCAACAAGATCACGAAACTTCCCAAAGATGCGCAGCCTTTGACGCTCGGGAAGGAAGGAGAGAATTGGACGCTCTCGATCAATGAAACGCTTTTGGGGCTGACGAAAGTAGACAACAATAGTTTCGCGACCAGCGGTTCCATCACGTCTACGTGGACGATTTCGATCGAAGACGGTGTTGCAAAGATCGCAAGCACGTTGGCGAGCGGAAGTAACACGTGCAGATTACAGTGCAATACAGCGGATACCCAAGAGAGATTCAGCAACTACAAGACTTCCACGCAAAAGGATCCCTCGATCTACATGTTGCAGGATGCTGAGTAAGGTTCTCCTTGGCAACAAGAAGGACTGAGGCAACGGCAGGAGCATCGTTGGCGGTGCCCAAAACATTGCTGAAAACATCGCGTTTTGAGTGATAACAAAAAAGCAGCCTTTCTACGGAGAGGCTGTTTTTTTCATGCAACGCCGCACAGGGGCATGGGGCAGGGCGGGGGACGCGCGACCATGGCGCCTCCGTGGGGGGAGCTGTCACGCTGCCCTTGCGTGACTGAGGTGGGGCGTGTTCAGAATTCGTACCCCCCTCCTCGGGAGGGGACAGCAAGGGGTGGTGGAGGGCACACAAAAAACCCGCCCGGGCGGGGTGACGCTCGGGCGGGAGAAACGGTCATTTCTGCTCGATGGAACTCAGGTATTTCGCCAGCGTTTCCGCCGCTACCGTGAGCTCTTCCTCAGACATGGGTGCCTCCAAATAGCTGTTGAGGTGTTCCTTGATGTACGCCGCCTTGTCCTCTTGCGGCATGCCCGCAGTGCCCTCGCGGAGCGCCTTCGCCGCCTCACTTCTTCGCGATTCGGGGATGAAATCGAGCAGGGGGAGCAGGGGCTCGCAGGCAGTCTTGCCGCGGACGAACTGTTCATAGACAATGTAGTAGAGGGTCGCCGCGCAGCCGCAGCCGAACCCGCTTTCGAGGGTGAGCAGAAAGTCCTTGGTGACGGGGTCGAAGCTCGCAGTCACGAGCATCTTATAGAGTGCATAGACCGCGAACCCGATCGCAAAGGGGAGGAACACGAAAAGCTTTTTGTTGACGTTTTTCATGACCGTTTTTTTGAGGAGCGACGTGAGAAGGGTCACTCCGAGAGCGAGCAGGAGCACGTCGGCGCCGTAGAGGCGGAACGCACTCACGAGTTGAACGAACGACATGATGCCTCCTCATTCCTACCCGCCGCGATCTTATTATAGCACCGTCCGCCGCCCTGCTTCATCAAGCGCGGACAGGTTTTTTTATGCAGAAGGGCAAATTTTCGGCACGGGGAGGGGAAGAGGACTTAAAAACGGAAGAAAACTTAAAAAAGGGCATAAGAAAAGGGCATAAGAAAAGGGCGGCGCATTGCGCCGCCCCGAAGAAGCCGAAGAAGGCTCAGATCTTGCTGTATCCGTAGGAGTTGATGAGGGCGTCGATCTTGATCCCCTTGGCGCAGAGGGGGCACTCGCCGGGGCGGTAGGAGGCGTAGGCGGCGATGTCGTCGATGCCGATCAGGCGGCGCACAGGCACGCCGGGGATCTCGAAATCCCCGCTGAAGACGGTGGCGAGCCCGACGGGGTCGCCGTCGTAGTAGCGGATGCCGCGGATGGCGTCCATGGCGGTGATGCCCGTCGTCGCGGTGGCGGCGAGGATGAGCACGCGGCGGTGCTTGACGTAGGGGACGAGGTTGTCTCGCAAAATGAGCTTTTCGTCGGCGGTGAACTCGGGCGTGATGACGGCGATCTCCTGGTTCATGTTGATGCCGGGGGAGTTTGCAAATTCCTCCGCGAGAAAGGCGCCGATCATCTTCATGCGCTCAAGGGTGATGATGGTGTCGACGGCGACATCGGAAAAGCTCTCGGCGAAGAGTTTTGCCGCGGCGCGCGCGAGGACCGCCTCCGACTTGACGCGCGTGAGGTCGATGCAGTAGTTGACGTGCGAGTGCTGGGTGACAAAGTGCCCCGGAATGACGCGGATGCGCACTTTGTTGTTGCGCTTTGCAAAGAGTTCGAATGCCTTGTTTTCCATAAGATCCCCCCTCGGGTCGTTCTTACCCACTATTTTAATATAATTTTGCCCCGATGTAAAGACATCACCCCAAATTTTTTTGCGAAATCGGGAAAAATTTTCGGAAAAAGCGTTTAGAACAGTTCATTTTACATTATATGTAATGGTGCAAAACCCCTAAGGTACAGGCAGCAACGTGAAAAAGAACAGAGAAAAGCACGCGGGATCCCCCGCAGAAGAGACCGCAGAGGAGACCGTAGAGAGAGCCGCGGCGGCGAACGAGACCGCGGAAGAAGGGACTCCTGCGCAGGCGGCGGAAGAAGGGACGCCCGCAGAAGAGGCTCCCGCGCAGCCTTCCGCAGAGGAGGCGCTGCAAAAGGCGCAGGCGGAGGCAGAGGACTTCAAGCGCAAGTGGTATTCGGTGACCGCCGAGTACGAGAACTATCGCCGCCGCACCCAATACCAGTCGGCGCAGCGGTATCAGGACGGGCGGGCAGACGTCGTCTCCAAGCTCTTCCCGATCGGCGACAATCTCGCACGCGCCATCGACGCCTGCAACGACGACGCCACGCGGAAGGGGATCGAGATGGTCATGGCTGCCTTCCGTAAGGTGCTCGAAGAGGAGAAGATCGAGGAGATTTACCCCTTGGGCGAGCCCTTCGACGCGGAGAAGTGCGAGGCGATCATGGCGGTCGAGCCCGCAGAGGGCGAAGAGAGCGGCACGGTCAGGCAGGTCTACCGCAAGGGCTATGAGCAGAACGGCAAGGTATTGCGTTTCGCGCAGGTCGTCGTGGTGAAGTAGGGGAGAGAACCCCTTTCCCCCGCTGCGCGGGTACTTTCCCCAAAGGGGACAGCGAGGGCATGACCTCGGCTCCACCTTTGGGGGAGCTCCGCCGCAGGCGGTGAGGGGGTTCCGCTGGTATTCCGAACCCCTTTTGGCACTGCGCGCCACTTTCCCCAGAGGTGGAGCCAAGGGCTGACATCCGCACCATGCTCCCCGCAGGGGGCTTCAAAAAAGAAAGAATTTTGTGAACTATAAAGGAGTGAAATATATTATGGCAAAGGTAATCGGTATTGACTTAGGTACGACCAACTCGTGCGTCGCGGTCATGGAGGGCGGCGAGCCCGTCGTCATCGCGAACGCAGAGGGCAGCAGGACCACCCCCTCCGTCGTGGCATTCCAAAAGGACGGCTCCCGCGTCGTCGGGCAGGTCGCAAAGCGTCAGGCGGTCGCAAACCCCGACAAGACGGTCATCTCCATCAAGCGTAAGATGGGTTCGGACTATAAAGTGAAGATCGACGACAAGAGCTATTCGCCGCAGGAGATCTCCGCGATGATCCTCTCCAAGCTCAAGACGGACGCGGAGGCATACCTCGGCGGCAAGGTGACCGACGCTGTCATCACCTGTCCCGCATACTTCACCGACGCCCAGCGCCAGGCGACCAAGGACGCGGGCAAGATCGCAGGGCTCAACGTCCTCCGTATCATCAACGAGCCGACGGCTGCCGCCCTCTCCTATGGGCTCGACAAGGAGAAGGAGAACAGCAAGGTCATGATCTACGACCTCGGCGGCGGCACCTTCGATGTCTCCATCCTCGAGATCTCCGACGGCGTGTTCGAAGTGCTCGCGACCAACGGCAACAACATGCTCGGCGGCGACGACTTCGACAAGCGCCTCATGGACTACAT
>CANQNB010000023.1 GCA_947625065.1 uncultured Clostridia bacterium | reverse complement strand
AGCGCCAGCGTGTTGCGCTCGGCCGTACCATCGTCCGTAAGCCCAAGGTCTTCCTTCTCGACGAGCCTCTGTCCAACCTCGACGCGAAGCTCCGCGCCCAGATGCGTACCGAGATCAGTAAGCTTCACGTCCGCCTCGGGACGACGTTCATCTACGTCACCCACGACCAGATCGAGGCTATGACGATGGGCACCCGTATCGTTGTCATGAAGGACGGCTTCATGCAGCAGGTCGATACCCCTCAGAACCTCTACGACTACCCGATCAACCTCTTCGTTGCAGGCTTCATCGGCACCCCTCAGATGAACTTCTTCAAGAAGTCCACCATCACCGAGGAAGACGGCAAGATCTATGTCAACTTCATCGGCAACAACAAGATCCTCCTTCCCGAGACCGTCGTCGCGAAGATCAAGAACCTCCCCGACTATGTGAACACCGGCAGAGAGGTCACACTCGGCGTCCGTCCCGAGGACATCCACGAGGATCAGCGCTTCATCGAGACCTCGCCCGACACCATCGTCCGTGCGAAGATCGAAGTCATCGAAAAGCTCGGCGCCGAAATGCAGATCTACTGCGATGTCGACTATGAGAGCGAGAAGAGTTCCATCGTCGATGCTGCGGCGCAGATGGTCGCGAAGATCTCCTCGCGTGCGACCGTCGAACTCGGCACCGTTGTCGAGCTCGCATTCGACGCGCGCCACATCCACCTCTTCGACGGCTATACCGAGGCGACCATGCTCGAGCGTGATGAGCACTACGACGTGATCCCCGAGAACGCAGAGGGCGCTGCCTTCGTTCCGCCTACACCTCAGGAGATGCAGGCGCAGATCGACGCTGCCCGCGTTGTCACGAAGGAAATGAAGAAGCAGATGAAGCGCGACGCCAAGCTCGAAGCAAAGCGCAAGGCTGCAGCTGCTGCCGAAGAAAAGAAGGACGAAGAACAGAAATAAGCGGTAACGCGACGGAGCGCCTGCACCAGCGCAGGCGCTCTTCTTTTTGGGAAAAATTGCGTCGTTTTGCTTGACATTATTTTGCACGAACTTTATACTGAGAACATCATCAAATGAAGAAGGAGAAGGAATCATGAAAAACAAGATGATCGCGCTGGCAATGACCGCAGTGTTCGGCTGCGTGGCGCTCTCAGGCTGCACGTGGCTCGTGGGTGAGACTGAGAAGGATGAAAAACCCGGGGAGACCCCGACGATCGACGCGACGACCGATGTCTCCAAGATCCCGACAGAGACCGTCACCGAAGCCGAATGGAAGGCGGCATTCGCCAAAGAAAATTTCAAAAACTTCACCATCTACTCTCCGGGGCTGGCGGAAGGGGATGACGGCGATCCTGTCTCCTTCGAGCAGACGACCTATTATGCGGAGAACGGCTGCATGTTCGTCGCGCAGTCGGAGGGCAAACCCTTTGCCGACGGCACGCTGGATGTTGCCTATTGGAGCGAGCAGGACGCCGAAGGGGTCACCCAATATTACCAATACGAGCACAACGGCAGCAACGGCGGCTGGACGCGGAGCACGATCGACGAGGAGCAGTTCACCGGCGGGATGCAATTCGTGTATGAGGCATACTGCAACGGCATGATCTACTCGCAGATCGCCGACAAGTTTGCAGATGCGACATACAACGAAGCCGGCGGTTACTATGGGCTCACCATCACGCTGTTGGGCGGAGAGCAAAGTTATAGCTACGATGCCCGTTTGAAATTTATGGGCGGAAAAATTTTCGCGTTCGGAGGGCAGACCCCGACGCCGTTCGGACCGCAGGGCGAGCTGCAATACGCAAAGATCTACGCCTACGGGACGACGGTCGTCACGCCTCCCCAAGTCTGATCGGAGCGATTTTGTGCCACCCATGTCCGAGGGACAGGGCTGAAAATGCAAAAATGCCGCGGAGATTTTTCCGCGGTATTTTGTGTGGGAAGGGGAAGCCTCGGCTCTCCCTTGAGGGGGAGCTCCGCCGCAGGCAGCGAGGGGTGTCGCCTCCCCCCTTTTACCAGAGGGGGGAGGATGTCGCGGCGTAGGCGCGACAGGTAGGGGGTGTATCATTTGAATGACCCCCTTCCGTCTCGCTGCAAGACGGCGAGCCACCCTCTCGGGCAAGTAGAACCTTGCCCTCGGTCACCGTTCGCGCGGCGAATGCGCTCACTCACCGCAAAACGCCGTCCACAGCCCACTGGGCTGATGTGCGAGAATGCGTTTTGTGACCCTCGAGGGGGTGGACAAGGGAACGCACCAAAAAGATTCGCTCGGGCTTCGTCCTCGGAATGAGGGGCAAACGGTTGACAAACCGCAAAAAAAACGCTATGATGTTATCGAAACTTTGAAAGGAGGGGCGGGAAAATGTGGGACGTCGTTTTGGACGCGCTCTTTGACACGCTCAAACTATTTCCGTTTCTCTTTGTCCTCTACGTCCTCATCGAGGTCATGGAGCACAACACGGGGGTGGGCAAGCCGCGCAAGGCGCTCACGGGCAAGATCGCACCGGCACTCGGCGCGGCGCTCGGAATCGTGCCCATGTGCGGATTTTCCGTCATGGCGGCGAAGCTGTACCGCAACCGCCACATCACCCTCGGGACCCTTCTCGCCGTGTTCATCACCACGAGCGACGAAGCCCTCCTCGTCCTTTTGCTCTCCCCGATGGGGGTCGTGCCCAAGCTGGTCACGGTCGGCGTTCTCATCCTCTCCAAGCTCGCGCTCGGGATCGGGACGGGGTATCTGTTCGATTTGATCTTCCGCAGATTGCATGGCTCTCCCGCGCCTCTGCCCGACGTCTCCCACACCCATGGCGGACATGCCCATGCCCACGATCATGAAAATGGGGAAGAAGGGGCGCATGGCGGGGCGGAAGATGCCCATGTCGGCGATGCGGTCTCCGAAGATGAAAAAGAGGGCACCCATGCCTGCGACGTGACCGAAGAAACCGCACCCGAGGGCGGGATCGAAGAGGCACACGACGATCATGAGCACGACCATGTGCATGACCATACGCATGATGACCATGAGCACGGCGATTGTGCCTGCGACGAGCTCTCCCCCTGCGAACACAAGCACACGGGCAAAGTGAGGATGTATTTTGTCTCTCCGCTTCTGCACGCGTTGCAGGTCGCGGGGTTCGTGCTCCTCGTCAACCTGCTCTTCGGGTTTTTGCTCTTTTGGCTTGGCGGCGGAGATGCCGACGCCGGGGCGGAGAGGGTCGGCGCCTTTATGGGCGGCGCGGGGTATTGGCTGCAACCGCTCGTGTGTTCCCTCGTCGGGGCGATCCCCAACTGTGCCTCCTCCGTCATTCTCTCCGAGGTGTATGCGCTCGGCGGGATCGGATTCGGAGGGCTGCTCGCGGGGCTCGTGGTCAATGCGGGGCTCGGCTATCTCGTCCTGCTCCGCGGAAAGGAATACAAACAGGGGCTGCTCATTTTGGGCGGCATGATGTTGTTCGGCGTCGCGGTGGGGTTCGCCGCGAACGCCCTTGCACTGCTGTTATGAAGGATCAGATCTTACGCGGGACGCGCATCTTCCTGCTCGATTTAGACGGCACCGTCTACCTCGGGGAAAAGCCCATCGGCGGCATGATCTCCACCCTCGGTGCCCTGCGCGCGATGGGAAAGAAGCTCGTCTACCTCACCAACAACTCCTCGAAGACGGAGGCGGAATACCGCGAAAAGCTCGCCCGCATCGGGCTCCTCGACGAGCGCGACGGGGTGTATACCTCGGGCATGGCTGCCGCGGAGACGCTCAATGCGCGCTACCGGGGGGCGAGGGTGTACCTCGTCGGGACGGAGGCGCTGCGCGGGGAATTCCGTGCCGCGGGCATCGTGCTCGACGACGAACGCCCCGATGTCTGCGTTTTGGCGTACGACACCGAGCTCACCTTTTCGAAGATCCGCCGCCTCGACTATTTTCTGCGCAAGGGGGTCCCCTTCCTCGCGACCCATCCCGACGACGTCTGCCCGACGCCGGACGGTTCCATGCCCGATGTGGGGTCCTTTCTCGCCATGTTCGAGAGGTCGTCCCGCCGCAGGCCCGATCTCGTGATCGGAAAGCCGTACACGGCGATGGGGGAGGGGCTCGCGCGACGGTATGGCGTCCCCGCGGGCGAGATGTGCATGGTGGGCGACCGCATGCACACTGACATCCGCTTTGCCAACAACAACGGCATGCGGAGCATCCTCGTGCTCTCGGGCGAGACGACTGCGGAGTCGATGAAGCGCTTTCCCGACCGCCCCGACCTCGTCCTCGGCGACTTCAACGAGATCCTCTCCTGACTGCGGCGGACGGGGTTTTTTACTGAAATGTTTGAAAACGCGTGCGCGCGTGGTATAATAAGAAAAAAGCCGCGCTGCGCCGCGGCGGAGGTTTTGTATGCAAGAACTAACTTTGCTCGCCCGCGATCCCCTCACCTTCGGGCTGTCGGGCGAGATCGACGCGCAGAATGCCGACGAATTTTATTCCGAGGTGTTGGAGAAATACAACGCCGCGCCCTGTGACCTCGTGTTCCTGTGCGCCAAGCTCGAATTCATCGACTCGACGACGCTCGGCACCTTTGTCAAACTCCTCAAACACGTCAAGACGGACGGTCACCGCATGGTTCTCCGCCGCCTTCCGCCGCGCCTGAAAAAGCTGTTTACGATCTGCGCGCTCGACACCATCATGGAGATAGAGGAATGAACACGCTCATGGAGATGCGCTTCCCGCTGGGGAGCGAAATGATGACGACGGTCCGCCTCACCTGCGGCGGGCTGTGTTCGCTCGCGGGGTTCGACATGGATGAGAGCGAGGACTGCAAGGTGTGCGTGACGGAGAGCTTGCTTCTTTTGATGCACGCGGGTTTTTCGCACGCCGAGATCTCCTTTGCGGAGGAGAACGAGGAGCTGTTCATCTGTGTGAACGGCGCGGGGGAGAGGTCGGAGCCCCAACCCATGTCCGAGGATGAGATCTCCGCAGCCCTTCTCGAGGCGCTTGCAAGGCAGGTCGTCGTGGAGAGAAAGGACGGCGCGGTCCTCTCCGTCTCCTTCCGTTTCTGACCATGGAAGACGTCGTTCTTTTCGAACAATACAGGGGCGCGAAGGACGGGGCGGAGAGGGAGGAATGCCGCAACCGCATCGTCGAAAAGTACTATCCGTTCGCCCTCAAGATCGCCCGTAAGTTCGACCGCCACGGCGTCGATCTCGACGATCTCAACCAGGTCGCTGCCCTCGCCCTGATCAAGGGGGTGGAGCGGTTCGATCCGTCTGTCGGCGTCAAATTTTCCACCTATATCGCCCCGACCATCATGGGCGAGATCAAAAATTATTTCCGCGACCGCGCCCGTCCCATCCGTCTTTCCCGCAAGGCGAACGAGACGCGCGTCGCCATCCACGCTGCCGAGGACGAACTCACCGTGGAACTCGGCAGAAAGCCCTCTGTGCGCGAGGTCGCAGCCCGCGCGGGCATCTCCGAAGAGGACGCAGTGCGCTTTGCGGAGGCGGGGAGCGTCGTCTCCTTCGACCAGCCCGTGTACCGCGGCGAAGAGGAGAGCGCGGTGAGCCTCTACGATCTCATCGCCGCGTCCGATGACGGCGCAGTGGAGCAGATCGAGAACCGTGACCTCCTCGACCGTGCCATGGCGCATCTTTCCGAAGCCGAAAACAGAGTGCTCGCCCTGCGGTTCGGGGAGTCCCTGTCGCAGGCGGAGACGGCGCGCCGCATGGGCAGTTCGCAGATGCAGGTCTCCCGCCTCGAACGCAAGGCGCTGGGCAAACTGCGCGAGATCATCACGAAGAAGGCGGCGGAATGAAGGCGGTCGTCTGTGATTTTGCTTCCCTCAAGCGGGAGGTGGAGCGGATGTGCAATACCCTCGCGGAGAGCGTCGTGCCCGCGGCGGCGGTGTTCAGCAGCAAGCTTGTCGCGAGCGAGCTCCTCACCAACGCGCTCGTGCACGGCAGCGGCAGGGCGGAGTTCTCCTATGTGCGGGAGGAAGGGGAGATCGTCATCCGCGTCTATGAGCAGGACGGCGTGCGCCCGCCCGACGGAAGCAGCTGTTCGGACGTGTTCGCCGAATCGGGGCGCGGGCTCTTCCTCGTCGACGCCCTCTCCGACAGCCGGACCTTTTCCGAAGAGGAGGGGATCTGCGTCATCATCAAGATCCCGCAATGAGCGGCGCCGTTTGGCGCATTCCAAAAAACGAGAAAGCGACCCGTCGGCATGCCCCGGCGGGTTTTCCTTCTCCGCTTTCGCCATAACAAAAGTTCCCGTGCCGGATGGCACGGGAACTTTTGTAAGACCGGAGATCACTTCACTTCTTCGTAGATCTTCTCAAGCAGCTCGGAGGAGATGTAGGGACGGAACTTGCCGAGCGTTGCGAATACCTTCTTGAAGAATTGGGAGTTATCCCCGCCGACGGCGTATTCGGGAAGACCGAAGTCGCCGTGCTTCTTAGCGATGAACAGGTCGCCGAATTCATTCTGCTCTTCGACCGACAGTTTGCTGAAGAACGGATCCTTCGCGCCGAGCGAGTAGGCAGACTGGGGAGCCGCTGCGGGCACCTTCGTGATGATGGTCGAGGGCTGTCCGGGAGCCGCTTCTTCGGCTGCGGGAGCCTGGGGAGCGGCAGGCGTTCTGCGCGCGAGCTCGATCATCTTGCGCTCGAAGTCGCTGGCATCGTCCTGTCCGGAAGCCGCCGCGGAAGCGGGAGCTGCTGCGGAATTCTGAGGCTGTGCGGGCTGCGCTGCCGGGAAGATGGGCATGGGCATCGCAACGGGCATCGGCGTGGGAACAGGTGCAGGGACGGGCGTGGGAACAGGCGTGGGCACGGGCGTAGGGACGGGCGTGGGAACAGGCACAGGGACGGGCGTGGGCATCGGCGGCTGCTGATAGTAGGGCGGCAGCTGCAGGACGATGACGGGCGGCGTTGCGGGAGCCTGCTGGACGATGATGGGCTGCTGCTGAGCAACGTAAGGCGCGGGACCGGGCATGGGAGCGGAAGCCGGCATAGGTCCGGGACCGGGCATGGGACCCATCGGACCCATGGGACCGGGCATCGGCATCCCCATGGGATCGAACATGGGAGCATCGCTGCCTTCGATCGCGATCGCCTCTTCGGTGCCGTCATATTCCTTGTCGATGCTGTCCTCCGAGAGCTCTGCAGCGATCCTTCTCGCCTTGATCTTGTTGCGGCGGATGACGACGAGGATGGCATTGAGGATGCTCAGAAGGAAGACGATGAGCGCGCCGCCGAACAGGATGGACGTGAAGGCGGGGTTGCGCACGAACATATTCCAGAAGGGCATCTTGCCGGCGGTGACGGGGTCGATCCTGCAGCCTTGAAGGATAAAGAGGATGACGACGGCGGACGCGCCGACGAACATGAACCCGTAGCGGACTGCATCGAAGGGGTAGATCCTCTTCGCATTGATGCGGACGATGCCGAAGATGAGGTTGAGCACGAGCATCAGGGCAAAGAAGAGATAGATGACCTTCGTGAACATGCTGGTGATGCCGCCGAAGACCACACCGCTGAAGATGGTGTATGTATAGGTCGATTCATGAATGAATGCGAACGTCACGGCGAACGTGAAGATGAAGAGGAAGACGTTGATGAGCCCGATCCACTTTCTGCGCGCGATCGCGATGACGAACAGGATGGCGAGGCAGAGCCCCGTGACCATGAGGAGGGGGATGTCGACCTTGACGGTGAGCCCCGTCAGAAGATCGATATGGAACCCGTTGTTGAACTTGGCAGCGCCGCCCATGAAGCCCGCTTCCGCAAGGAACATGCCCACGAGCAGGGGCCACAGATAGGCAAGCGTGACGATGATGGCGCTCGCCATGGCGAACCCTCTCGCCGTTCCCCGCCGGGTGAGGCAGGAAGCGATCGCAAAGCCGAGAGAGATGAGCACGGCAAGGATGAGATACAGGAACTGGGCGAAGCAGAGAACGCTGAGGACGGTGCGACCGCTGAACCCGGAGCTGAACATCGCGAGGAACCCATGGAAGAATCCGCCCGTGATGAAGTAGTGCTTAAACACCGCCACGAGATAGCCAAAGAGCGATCCTGCGAGGGGTGCGCCTTCGCCGATGGCGATGCCCGCACCGTTCGGATCGAGGATCACGTTGCTGTGGTTCATGAAGGGGACCCAGGTGCCGATGCAACCGACGAAAAGGCCCGCGACGGCGATAAAGAAGAACGCAACCGCCAGAACGCGATACCTCACCGTGGGGACTGTGCCCGTGTTATAAGTGTCTTTGCTCATAGTTTACCTCCGTTTCCCAAGTGGGAAAACTATTCGTACGTGGACTATTATATCACGAAAAAAGGGCGGTGTCAATATTCCTCATTAAGAAAGTGACATTTTTTTTGAAGATTTTTCAATAAGAAAAACAAAACGTATTTTTTCCCGTTTTTGCGTCAAAAATGGCGATAAGCCCCCGGATGATGCACTTTTTTCGGGCGGAAAGCAAAGTTTTTCGCAGAGTCTCTTGCCAAATCGGCGGGGGCGTGGTATAATTTCCCTGCGAGCGCAAGGAGAAAACGCGCGTTCGGGCGGGGAACAGACCATGGAGATCAATTCCGAACTCAAAGCCGTCCTCAGGGACGTATACGAAAAGACGGGCATCGAGGTCACCCTCTCGCCGCAGGGCGGGGAGGAGACGAAGTTCACGGTGGAGTCGAACGGCTGTGCCGTGTCGGTCTATCTTCGCGGCACGGGGGAGGAGGCGGAGCGCCTCGCGCGGCTGGTCGCATACCATGTCGCCACCTGCGACAGGGAGTGCTTCCTCGGCAAGAAGGAGGAGCTCAGGAGCGTCCTCACGGGTGTGGACAGCAGCTGGCGCGCCTTCCGCTATATGAGCAAATACAACCTCACGGACGGGGTGTGCTATGCCATCGAGATCGTCTGCGACCGCCTCGCGGAGCAAGCGCTCGCCCACATCGAGCGGTGCATGGACGGCGCGCAGGATACCGCGGTCGCCATGGATGAGCGGCGCATCGCCGTCGTCAAGTTCGGCGAAGAGGAGCAGTCCCCTTGCGAATTCGCAGGATTTCTCTCGCAGTCCCTCTACGAGGAACTGGGCGTGAAGGCGAGCGTCGGCGTGGGGTGCGAGGTGAAGTCCTTTTACGAGATCGCCTCCTCCTATGCACAGGCGGCGACGGCGCTGCGCATGAGCTCCCTCTTCCACGAGGAGGGGGAAGTCCACACTTACCGCGAATACTTGCTTGTCCGTATGATCGAGGACGTGCCCAAGAGCCGCCTCAAGGACTATATGGAGCAGTTCCGCATCGACGGGGCGGCGGAGATCTTCGAGGACGAAGAGATGGTGCAGACGGCGGAGGCGTTCCTCGAGAGCAGCCTCAACATCTCCGAGACGAGCCGCACCCTCTATCTGCACCGCAATACCCTTATGTACCGCCTCGACAAGATCGAACGTGCGACGGGGCTCAACATCAGAAAGTTCTCCGACGCGGTCACGTTCCGCGTCATCACCATTCTCTATAAACTATTGCAGGCGTAAAGGAGGGGTACCATGTCCGAGGACAATGGGAAGAAAACGCGCGAAAGAGGGAAGATCGGCAAATACGTATTGCGGGCAGCCGTCTGCATCGGATTCGCCCTTCTCTTTTTTCTTATGGGCTGGTTCGGGCGGTATCTCGCCCTCGGGGAGAGGGAGCGCAGCCTGCTCTGGGCGATCGGGACCGCCGAGCAGAACTTCTACCGCCCGGTCGATGAGGACACCCTGTACCGCGACCTCTTTTCGGCATTCGCCCTCGACGACTATTCCCAATACTACACGCGGGAGCAGTACGCGGCGGTCGAGCGCGCCAACGAGGGCGCGGGCACGGGCGTCGGCATCTCCGTCACCACGGCGGAGGGCGGCGGCAAATTGCGCCTCTTCCGCGTGACGGGCGGCTCTCCAGCGGAGAAGGCAGGGCTGGCTTCGGGCATGTACCTCTTCCGCTACGGCGCGGACGAAACTTCCCTCACGGAGGGGACTTCCGCCGCGCTCACCGCCTTCATCGGGGAACGGGGAGAGAGCGAGCCCATCGTCCTCGAAGCGGGGTTCGACGCCGAGGGGAAGGACGCCGCCCTCTACACGATGACCAAGGGGAGCGGCTATGTGCGCTCCGAGTGCCTGTACCGCGACAATGAGCGTTCTCTGCGCTTCGACCCCGGACATGGGTATGCCGAAACGCCTACATGGCACGGCGGGATCGCGGACCTTCCCTCCGATATGGCGTACCTGCGCATCGACGCATTCTACGGTCGGGCGGCGGAGGAGACCGCGCACGCGCTCGCATATATGAAGGAATCGGGGCGCACCCGCCTCATTCTCGACCTCCGTTCGAACGGCGGCGGGTATCTCTCCGTCTTTCAGGGGATCGCGTCCCATCTTCTGCGCGACGCAAAGGGGAGCAAGCCGCTCGTCGCAACGGCGCGCTTCCGCAGCGGAAAGGTGACGAACTACAACGCCCCCGCGAATGACTTTTCCCGCTATTTTGGGGAGGGGGCAGAGATCTACCTTCTCGCAGACGAGAACACGGCTTCCGCTTCCGAGTGCCTCATCGGCGCCCTCGTCTCCTACGGCACGGTGGACTACGGCGGCATCTTCCTCCGCGAACAGAAGGACGGGACGGCGAAGACGTACGGCAAGGGCATCATGCAGTCGCACTACACCGACCCGAACGGCAACGTCCTCAAACTCACCTCCGCCGAGGTGTTCTGGCCCAACGGCAGGAGCATCCACGGCACGGGGGTGACGAAGGCGGACGGCGCGGTCGGCATTCCCGCTCCCCTTCTCGCGGGCAAGGAAGACGTGTTTTTGCAGCAGGTCTTGCAGCGCATCGCGTCCTGACCCTACACCGTCTTTTTGAGATATTCCTCAAAGATCCTCAGATCCCCGACCCCTTCATGGGGTCGGTCTTTTTGTGCTTCGGAAGGGGCTTCTTCGGGCATGGGTGGGTCGTTTTTCGTCAACATGGTGAATACATCACGGTTTTCCCGGTAGAAGGAGAGGAAGGAGCGGAGGGTCTCCTTCATCTCGGGGTTGCCGCTCGCATAGGCGAGCAATACGAGAAGAAGCATAGGTTCCATGTCCCCATACTATGCCGTGCACGCCGCAGGGGTGCCCCTTCATACAATGAAAGCGGAGGTATTCGTATGGACGATTTCGCAAGTTTCACGCCAAAGAAAAAGGGGGACGACGAGTGGATCCGGGAGGCGAACGAAGTGCTCGCCTCCTGCCGCGGCAAGCCAGATTCCGAGATCCTCAAAGCCATCTACGCCCGCGCGGTGGAGGGGAAGCGCTCGGGAACGCTCACCAACGAGCAGATCGACATGTTCTACGAAAAATTTTCTCCCACCCTCGACGGCATGCGCCGCCGCAAGCTCAAAAAGCTCGTCGAAGAGCTGAAACGCATGTCGTGATCACAGCCGCCGGAGGGCATTGAGCAGGCTTCGGACCTCGTGCATCCCCTGATGGGCGGAGAAGGAGGCGCGCACGAGCCCGTCGGGGAAGGTCCCGAGGGCACGGTGGGCGAGCGGGGCGCAGTGCAGACCGCCGCGCACGGCGATGTCGAATCTCTCCGAGAGCATGTTTGCGACCTCCTCCGAGCTGTATTTCTTGTGGCGGAACGCCGCGATCCCGCACCGATTGGGGGAGAAATACGGCTCGATCATGGGGAGATCATCCATGGCGGAGCGGAGGGCGGCAGTGATGCGCAGGAGGTTTTCGGCGTCCTCCCGCATGCGCGCCCTGACGATGAGCGCCCCCTCGAACAGGGAGCAGATGGCGGGGTAAGAGAGCGTTCCCGCCTCCAGACGGTCGGGGTAAAAGGACGGCATGCCGAGGTCGTAGCTCTCGCTGCCCGTTCCGCCGAAGAGGAGGGGCTCGATCT
This sequence comes from uncultured Clostridia bacterium, assembly GCA_947625065.1. Lineage (GTDB taxonomy): Bacteria > Bacillota > Clostridia > Christensenellales > Borkfalkiaceae > Gallimonas. Next base: position 3,146 of record CANQNB010000023.1, on the reverse strand, counting down.
CCATGCGGTCGGAGAAGAGAAGGGCGCCCGCCCCCTGCAGGGCATGCATCCCCTTGTGCCCCGCGAGCGCAAGCGCGTCGATGCCGCAGCTTTTCATCGCGATGGGAAGATGCCCCGCCCCCTGCGCCCCGTCGGCCACGAGCAGAACGTGCCGGGGGATCGCCCGCCTGATCGCCGCAAGATCGGGGGCGTAGCCCGTCACGTTGGAGGCGGTCGTCACGATCACGAGTTTGGTGTTTTTGACGACGAAGGAGGCTACCATGTCTGCGGTCACCCCTCCGTTTTTGTCGAGCGGGACGACGTCATACGTCACGTTTTTCGTGCGCTTTGCATGTTCGAGCGGGCGGAGGACGGAGTTGTGTTCGAGGGCGGTGCAGACGGCATGGTCGCCCTCTTTGAGCGTCCCGAGGATGGCGAGATCGAGCGCCTCGGTGCAGCTTCTCGTAAAGACGACGCGCTCATAGCCGTAGCCGTCGAAGAGCGAGGAGAGCAAATTGCGGCATGCGAGCACGTGGGTGCTCTGTGCAACGGAGAGGCGGTGCCCGCTCCTGCCGGGGTTGGCGCACACGCGCATGGCGGCGAGGACGGCGCTCTGGACCGACGCGGGTTTCGAACCCTCCGTCGCGGCGTTGTCGAGATAGATCATGCAGATACCTCCGAAATAGGGTTTCCCAATATTATACGAAGGCAGGTGGTTTGTCATGACGATCCTTGCGGTATTCAGGTCGCGCGCGCAGACGCTCGATTTTCTCGGCGCGCTCAAGGGAGCCGGCGTTCCCGCACAGGCGGTCTCCACGCCCAAAGAGGCGGGTGTCGGATGCGGGATCTCGGCGAAATTCGACGAAGTTTTCTATCCGCGTGCGAAACGGCTGCTCGCGTCCCGCCCGTATTCTTCCTACGCGGGCATGCTGAAAGGCGGCGCAGGCGGCTGGCGGTACGATCCAATGTGACCGCAGCCCCGACGCTTTCTGCGGCTGTGTGCAAACGTTGCATCCGCTTGCATCTTTTGCGAAGATGTGCTATACTGCTCATATGAACACACAGAAGATCTTATCCGAGCTCGAACGGCTCTACCCCGATGCCCGCCCCGCCCTCCGCTTTTCCTCTCCCTACGAACTTCTCGTCGCCGTCATCCTCTCCGCCCAATGCACGGACGAGCGGGTCAACAAGGTGACGGAGGTTCTCTTTCGGGAGCACAACACCCCGCAGACGATGCTTGCCCTCACGCAGGCGGAGCTCGAGGGCTATATTTACTCCTGCGGTTTTTACCGCAACAAGGCGGCGCACATCCTCTCCGCCTCCCGCGACATCGTCGAAAAATTCGGGGGCGAGGTTCCATCCACCCTTGAAGATCTGCGCACCCTTGCAGGGGTGGGGCGGAAGACGGCGAACGTCGTCTATGCGGTCGCCTTCGGGGGAGACGCCATCGCGGTCGACACGCATGTGTTCCGCGTCGCGAACAGGCTGGGTCTCGCCGAGGGAAAGACGCCCGAGGCGGTCGAAGAGGGACTGATGAAGGTCATCCCGAAGCCGCTCTGGTCGAAGGCGCACCACCTGCTCATCTACCACGGGCGGAGGGTGTGCCACTCGCAAAGACCCGCGTGCAACGAGTGTACGCTTGCGTCTCTGTGCAAGTGGAGAAATGAGCACGCGTGAGGGCGTCTTTCGGACATGGTATGGTCGTTTGATGCGTCCGCGCATAAAAAGCCTCCGCATTGGCATACTCCATTGCAGGAGGTATTTTTTATGACGAATCTGACCGCAAAGGACTTAGACGTGCTCGTTCACGTCCTTACGGGCGAGGAGATGGCGTGCAAGAAGGCGCGGATCTACGCGAACACCCTCACCGACGCCGCCCTCGCAGGCGAGATGGAGCAGATCGCGCTCCAACACGAACAGCGCTTCAACACGCTCTATACCATGTTGGGAGGGAAAAAATCATGAAACTGTCGAAAAAGGACGTCACCCTCAACGAAAAGGACGCCTTGCAGGACATCCTCGACTGCGAGAAACTGCTCATGAACTACTACGCCGCCGCGCTCACCGAGGGCAGCTGCAAATCCTTCCGCAAGGAGATCCTCAAAAATTACACCGCGCAGGCGGAGACCCAGTTCCGCGCCTTCGAGCAGATGCTCTCCCGCGGGTACTATGAGGTCCAGCCCGCCGCCAAGATGATGATCGACCAGAATGCGGAAAAGTTTTCCAACGCACAAAAGCAAATGTGCGCACATGCTTGACTTTGCACAAAAGATTTGCTATACTGAGGGCGGAGGTCAGGCGATGAAGGACACGAAAGAGACCGTCAAGACGGAGCGCATCGACAAAGACGCCGCACGGCGGGAGGAAGAACGCATCCGCCGCGAACGGGAAGCGATCGAGGGGATCACGGGGGGACCCGTCCCCGATGGCGAAAGGGAAGAAGAGGATAATTGACCGCGAGATCGCACATACTGCCTCACGGAGGCAGCGATGAAAGACAAGAAATCCAAGAAGAGTGAAGTGCGTTATCCGCACAATCCTCGCTATTGCATGATCGCGCCCGACGCGGAAGAGAGGGACGACGACTCGGTCGTCACGACGGGGCAATCATAACGAACTCACCCGAAAGGGAAGCGCCGCTCAGCGCGGGCGTGGCACCAGCCACGCCTTTTTCTTTATGGCAGAAGCGTCGAGGCGTAAGCCGAGCGGGGAGTGTATCTTAAAGATTCACTCACTTCGCTTGCGCTCCGTTCGGAATGAGGTGGTGGTATTCTTGGCGCCCCCTTGAGGGGGAGCTCCGCCGCAGGCGGTGAGGGGGTGCGCTCTAAAAATACGTCATGTTGCCCGACCGAGGCTTCCAATCACGTCACCCTGTCCGACCGAGGCTTCTATTGTAAACTAAGGTCGACACGAGCGCATAGCGCGAAGTAGCGTAGTCGAAGGGTGTCCGCATTATAAAATAAGGACATGTTTCGACTTCGCTCAACATGACGCAATCAGAATGCCCCTCGGCTCCACCCCTGGGGGAGCTGTCGAGCCTCAGCGAGACTGAGGGGGTGCCCTCATACCGCCCCCTTCGGCACCCTCCGCCCAAGCTCGTCATCCAGCGTCCCATATAATGGCTTTTATCGCCCCCACACGCCCCCGTAGAGAGTTTTTTGCAAAAA
>CANQNB010000022.1 GCA_947625065.1 uncultured Clostridia bacterium | reverse complement strand
GATCAAACTTGCCGTCATCGGGAAGGACGTCTCCGCATCGGAGAGCCCTTCCATCCATACCTTTCTCATGCGCCGCCGCTTCGGTCGGGCGTGTACGTACGAGAAGATCAGCATCCCTCCCGCACGGTTTTCCTCGCAGGCAGAGGAGCTCTTCGACCGTTACGACGGCTTGAACGTCACCATTCCCTTCAAAAGCGAGATCCTTCCCCATCTGAAGGAACTCAAGGGGGACGCGGCAGCCTTCGGCGCGGTGAATACCGTCGTCACGAAGACCCGCAGCGGCTATAACACGGACGGCAGCGGGTTCATGCTCATGCTCGCCAATGCGGGATTGGAGGTGAAGGGCAGATCTGTCCTCGTCCTCGGCGCGGGCGGTGCGGGGAGGAGCTGTATCTACCGCCTCTGCAAGGAGGGCGCGGAGGTATTTGCCTTCGAACGGGACGCGGCGCGCCTCCGCTCGGTCTACGAGGAGTTCGGCACCTTCACCCCCTTGGAGAGGGTGCCCGACCGCGCCTTCGATCTTGTCCTGAACTGCACGGGGGTCGGCATGCACGTGACGGTGGGGCACATCCCCTCCGTGACCTTCGAAAGCGGGGAGACGGACACTGCGGAGCGGCTCCTGAAGAGCTGCGGGGCGGCGGTCGATCTCATCTATGCGCCCGCCCGTTCCCAATTCCTCCGTGCGGCGGAGTCGTACGGCAAGCCGGTATGCAACGGCGGGGCGATGTTGTTTTATCAGGCGTATCTTGCAGACTGCATCTTTACGGACAGCGCCGCAGACGCCGCGGAAGCGGACAGACTGTGGAAAGAATACAGGGAGGTATCCTCATGAAGATTTTGGTGATCAACGGCGTCAATCTCAACCTGACGGGGAAGAGGGAGCGCGCCGTCTATGGCGCGGAGACCCTCGGCGAGATCGAGGCGGAACTTGCCGCCTTCGCAGAGGAGAGGGGGCATGCGGCGGAGTTCTTTTGCAGCAACCTCGAGGGCGAGCTGTGCACGGCGATCCAGAACGCCGAGGGCGTATACGACGGGATCGTCCTCAACGCGGGCGCTTATACGCACTATTCCTACGCCATCCGCGATGCGATCGCGTCGGTCTCCGTTCCCGTCGTCGAGGTGCACATGTCGAACGTCTATGCGCGGGAGCAATTCCGCAGGACCTCCGTCCTCACGGAGGTGTGCCGCGGAGAGATCCTCGGCTTCGGCAAATACAGCTATTTTCTTGCGTTGGAGAGTTTTTGGTTATGAACATTGTGCTTTGCGGGATGATGGGAGTGGGAAAATCGAGCGTCGGGATCAGGATCGCCGAACTCACGGGGCGCAGATGGTACGATACGGACATCGTCATCACCGACCGACACGGGCGCATCTCCGACATCTTCGAATATTACGGCGAGACGCATTTCCGTGCGCTTGAAACGGAGGTGGTCCGCGAACTTGCAGACCAGGACGGGCTCGTCATCTCGACGGGCGGCGGGCTCGTTCTCAAGCCCGAGAACAACGAGCTTTTGAAGCGCAACGGCAAAATCTTCTTCATGCGCGCAGATTTTGAGACCCTCCTCGCGCGCGTCAAGGCAGACGACGCCCGCCCTCTCCTCAAAAACATGGGCAGGACGGCAGAAAAGCTCGGCGAACTGCTCGCCCAGCGCACGCCCGTCTATGCCGCGGTCGCAGACTTCATCGTGGACACGGACGGCAAGACGGTCGACGAGGTCGCACGCGAGATCATTGCGTGCGCCCAAAAAGCATGAAGCGCGCGGTCGTCACGGGAGCGACGCGCGGGATCGGATTCGCCGCCGCAAAGCTGCTCTCGGAGAGGGGATATATCGTAACGGGGACGTACGCGTCCAACGAAGAGGATGCGCGGCGCGCGAAGGCGCAGCTGCCCGGCGTGCAGTTCGTGCGGGCAGACGTCTCCCGCGAGGAGGAAGTCCGTTCCCTCTTTTCAGCTGTCGGTCGGCTGGACGTCCTCGTGCTGAATGCGGGCATCGCCCTCTATGCGCAGGTGCAGGACACCGCGGGTGAGGCGTTCTGCCGCGTCATGGACGTCAACGCAGGCGGCGTGTTCCTCTGCGCGAAGCATGCCGTCAAGGGGATGCTCGCACAGGGGGGAGCGATCGTCACGGTGTCATCCGTCTGGGGAGAGACAGGGGGGAGCTGCGAGAGCGCGTACTCTGCTTCGAAGGGCGCGGTGATCGCCTTCACGAAGGCGCTCGCAAAGGAGCTGGCGCCCTCTGGCATCACGGTAAACTGTGTCGCGCCCGGTGTCATCGACACGGCGATGAACGGGCATCTCAGTGGGGAGGAGCGCCGCACGCTCGAGGAGGAGATCCCGCTCGGCAGGTTCGGCACCGCAGAGGAAGTCGCAGACGCCATCCTTTTTCTTGCGGAGCACCGCTACATCACGGGGCAGGTGCTCGGCGTGAACGGTGGGTTGCACATCTGAAAAATCGTACATTTGAAGAGTATTATGTCAGACATGAAGGGTGCAAATTGCAATGCTATGTCTCGCATAAAAGCCCCGTATCAGAAGAAAATTCCTCAAAAAAAAGGAGTTTTTTTCTTTTTTGACGAAGAATTGAGCGATGAAAGAAAAAACGTACGAGAAGGAAGCCGCTTTTCTGTCTCCCTACGCAAAACACTCGAAGGACACCCTCGGGCGGAGGCGGGAGGAGACGCCGTGCAGCATGCGCACGGAATTCCAGCGTGACCGCGACCGCATCATCTATTCGAAGTCGTTCCTGCGTCTCAAGAACAAGACGCAGGTTTTCTTCGCGCCCGACGGGGACCACTACATGTCCCGCCTCACGCACACCCTCGACGTTTCGCAGATCGCGCGCTCTCTTGCGAGGGGGCTCTCCCTCAACGAGGACCTCACCGAGGCGATTGCGCTCGGGCACGATCTCGGGCATACCCCCTTCGGACACATCGGAGAGCGCGTTCTCAATAAGCTCTGCCCCACGGGGTTCAAACATTCGGTGCAGTCCCTCCGCGTCGTCGACGTGCTCGAAAAGGACGGGCGGGGGCTCAATCTGACCTACGAAGTGCGCGACGGCATCCTCAACCATCCCTCGGACGGATCCCCCGCGACACTGGAGGGGGCGGTCGTCTCCCTTGCCGACCGCATCGCCTATATCAATCACGACATCGAAGACGCCATCCGCGCGGGGGTGCTCACCGCAGCCGAACTTCCCTCCTGCGTCAAAGTGTTCGGAACGACGACGTCCTCCCGCATCAACACGGCGATCGTCGACATCTGCTCCGAATCGGAGGGGCAGCCCTTCGTGCGGATGTCCGCCGAGAAGCAGGAGGCGCTGCTCGAACTTCGTTCCTTTATGTTCGAACATGTATACGAGCACGTGAACAAGCTCATACAGGAGAGTGCGGAGCGCATGCTCGAAGCTTTGTATACATACTTTATTGACCGTCCCGAGCAGCTGCCCGCCGTCTATGCGTCGACGGCGGAGACGGACGTTCCGCGTGCCGTCTGCGACTATCTCTCCTCCATGACGGATAAATATGCGATCGGCGTCTTCAAGCAGCTGTTCGTGCCGCGGGAGGGGAGCGTATGAGTGCGAGAAACGCCGATTTCTCCGAATTTCTCCGCGTCCTCAAAGAGAAAAACAACATCGTCGACGTGGTCGGCTCCTACATCAAACTGGAGAGAAGAGGGTACAACTACTGGGCGTGCTGTCCCTTCCATCATGAAAAGACCCCCTCGTTCAGCGTCAATGCGCCTGACCAATTCTTTCACTGTTTCGGATGTTCGGTCTCGGGAGACGTCATCGGCTTCGTGAGGCAATACGAGAATATCGACTTTATGCAGGCGGTGCAGATCCTTGCTGCCCGCGCCGGGCTCGAAGTCCCCACCCTGGACGACCGCGCCGCCGAACAAGCCGCGCAGAGAAAGAAGAAGAGGGACAGGCTGTCTGCGCTCATGCGCCTTACGGCGCGCTTCTATCTCAACAATCTCTACTCGGGAAGGGCGACCGAGCATGTCGACTATCTCACCAAGCGGGGGATCCTTCCCTCCGTCATGAAGAAGTTCGGTCTCGGCGCTTCCCTCGACTTCGGAGGACTGCCCGCCTACCTCCTCGCCAACGGGTTTACGCCCGAGGAGTGCGTGGAGAGCGGCGCCTGCACGAAGACGGATGAAGGACACCTCATCGACGCCCAGGGCGGCAGGCTCATCATCCCCATCATCAACCATTTTGATGAAGTTGTCGCATTCGGCGGGCGGGTGATGAAGCCGACCGACCGCGCAAAGTATAAAAATACCCGCGAGACGATGCTCTTCAACAAGAGCAAAAATCTCTTCAATATCAATCTTGTCAAAAAGGAAAAGCGCGCGAGCGGCATTCCGTATCTCATCATGGTGGAGGGCTACATGGACGCCATCTCCCTCTATCAGGCGGGGTTCCACAATGTCGTTGCGAGCATGGGAACATCGCTCACGAAGGAGCAGGCGCGGCTCGCCCGGAGATACAGCGACAACGTCATGATCAGCTACGACGGTGACTTTGCGGGACAAGCCGCCAATCTCCGCGGGCTCGATATTCTCAAAGACGAGGGGCTCAAAGTGCGCGTGGTCCCGATGCCCGAGGGGCTCGACCCCGACGACGTCATCCAGAAGCAGGGGGCGGAGGGCTACCGCCGCTGTCTCGATGCGGCAATGCCGCTCATCGACTTCCGCATCCTCGCCGTGCAGCGCCGCCACGACCTCTCCGATCCCTACGAAAAGCGGGAATTCATCCGCGAGGTCCTTCCGATCGTCCGGGAGGCGGAGGACGCAACGGAGAGGGAGACCCTCCTTGCGCGCGTCTCCCAGCTCACGGGGGTGACCCAGAACGCGCTCACCCGCGATCTCGAGAGCGTGCGCCAGACGGCGGAAATCCCCGTGAGACCGCCTGCCTCTCCCCCGCGGGAGGTCACGGGCGGAGAGAAGCGGGCTGCGAGGTTCGTGCTTGCCGCTTGTCTCTTTTCCAAGCCGTATGCCGCAAGCTGCGACCTCTCGGAGCACACCTTCACCGATGTGGAGCACCGCGCTATCGCCGCATATATCGAGGAGGGCAGGGCAGAGGGCAAGATCCGCCCCTCGGGGCTCTTCGAACTCATGGATGCGGAGGGCGAACTGTCGGAGGTGCTCAATCTCGACTACGGCGACAATCTTGACGGTCCGCAGGCGGAGGAGTACTTCAAAGACTGCCTCAGGGACCTCGATGCGCGCACGCTGACGGCGCAGATCGCCGCCGAACGGGAGCGCTACGATCTCGCCGAGACGGACGAAGCGCGTGCGGAAATACTCAACAACATCAACGAATACACCAAGAAACTCAGAAGTCTGAAGAAATAAAGCGGAGGTAGAGGATGAACACAACCGACCGGGAATTGCCCGAACAACAGATGAACGATCTGATCGAATCGCTCGTTTCCGGATACAGAATGAAGGGGAGCATTTCGACGAACGCGCTCTGCGACATACTCGAAAAATATGAGCTCTCCGCCCAGCAGATCGATCAGGTCTACAAGACGTTGCAGGACGCCGGGATCTCCATCTTCGACGAAGACGCGCGCGACAAGGAGCTCTACGATCAGGCGCTCTCCGACATCGGGCTCGACGACCCCGTCAAGATGTATCTCAAGGAGATCGGGCGGGTGCCCCTTCTCTCGGGCGAGGAGGAGATCGAACTCGCCCGCAGGACGCAGGAGGGGGACGAACTCGCCAAAAAACGGCTCACGGAGGCAAATCTGAGGCTCGTCGTCTCCATCGCCAAGAGATATGTCGGGCGCGGGATGCTCTTCCTCGACCTCATCTCCGAGGGGAACCTCGGTCTCATCAAGGCAGTCGAAAAGTTCGACTACCAGAAAGGATTCAAATTCTCGACCTATGCGACATGGTGGATCCGCCAATCCATCACCCGCGCGATCGCCGATCAGGCGCGCACCATCCGCATCCCCGTCCACATGGTGGAGACCATCCACAAACTGACCCGCATCTCGCGCATGCTCCTGCAGGAAAACGGGCGCGAGCCCACCCCCGAGGAGATCGCAGAGGCTATGGGGATCGACGTCCAGCGCGTCGTGGAGATCCAGAAGATCGCGCAGGACCCCGTCTCCCTCGAAACGCCCATCGGCGAGGAGGAGGATTCCCATCTCGGCGACTTCATCGAGGACGACAAGACGCAGACGCCGGGGGATTCGGTCACCTTCATCATGCTGAAGGAACAACTGCTCAGCGTGCTCGACACATTGACCCCCCGCGAGGAGAAGGTGCTCCGCCTGCGCTACGGCATCGACGACGGCAAGCCCCGCACTCTCGAAGAGGTGGGGCGGGAATTCAACGTTACCCGTGAGCGTATCCGCCAGATCGAGGCGAAGGCTCTGCGCAAGCTCCGCCACCCTTCGAGGAGCAAGAAACTCCGCGATTTCCTCAACTGATGAAAGAACGCATCGCGCACATTTGCTCCTTCCTTTGCAAGGCGCGCGTGTTCGCCGACGTCGGCTGCGACCACGGGTACATGACCCGTTATATGCTAAGCAAAGGTCTCTGCGAGCGGGCGTACATCTCGGACATCAGCGAGGGCAGCCTGTCCAAGGCGAAGGCGCTGCTCTCCGAAGAGATCGCCGCCGGCAGGTGCATCCCGGTCGTAGCGGACGGGCTCGACGGCTTGCCCGAGCCCTGCGATTTCGTCCTCATTGCGGGATTGGGCGGGGAGGAGATCGTCAAGATCATCGACAGGGCGTATCTCCCGCCGCGCTTTCTCTTCCAGCCCATGAAAAACAGCGAAAAGCTGCGCCGCTACCTCGTGGCGCATGGCGCAAAGATCGAGCGCGACCTCACCTTTTCGGAGGGAACGGAGCGGCGCAAATATTACGATCTGATCCTTGGCAGCGCGGAGGGAGGGGACGTCTACTCCGAGCGGGAGTACCGTTTCGGGCGGGACAACCTCAACGGCAATTCACCCTATCCCTTTCTCTTTGAGATGAAGGAAGAACTCGAAAAGACGTCACAAAGGCTCCTCTTTGTCCACAGCGCAGGGGGGAAACGCACCCTTTCGGAAAGAAAAAAAGAATTGGAGGAGATCATCCATGAAGTTGAAAGAAGTCTATGAGGTCGCCGACGGGCTCGCTCCCTTTGCGATCTCCGAAGAATTCAAGAGCAAACTCGGTTACTACGACAACAGCGGGATCATTCTCGACTGCCGCAAAGGCATCTGCGGCGTACTCTTTTCTCTCGACCTCTCTCTGCGCGCCGTCGAGGAGGCGAAGAGGGCGGGCGCGAACTGCATCTTTACCCACCACCCCGCCATCTGGACGGGCGTCACGCGGCTCGCCGACGGCACGGGGACCGATCCGCTCGTCTCCTGCATCGCCGAGGGGATCTCCGTTATCTCTGCCCATCTCAATCTCGATGCCGCACCGGGAGGGATCGACGAATCCCTCATGCGCGGGCTGGGCGGGAAGGAGGCGCTTGCCGTCATGGAACAGCTCACCGGAGCGGGCTACGGAAGGGTCTACGATGTGAAGGAGACCTCGATGAACGTCTTTTGCGAGAGGGTGCGGCAAGTGTTCCGCACCAAGCGGCTGGTCGCGTACGGGAGTGCGCCCGTGAGCCGCGTCGCGAGCTTCTGCGGTGCGGGATTCGACGCTAAGGCGATCGCCTTTGCCGCCGAACACGGGGCAGACACCATCGTCTCGTCCGACGCCAAACACCATCTCATCACGGAGGCGGTGGAGAGGGGGCTCAACGTGATCCTTCTCACCCACTATGCCGCCGAGAACTACGGCTTCCTTCGGTTTGCGGAGGGGATGAAGCAGCAGCTTCCCGTTCCCGTCGCCACGCTTACCGACGAACGTTACCTATAATCATCTATCATTGGAGGAAACTATGCCCGTATCAAACGAACTATTGGAATATCAGAAGGTGGACGGCGAGCTCAGAAATATCGAGCGGGAACTCGCCGCGAGCGAGGAGCGCAAAAAGTTCATTCAGGCGAAAAAGTTTATGGAAGCCGCCCGCGACAGGCTTGATGCGCAGGAAAAACATGCCCAGGAGCTGCGTGCGCTCAGGGAGGATCTTGTCAAGCGCGTCGACGAAGTGACCAAGGCGATCGCAGAATACGACGACCTCGACGAGATGCTCGAAGGCGGGGCGGACATCGCCTTCTACAAGAAAAATGCGCAGTCTCTTCTCGACACGCTCAAAAGCGTCAAAAACGAACTCAACAGGCTCATGATGGAGGTCGCCGCGGCTTCGGAGGAGTACAAAAAACTCAAAGAGCAGACCATCGCCATGCAGAAGCAGTACAAAGAGTACAACGAGAAATATAAGGAGATCAAGAACTCCCGCGCCGAGGAGGTCCAAAAGATCAACGCAAAGCTCGCCCAGCTCCAGAAGAAGATCGATCCCGTGATCCTCGACAGATACAACCAGAAGCGGAAGGAAAAGATCTTCCCGGTCGTCGTTCCGCTCTCGGGGGATTTCTGCATGTGCGGGTTCGAGTTCCCCAAGCTGCACATCAGCGAGCTCGCGGGCGGCAACATGGTGGAGTGCGAAAACTGCCGCAGATTTATCTACAAGGTGTAACGCACCCCTGCAGCGGTCCGCATACGATGAGGTATGCAATCGGTACTCGCCGTCATTGACCTCAGAGAGATCCGCAGGAATGCGAAAACGCTTGCCCGCATCGCAGACCGCCCCGTCTATGCCGTCGTAAAGGACGACGCCTACGGGCACGGTGCACCCGAAGTCGCCCATGCGCTCGAGGACATCGTCGCAGGTTATGCGGTCGCCCTCGTTGACGAAGGAGCCGCGCTCCGTGCGGCAGGCATCACAAAAGAGATCCTTGTTCTGACACCTCCTCTCGACCGAGAGGAGGTGTTGCGCCTTGCGGCGTACCGTCTCACCGCCTCTCTCAATTCCCTGCATACCCTCAGACTGCTCGAGGGCGGGGGAGCGGAGGCGCACATCGCCGTCAACACGGGGATGAACCGCTACGGGGTGCGTCCCGACCGCGTCGCCGCACTCTGCCGGAGAGCCGCCGCTTCGGGGATCTCCATCACGGGCGTCTATTCTCATCTCTATGCCGCGGAGGACGAAGGCATCCGACGGGCGCAGTCCCGTCTCTTCTTCCTCGCCGAGGCACAGGTCAAGGGTGTGTTCCCGCACGCCGTCTCCCACCTCGCCGCGACGAGCGGAACGCTTGCGGGCGAACTCTACGACGCGGTGCGCATCGGGATCGCGCTCTATGGGTATCTCCCCGACGGGTTCTCGGCAGATGTCCGCCCCGCCATGAAGGTCTATGCGGCGGTCGCCGACTGCCATGTGCCCGTCGGCGGGGGAGCGGGGTATCAGAGGGCGGAGAAGAGTTTTGCCGCGATGTACACTCTGCGCCTCGGCTACGGCGACGGGTTCTTCCGCGCGGGAGGGCTCGGGATCGGAAAGCTCTGCATGGACGCCTGCATCCGCGAGGGGCGTGCGCGCGTCGGAGAAAAAAAGCTCCTTCTCTCCGATGTGAGAGCGTATGCCACGGAGATGGGAACGACGCCCTATGAGGTGCTTGTCCGCATCGGAAGGGGAGCGCAGAGGGTGTACCGGAACGCCTGAGCGGGGTATTCTGTCAGACATAATACTCTGCATTTGCCCCAATAAGAGCCCATTTTCGGGCTTTTTCCCGTCCGACGGGCACGCTTTCGGCACTTTCTTTTCCCTTTCTTTCTCAAAGAGAAAGCGTTTGCCTTGACAGGTCTGCTGGAAGATGGTATAATATGCCAAGGAGCATGTCTCCGTGGAGGATGTATGCTGAACGAAGCACCCAAAAAACCCAAGAAGGAGAAGGACTATTCCCATCCGACCCGCGCGCAGCTCTTCTGGCGCACGCAGGCGGAGTGTCTCCGCCGTTCGGTCACGCCCTTTCTCATGTATATGTTCATGAGCATGCTTGCGCTCGCCATCTACGCGCTCGCCAAGGACGCGCATATCGCGGTGAGTATCCTGCTCACCCTCGTCTGCATCGCAGGCGGGGCATTCTACAACGGACATCTCTGCTATCACTACGGAAAGCTCCACTACGGCGTCTATGTGGCGGGAGAGCTGCACAGGAGGAACGAACTGTTCGGCATCCCCTCAGGCAGCGGACACCGCCCCGAGCGGGAATACCGCCCGTGGAAGGGGTTCCTCATCGGGTTTTACGTCGCCCTGCCCGCCGCCGTTCTCGCCATCATCGGGGGGAGCCTCCAACTTGCGGGCAACCTGATTTTTTCGAGCTTTGTCGGAACGCTCTTCCTCATGTTCGCCGGCTGGGCGATCTTTCCCGTCACGTGGTTCAATACCTCGGTGGGCGGGGGGCTCTCCGTCAGTCTTTTCTGGTCCCTCCTCATGCTCCTCTTGCCTCTGCTCGTAAGCGGCATCTTCTATATCGTCGGGGCGCAGAAGGAGAGGAGGACGCGCGAGGCGGAGGTCGAGCGCGCCGAAACGGTCGCCGAGGCGGGCAGGAACGCACAGCGGCAAAATTCCAAACAAAATTCCCAAAAGGACAGGCAGAAGTGAGGATCATCGCGGGCAAACATCGCGGGCGCATCCTTGCGGAGTTCGCGGGGAAGGACATCCGCCCGACCTCCGACCGCGTGAAGGAGTCGCTCTTCCAGATCCTCTCGTCCCGCCTCCCCGGAGCGAGGGTGCTCGATCTGTTCTGCGGGAGCGGTGCGCTCGGGATCGAGTGTCTCTCCCGCGGCGCCGCGCACGTTGTCTTTAACGACATCTCGCGCGAGAGCCTTGCCGTCTGCAAGAAAAATCTTGCCGCCGTCAGGGAGGAAGGGGAGCTGTATGCGCTCGACTTTCGCGCCTGTCTCATGCGCGTCACGGGGAAGTTCGATCTCATCTTTTCCGATCCGCCCTACCGGGAGGACTATACGGAGGAGATCTTGCGCCTCGTGGCACAGCGCGGGCTGCTGAGGGAGGACGGATTGGTCGTTGCGGAGAGCGAACGCGAGGAGCGGGCGCCCGACGGCTGGTCTGTGTCCGATTTCCGCAGTTACGGAAGAACCAAGATCACCATGTTGAAGAGGTGCGAACCGTGAAGAAATGCATTTTTGCGGGAACGTTTGACCCGTTCACCGCAGGGCACGCCGATACCGTCGAAAAGTGTCTCAAACTCTTCGACGAAGTGGTGGTCGCCGTCGCCGTCAACCGCGAAAAATCGAGCTGCTTTTCCCCGCAGGAAAGGACGGAGATGATCGAAGCGGTCTACCGCAATGAGAAGCGGGTGCGCGTTCTCTGCTGGACGGGCGTCATCGCCGATCTGCTCACGGCAGAGAACACGCCGTTCTACGTGCGCGGGGTGCGCAATACCATTGATTTTGAGTACGAAACGGCAGACTTCTATGCGAGCCGCAAACTCAACGCCGAGATGATCCCCATCTACATCCCCGCGGAACAGGAGCTGCTGCACATCAGCTCGACGATCGTGCGCAATTCCATCGCCTTCGGCAAGCCTTATGAGGCATACGTCCCGAAGGAAGTCTATGAATACATTCGGAAAAGAGGGAACTGATGTTCAAAAAGCAGATAGAAATCCCGTCGGCAGAGCAGATCGTGGCGGAAAACCCCGTTCCCCGCGCCCTTGCGCAGCTCAAAGGGGAACGCGATAAACTCGTCACCGACGTGATCACGGGCAGATCGGATAAAGTCATCGTTATCGTGGGACCCTGTTCCGCCCATGAGCCCAAGCCCGTTCTCGAATATGTCAACCGTCTCGGCAAACTCAACGAAAAGGTCAAGGACAGGCTCGTGCTCATCCCCCGCATCTACACCGCGAAGCCGCGCACGCGGGGGGTCGGCTATAAGGGCATGTTCTCCCAGCCCGACCCTGAGCACAAGGAGGACACCCTCAAAGGCATCTATACCATCCGCAGCCTGCTTTTAGGGGCGCTCAGCGAATCGGGGCTGTCCGCGGCAGACGAGATGCTCTACCCCGAGAATTTCGCCTATGTCGAGGACCTCGTCTCCTATGTCGCCATCGGTGCGCGGTCGAGTGAGAACCAGATGCACCGTTTGGTGTCGAGCGGGATCGAATTGCCCGTCGGCTTCAAAAACCCCATGAGCGGGAGCATCCCCGTGCTCATCAATTCGATCTATGCGGCGCAGAGCCCACAGGTGTTCAAATACCACAACTGGCAGGTCGAAACGAGCGGCAATCCGTATGCCCACGCCGTGCTCAGGGGGCGGGTCGACAACTACGGGAACGACATCCCCAATTACCACTACGAGACGGTCATGCAGGTTTTGGAGGGATACAGCGCAACGGAAGGGGGACTCCGCAATCCCGCCATCATCGTCGATGCGAACCACTCCAACTCGGGCAAGCGCTTCGAACAGCAGATCCGCATCGTTGAAGAGGTGCTTCAGAACCGCCAATACGACGCCGATTTTAGGCGCATCGTCAAGGGATTCATGATCGAGAGCTTCCTCGTCGAGGGGTGCCAGGAACACGACGTCGTCTACGGGAAGTCGATCACCGATCCCTGCCTCGGCTGGGAGGACACGGAGCGCCTCATCTACGACATTGCGGAGAAGGTGTGAGATGGCAGGGGGAACTACCGCCCGCGAAGGGCGTTCCGGATGGAAAGTGAGCTGTCTCGGACCGGAGGGAAGCTATTCACAACAGGCGGCGAGGCAGATGTGCAGGGGTGCGGAGATCCTTCTCTCGCACAGTTTTACCGAGGCGGTCGACAAACTTCTCTCGGGGGAAGCCGACCGCGCCGTGCTTCCCGTCGAAAATTCCCTGAACGGCGGCGTGCTCGAATGCCTCGATCTGTTGAGCGAGGAGGAGATCTTTGCCGTCGAGGAATATCCGCTCGCCATCGACCATCGCATCGCGACCTTGCAAGGGGTCGCATATGAAAACGTCGAACGCATCTATTCGCACGAGCAGGCGATCGGGCAGTGCGCAGCCTACCTCGAAAAGCACTTCCCGCATGCCGAATGCATCCCCACGGCGGCGACGGCAGAGAGCCTCGAAAGGCTCGACGCCCACTCTGCGGGGATCGTCGGCGCCCATATCGTGCGGGAGGGCATCGTCCTTTCGGACGAGAACATTGCAGACAACAAGGGCAACTTTACGCGGTTCATCCTCGCGGAGCGCCGCAACGCCCTGCCCGAGCACAGCAGTATGGTCTTCTTCTGCGCCGTCTGTGCCGACCGCCCCGGTTCCCTTTTGGGCTTGCTCAAGATCTTTTTGCGGCACGGGCTCAACCTCACGCGCATCGAGTCGCGCCCCGTAAAGTACATGTTCGGGCAGTACCGCTTCTTTATCGAATTTGCGGGCGACCTCGCGAGCGAATGGGTCAAGAAGGCGCTTGCCGAGGCAAAAGCCTATTGCGTGCAGTTCAAACTTCTCGGCGCCTACAATTAAAACCCGCAGAGAAGAGACAGAACATAACAGAGGAGGGCGGAGACGACCCCCTGCGCGAATTTCACCGCAAGGAACTTGGGGACAGAGATGCCCGCCTGTGTCAAAAAGGCGAGCTGCTGGATGAGAACGCAGAGCCCGCCGAACGTCACGAGAAAGCAACAGAGTGCCAGCGAGAGCGCAGAGGGCGCCGAGGAGAGGAGGGAACAGCCCGCCGTCATTTCGAGGAGCCCGCGCAACATCGCCTCGGGAATCGCCGGCAGACCGAGCGGGGCGCAGAGGTCGGCGATCATCTGACCGAAGACGGAGAAGATCGCGATCGCACCTCCGACGCAGAGCACGGAGAGCACCGAGCCCGAGAGCAGTTCGGAGAGGGACAGCGTCTCTCCCTTCGGCACAAAAGACGTCCGCCTCCTTCCCTTTGCAAAGAGACGCAAAAGGAAGCAGACGAGGCAGATCCCCATTAGATGGGAGAGAAAGAGGACCCATCCCGCTGCGGCGCTGCGGAACATCCCTCCGCCCACCGCGCCCACGAGAAAGGCGGGGCCGGACGTCGTCGAAAGACAGGCGACGCGGAAGCGCTCGTCCTCGCAGAGCACGCCCGTGCGGGAGAGATCGTACACCGTGCGCGCTCCCACGGGATAGCCCGAAAGGGCAGAGAGAAGCGCCGCACACGCGCCCCCGCCCGAGACGCCGAACAGCGCCGCGGAGAGGGGAGAGAGTGCCTTGGCGACGCGCGCAAACAGTTTCCGCCTCGTAAAGATCGCGGTCAGAAAGAACATCGGAAGGGTTGCGGGGAGAACGCTCACCGCCCACAGGTCGATCCCGTCGCGGACGGAGCGTGCATACCGTGCGGGGAAGACGAGAAAGAGAACGATCGCAAACAGCACCGCCGCTGTCAAAAGGGCGGAAGAGAATCGTTTGGTAAAATCACGCATACTGTTTTGTATGCAAAAAGAGGATATATTATGAAGAAACTTGGTTTTGCACTCGGTGCAGGCGGGTCGCGCGGCGTCGCGCACATCGGATTCCTGCAAGCAATGGAAGAGGCGGGGATCCGCCCCGACTTTGTCACCGGCTGTTCTATGGGGGCGCTTGTCGGCGCATGCTACTGTGCCGGCGTGAGTCCTGCCGCCATGAAAGCGGTGGTCCTCGACCTCAAACTCGCGGACATCGCAGCCGCAAATGTTTCGCCCCTGCGGCGGAACGGTCTCATGAAGATGACGAAAGCCCGCAAGATCGTCGTGGATCTCATGGGGGAGAAGACGTTCGACGAACTGAAAATTCCCTTCGCCTGCATCGCCACCGACCTCATCTCGGGCAAGCTCGTCGTCATGAAGGAGGGCAGCGTCGTCGATGCGGCGATCGCCTCGGGGTCCATCCCGGGCGTATTCACCCCCGCGCAGTTCGGTGAGTACAAGATGCTCGTCGACGGAGACATCCTCGAGCGCGTCCCGACCCCCCAACTCAAGGACATGGGAGCGGAGGCGATCGTTGCCGTCGATGTGCTCGGCAACCTCGTCCGCGAGAAGGAGGCGCAGGGCAACGTGATCTACACCCTCCTGCGGTGCATGGACATCATGGATACCCGCGCCACCCAGAAGAGGAGGAGAAGCCGCCGCTACATCGACCTTTGGCTGGAGCCCGAGCTCGGCGCGATGGACCAGTATGCCGTCAAAGACCTCGCGTTCGCATACGAAAAGGGGTATGAGATCGGCGTCGCCCACACGAAGGA
>CANQNB010000021.1 GCA_947625065.1 uncultured Clostridia bacterium | reverse complement strand
ATACGACATCATTCCGTTCTGGGTGATGCGCATGATGTTCTCGGGCATCCGCTATACGGGGAAAGTTCCCTTCCGCGACGTGCTCATCCACGGGCTCGTGCGCGACGAGCAGGGGAGGAAGATGTCCAAATCGCTTGGGAACGGCATCGACCCCCTTGAGATCATCGAAAAGTACGGCGCCGATTCCATGCGGCTCTCCCTGATCACAGGCGTCGCTCCCGGCAACGATACCCGCTTCACCGAGGCAAAGGTGGAGGCGTCGCGCAACTTCATCAATAAGATATGGAACGCGTCCCGCTTTGTGCTCATGAACGTCAAGGACGCCGACATCCCGCAGGACATCTCCAAGATCAAACTCGCGCCCGCCGACCGTTGGATCATCTCCCGTCTGCAGACGACCATCCGGGAGGTGACGCTTGCCTTGCAGAAGTACGACCTCGGCATCGCCGCGGACAAGCTGACCTCCTTCGCATGGGACGACTTCTGCGATTGGTACATCGAGCTCTCCAAGCCCGCGCTCTACGGCGACGACCCCGAGAGAAAGCGCGCGACCCTCGGCGTCCTCCTGTTCGTGCTCACAGATCTCCTCAAACTGCTGCATCCGTTCGCTCCCTTCGTCACTGAAGAGATCTACGGGTACCTGCCCAACACGGAGGGGAACATCATCACGGCGGACTATCCCCGCTACAATTCCAAGCTCTCCTATAAGCAGGAGGCGAAGAACTTCGAGGGGGTGATCGAACTCATCAAGGCGGTGCGCGCAATCAAGGTCTCGGTCAACTGCCCGCCCGCCAAAAAGGTGCGTATCTATCTCGTGACGGAGGCGAAGCGGCTGATCTCCGTCAACAGGAACTCCATCCTCCGTCTCGCGGGCGCAAGCGAGATCGACTTCGTCGAGAGCGGCGCGCAGGCAGGGGACAAGACGGTCTCACAGGTCACGCCGACGGCGCAGATCTTCATCCCGCTCGGCGAGCTCGTCAACCTCGAAGAGGAGCGCGCCCGTCTCACGAAGGAGCTCGCCCGCGTCAACGGAGAGATCGCCCGCGCGGAGGGGAAGCTCGCCAACGCAAACTTCGTCGCGAAGGCTCCCAAAAAGCTCGTGGAGGATGAGCAGGCAAAGCGCGAAAAGTATCTCGACATGAAGCAAAAACTCGAACAACAGTTGAAATCGCTCTGATGAGGAACGCGGCGGGGTCGTCTCCGCCGCGTTTTCGTATTTTCTTTGGGAAATTATGGTTTGAACGTTGACATTTTCGGCAAGATTCGATATAATCGAATGGAACAAAGTAAGGAGGAAGCACATGAAGGACTTTGTTGTATGCGACGAGGATTCCCTGAAGAAAATGCTTGCCCGTACGCGGGCGGCGCAGGAAAAATTCTCGACATATACGCAGGAACAGGTCGACGAGATCTTCTACCGCGCTGCGCTCGCCGCGAACAAGGCGCGCATCCCGCTCGCCAAGCTCGCCGTCGAGGAGACGGGAATGGGCGTCGTCGAAGATAAGGTCATTAAAAACCATTTTGCATCCGAGTACATCTACAACGCCTATAAGAACGAGAAGACGTGCGGCGTCATCGAACACGATGAGGCAGCGGGTTACACGCGCATCGCAGAGCCGATCGGCGTGCTCGCCGCCATCATCCCGACGACCAATCCCACTTCGACCGCCATCTTCAAGTGTCTGCTCTGCTTAAAGACGAGGAACGGGCTCATCATCTCCCCCCATCCGCGTGCAAAGCGCTCCACCATCGAGGCGGCGAAGATCGTGCTCGAGGCTGCCGTTAAGGCGGGGGCGCCCGAGGACATCATCGGCTGGATCGACATGCCGACCGTTCCGCTCTCCGCCATGATCATGCACGAGGCGGATATGATCCTCGCAACGGGGGGCGCGAGCATGGTGAAGGCGGCATATTCCTCAGGGAAGCCCGCCATCGGCGTCGGCGCGGGGAACACGCCCGCCGTCATCGATTGCACGGCAGACATCCGTCTCGCCGCATCTTCCATCCTGCACTCCAAGACGTTCGACAACGGTATGATCTGCGCATCCGAGCAATCGGTGATCGTCTTAAAGGACGTTTACGACGAGTTCAAGGCGGAGATGCAGCTGCGCGGCGCCTACTTTTTGACTCCCGAGGAGACGGAAAAGGTGCGCAAGACCATCTTTGTGAACGGCGCGCTCAACTCCCGCATCGTCGGGCAGACTGCGACGACGATCGCATCGCTCTCGGGGTTCGAAGCACCCGCAGGCACCAAGGTGCTCGTCGGTGAGGTGGAATCGGTCGACCTCAGCGAGGAATTTGCCCATGAAAAGCTCTCTCCCGTCCTCGCGATGTACCGCGCGGAGGACTTCGGCGATGCCGTCGCCAAGGCGGATCGCCTTGTCCGCGACGGGGGGATCGGTCACACGTCCTCCATCTATATCGACCCCGCGGAGAAGGAGAAACTCGAAGCGTTCCGCACCGCCATGAAGACCTGCCGCATCGTCGTCAATACGCCTGCCGCGCACGGCGGCATCGGCGATCTCTACAATTTCAGGTTCCCGCCGTCCATGACCCTCGGATGCGGGAGCTGGGGCGGAAATTCCGTCTCGGAGAACGTCGGCGTCAAGCATCTCATCAACATCAAAACGGTCGCCGAAAGGAGAGAAAACATGCTTTGGTTCAGAGCGCCCGAAAAGGTCTATTTCAAACGCGGATGCCTCAGCCTCGCCCTCAAGGAGCTCGGCGGGGTGTACCGCAAAAAGCGCGCCTTCATCGTCACGGACAGATTTCTCTTTGAGAGCGGGTTCACCAAGGCGATCACCGCCGTCCTCGACGAACAGGGGATCGAACATGCGACCTTCTTCGATGTCACGCCCGACCCCACGCTCGCATGCGCCAACGAAGGGATGGAGCAGCTGCGCGATTTTGCACCCGACGTCATCATTGCGGTCGGGGGCGGTTCGCCGATGGATGCCGCCAAGATCATGTGGGTGATGTATGAGCACCCCGAAGTCGATTTCGAGGACATGGCAATGCGCTTTGTCGACATCCGCAAGCGCATCTATACCTTCCCTCACATGGGGGACAAGGCGCTCTTCGTCGCCATTCCCACGACGGCGGGCACCGGCAGCGAAGTGACGCCGTTTGCCGTCATCACCGACGAGACCTCGGGCACCAAATATCCGCTCGCCGACTACGAACTCATGCCCGACATGGCGATCGTCGACGCCGACCTCATGATGAACATCCCGAAGGGACTGACCGCCGCCTCGGGCATCGATGCCGTTTCGCATGCGCTCGAAGCGCTCGCCTCCGTCATGGCGACCGATTTCACCAACGGCATCGCCAAGGAAGCGCTCCGCCTTCTCTTCACCTATCTTCCCCGTGCCTATTCGGAAGGGGCGGGGGACCCCGAGGCGCGCGAAAGGGTCGCCAATGCCGCGACGATGGCGGGCATGGCGTTCGCCAACGCCTTCCTCGGCGTCTGCCACTCGATGGCGCACAAGCTCGGCTCCTATTTCCACGTCGCGCACGGCGTTGCCAACTCGCTCATGCTCGAAGAGGTCATCCGCTTCAACAGCGCGGAGGCTCCCACCAAGATGGGGACCTTCCCGCAGTACGCCTACCCGCAGGCGCAGGCGCGCTATGCAGACGCTGCACGCTATCTCGGCTGCACGGGCAGAACGGATGCCAAGCTCGTCGAATCCTTGATCGCCAAACTGCATGAACTGCAGCGCACGCTCGGGCTTCCCTCCACCATCCGCGAGGCGCTCGAGGGGAAATTCACCGAAGAGCAGTTCCTTGCCGCGCTCGACCGGATGTCGGAGGACGCCTTCGACGACCAGTGCACGGGCGCCAATCCCCGCTATCCGCTCATCGGCGAGATCAGGGAGATGTATCTGAACGCCTACTACGGAAGAAAGTAAGACGAAGAAAAAAGGGCTGCCGCGGGCGAAGTTATTCGCTTGCGGCAGCTTTTTCTGCCCCGGAGGGCGTGGACCCATCCGCCTATTCTTTTGCTTTTATGACGTTGGTCGGCTTGATATACCGCAACCGGAGCATGGGCGCAAGGAAGGATACAAGCATGATCCCACACGCCAACAGACAGTTTTGCAAAATGTACTTCCACTTGACGACGAGGAAGGCGACGTCCATCACCATTGCGTTTCTCGCGAGCTCATTCAGGGAGAGCACGAGGATCTTGTTGGCAAGCCCGATGAACACAAACGAGCCTGCGGTATACAGCGCCACCATCGCAAGCCCAGCGAGCAGGATCTGGAAACCGAAAATGACGATAAGGTCAATGTCCCTTGCCCCCAGCGCCTTCATGATACCGATGTCGCACATCTTGTCGCGGATGTTTTTCAGTTCGAATTGCACCATCAGGAGCAGAAGCGCCGCACACAGCACGCCGAAGATGAGGTCAAAGAAGCGGCTGAACACGTTCACTGCCTTGGTCATTGTCGTAATGGAGCCGCCGATCGACGAATTGGGGATAAACCCGTTCTCGCTTGCCACGTTAAAGAGGAGTTCCGTCTGCCCGTCATTGTCGAAATAGTAGCCAAAGGTTAGCATTTCGGCGCGTTGAATTTCGCGGAAGATGTTGTCCGCCATGTTGACGCGGACGTTGTTATTGTTGAGCCCCACGATGGTAAGCGTTGCCTCGTACTTTATCTGCGACTTGTTTTTGTCGCATTGCAAGCAGTAGGTGAACTTCACCTCGTGAGGTTTGAACGTTCGCATGCTCTGCGGCGTAAAATTTGTACCGAAGATCTGATTGTAGACGTCATAGTTCATCAAGATCTCGTTCTCGCCGAGCGGGACGGAACTGCGTATATCGTCGCTCGAAAACCACGATTCCGAATAATCGCATGTCCGCCCACGATAGGTAAACGTGCTGATGCCCGTACTGACGAACTGCCGGATCCCTGAGACTACGGCGTTTTCGACGAAGTCCGGCGCAAAGGAATAGGCAACGGAAAGATATTGACAGAGTTCATCGAGAAAGGCAAGGCATTCGTTGCTCTCGGAAAGTTTTTTGAGCTCGTTCTTGGACAAATCAGGATTGGAGAGCTTGGCGAGAAGATCCCGATAGCGCTCTTTGTAACCCGTGTCGATTACACCGTTGACGTACCCATAGACGTAACCCGTAAACTGTTGTGTTGGACCCAAAAGTTCTCCGTAGGACGTAACCGACGGATGATTTGCAAGATAGGCATCGGCAAAATAATCGGTAAGATATACGCCGTAATCCTTAGGATCGTCCGAAAGTGCGGCGTATTTCAAAGCGCCGAATTTTGTTTCAAGAAAACTTTCTTCGGTGATGAGTACACCCGAACTTTCCGTGATTGCATACGGATCGGCGCGTAGCGTCGGTCGCTTCTGATTGACATCTATATCGCTTGCTGTATTCCGGAAGGAGTAGTTCACCAGTGGATACGCCTTGCCCTCGTAGCCTGCGTCGTAAAATTTTTGCAGATCGTCCGCTTCCACATCCACGAGGCGGGTCGTGTCCACGCTGTCGTAGGCTACGTTGTCATTCTTAATGAAGGAATTGCAGGTGAGGTTGCGCTTTGCCATTTCGTTTGCGACGACCTCGCCGCCGTTGAAGTTCATGATGAGCTGGGAGAGTCCCAAGACGACCAACACGGCGGCAAAGATCGCAGAATAGATGCATGTCCGGAGCAAACTGTGCCGCGCAAATTTTACCGAAAGTTTTGCCGTATGTTTGAGTTTCAGGTGCTTTTTCTCAAGCGGGACCGGCGGGGTCTTTTGGGCGCGCTCCTTCGGATTTTCGTAGGGTAAAAATCTGTCGCTGTCCTGCTGAATGGATCTGATCTCAACGCTCTGCAGCTTGGAATTGACGCTGCTCAGATTTTCTTCGGTGAGCTTTTCGCCGTAAGGAATGACGAGCGTATCCTTCTCCACCCTGAGGCGCTCGTCGAAGTCCTCGTTTCTCTTCAGATGCTGAAGGATCTTGCCGTCGGAAAGCTCGAGGATCTCGTCGGCGTAGTGCTCCGCATCGCTCAGATTGTGCGACACGATGACCACAAGTTTATGCTTGGACAGCTCTTTGAGCAGGTCGAGGATCTGCGCCGTCGTCTTGCTGTCGAGGTTGCCGGTCGGCTCGTCCGCAAGGATGATCGAGGGTTGTTTTACGAGTGCACGCGCGATCGCCACGCGCTGCTTCTGTCCGCCCGAGAGCTCCTTCGGGTAGCGCCTCTCGTATTCGGCAAGGTCGGTGTCCGCAAGCGCCTTGCGCACCCGCTCCCCGCCGTCTTCTCCGCGCAACTCCAGCGCCAGCGCGACGTTTTCCGCGATCGTGAGCTCGTCGATCAGATGGAAGTCCTGAAAGATGAAACCTATCGTCGAGTTGCGGTAATAGACTTGCTCACGGAGCCTGAGTTTGTCGATATGCCTGCCGTTTTCGATGATCTCGCCCGAGGTGATGGTATCCAGTCCGCCGAGAAGGGAGAGGAGGGTCGTCTTGCCGCTTCCGCTCTTGCCGATGACAAAAACAAAGCCCTTGTCGGGCAAAGTAAAACTTATGTGATCAAGGGCTGTGCAGTTTCCGCTTTTGCGGCTCTTATATACTTTTGTCAGCTCTTTTACTTCGATCATGCTTTGTGCTCCGGGTGCTCCTTGGCGGGAAAACTCCGATTCCGATGTCCCCGCCGGAGGGCGCATCGTTCCTTCCGTCTCACTCGAGGGGGACGACGTGGACTTTGATCTTCGCCGAGACGTTTTCCATCAGGCGGATCTCCGCCTCATAGGTGCCCACGTTTTTGAGCGGCTCTTTCGTCGTGATCTTCTTCTTGTCCACTTCGTAGCCGAGGGAGGAGAGGGCATCTGCGATCTTCTCCGTCGTCACCGAGCCGAAGACCTTGCCGTTCTTCCCCGTGCGGATGGGGACGGTCACTTCGCTCCCGTCGATCCTGGCGGCGAGCTCCTTCTGCGCTTTGAGATTTTCCGCCTTGTGGAAGGCATCCGCCGTGCGCTTCTGCTCGACCGCGTTGATCCCGCTCGCCGTGGCGAGCTCCGCAAGCCCGCGCTTTAGCAGGAAGTTCTTGGCATAGCCGTCGGAGACTTCGAGGATGTCGCCCTTTTTTCCGCTTCCCTTGACATCTGCTTTGAGAATGACTTTCATGGTGATTTTCTCCTTTTGGTATATTTTACCTGTTCCGTGCGCATTTGTCAAGATATTTTTCCGAAAAAGGGGGAATACTGCCGTTGAGGAGGGATAACTATGACGTTCGAACCCAACAAGGGCGTTTCCTGTGGTGTGACCGACTGCAAATTCAACTGCGACGGCATGCACTGCGAGCTGGACAGGATCCATGTCGGCAACACGGGCGACTGTGCGCACTGCACCTGCTGCGACAGTTTCCAGAAGCGCCACTGACCCAAGGGGAGAGCGGGATCGCTCTCCTTTTGCATAAGAACGCGCCCGTTGCACAAAATGGAGGGTGCAGCGGGGATCCGCTTTTGAATAGAGTCTTTGCCGCAAGGGAACTTTCGGCAGAGACGCGGAAGGGACACGGGGAGACTTGTGCCCCTTCTTTTTCCGCGCATGCCTCCGCGTCCGAACGCATACAATATGAATATATGAATTTGCGGGGGAATTGGAAGACGGTCGGGAAGTTCGCCGTTGCGTGCGTCCCGTTCGTCCTCATCTTGGTCATCCTTCTCTCCGTCGCCTGCTTCCCGCGGGAGAGCAAAGAGGAGGAGACGGCGAAGCGGGTCGTCCGTGTATGGAACGTCGACACTTTTGAGGGCGGGACGGGCTCCCGTACCTCCTTTTTGCGGAAGATCGCCCGCAAAGCAGAGGGGGAGCGCAACGTGTACTATCTTGTCACGAGCTATACCGCGGAGGGGGCGGAAGACGCGTTCTCCAAGGGGGAGTGCCCCGATATGATCTCCTTCGGGATCGGGCTTTCCTGCTTTGCGGAGAGAAGCCTCCCGCTGCCATATTCCTTTCCGGGAGGGGAACTCGGCGGGGAGACGCTCGCCATCCCGTGGTGCAGAGGGGAGTATTATCTCTTTTCCCCGCGGGAAGACTTTGGGGAGGAGGGCAGGATCGCGATCTCGGAGGGGGGAAGCAACCTCGCCTGTATTTCCGCCCTGCTCGCGGGCATCGGGGGAGAACCCGTGGAGTCGACGGCGGCTTACGTCGGGTTTCTCGGCGGAAAGTACCGCTATCTTCTCGGCACCCAGCGGGACGTCTACCGCTTCCGCACGCGCAACGTGCAGGTCTACCGCAAGACCCTCACGGCGTACAACGACCTCTACCAATACATCTCCGTGCTCTCCTCGGAGAAGCGGGAGGACTGCCTCGCCCTTCTCGCCATGCTGCGCTCCGCCGAAGTGCAGGAAATGCTCTCCGAAATCGGCATGCTCCCCGTCGGAGAGGACGGGAGCGAACGCACGGTGAGCGTCTTTTCGGACGCCTCCGCCCTCGAACGTCTCCGTCTTTTCACGGCAGAGGGGGGCGGCGCAAAAAATCTTGATAAATTTCTAAAAAACATTTGAAATATACGCAAAGATGTGATAAAATAAAAGGAGCATTATAATTGGATATTTATACGCTTCTTTGCGAGAGATTTCCGCACCTTCCCGCGGAGAAAGATTTCTCCTTCGCACGGCACACGACGATCGGCTGCGGCGGCACTGCCACCGTTTCCGTCTGTCCGCGCGGAACAGAGGAACTCGCCGCGCTCCTGCACTTTCTTGCGCGGCATGCGATCCCCTATGTCCTTCTCGGGGCGGGGGCGAACGTCCTCCCGCGGGACGGAGAGTTCGACGGGGTCGTCGTCCGCTTTTGCGGGATGCAGTCGCTGTCATGTTCGGGCAGTCAGATTCGTGCGCGCGCGGGCGTCACGGGAGGGGCTCTTTTGCGGTTCGCGCGGGAAAACGGCATCGGCGGCTTGGAGTTTCTCACGGGCATCCCCATGACGGTCGGAGGAGCCACTGCCATGAACGCGGGCGTCCGCGGAGGGCACATCGGCGACCTCATCGAGAGCGTCACGGGGGTGGAAGGGGGAAAGATCCGCCGCTTCTCCGCGCAGGAATGCGCCTTCGGGACAAAAACGAGCCTCTTTTTGTCGGGGATCGCCGTTGCGGAGGTGATGCTGCGGGGGACAGAGAAGCCGCGGGAAGAGATCGAACTCACGGCTGCCCGCTACCGTGCGCAGCGCGCCCATCTCCCTTCGGGGAGGAGCATGGGCTGCGTCTTTGTCAACCCTCCCGATGTCACGGCGGGGGAACTCATCGAGCGCTGCGGTCTCAAGGGGCTCTCTCTCGGCGGGGCGCGCGTCTCCGGGCAGCACGCCAACTTCATCATCAATGACGGCGCAACTTCCGACGCCGTCGCCGGACTCATCGCAAAGGTCAGAGCGGAGGTCTACCGCAGGACGGGCATCCTCCTGCGGGAGGAGATCAGGCGCATCCCATAGAGGGCTGAGATACTGAGATACATAGGAAGCGGCGCGGCGCCGCGAAGAAGGGATTATGAAACTTACGGCTGATTATCATACGCACACGGTCTTTTCGGACGGAAAGGCGTCGGCGCTCGAAAATGCGCTGGCGGGGGAACGGGCAGGGCTCAAGGAGATCGCCATCACCGAGCACGGCTATTCCCACCATATGCGGGGCTTAAAGCGCAAGGAGACGGCAGACTGGCTCGCCGCGGTGCAGTATGCGGCGGAGAACTCGTCCATCCGCGTGCTGCGGGGGATGGAGTGCAATGTCCGCGGCGTCTCGGGGCTGAGCGATTTCACCGAAAAGGACTACGAGAATTTTGATATTTTTCTCGCCGGGATCCACGTCATCATCCGTTACGATACCTTCCGGGACACCCGCCTCGGCTGGGGCGGATGGATGAGGGAGGTCCTCCATATCAAGGCGACGAAGAGAGAGATCCGCGAGACGACGCAGGCGTACATCAACACGATCGAAAAAAATCCCGTCGACGCCGTGACCCACCTCAACTTCCAATGCACGGCGGACGTCGTCGAAGTCGCCAAGTGCTGCCGCGACTACGGCACCTACCTTGAGATCAGTTCCAAGAAGCAGCACCTCTCGGACGACGAGCTCGCCGCAGCCATGAATACGGGCGTGCGCTTCATCATCAATTCGGACGCCCACTCACCCGACCGCGTGGGTGACCTCGAGCTCGCAAAAGAGCAGATCGAACGGGTGGGCGTTCCGCTCGACCTCATCGACAACATCGACGGAAGGTTCCCGACGTTCCGCTTCGCCGAGTTCAAAAAACATCTGTGAAACGGGGGAAACCGTGAATTTCACGCAGGAAATCAAGCACGATCTGATTAGGTCGGTCCCCAAGGAGAGGGACTGCCTGGGCGCCGTCTTCGCCGCGCTGCTCGACACAGGCGGGGATGTGCGCCTTACGGAAAATGAGAGAAGGGGGACGCTCTCCTTTGTGATCGAGAGCGAGGAGATCGCATCCTACCTTCTGAACATCTTCGAAGAGCTCTTTCCGGGGGAATCGCTCTCCCTCTCCCGCATCGAGCTCGATCCCAAACGGGGCAAGAGCAAACTCACCGTCTCCTATACGGGGGAAAGCGCGGCAGACATCGTCAGAGCCGCCTATGCCTTCGGCGAGGGGGAGGAGACCGCGCGCAGCTATCTCTGCGGCGCCTTCCTCGGGAGCGGGAGCTGCACCCTCCCCAAGGACGGGACCAAGACGGGGTACCACCTTGAGGTCATCTTCAACGGGGACGGTCCCTCGCGCATGTTCGGCGAGAGCCTCGCCTTCTTCCAGATCCTCGCAAACGCCGTCAAACGGGGGGACAAGCAGGTCTTCTATCTCAAGAGCAGGGAGGCGATCTCCGATTTCCTGTCCGTGATCGGCGCGAACAGGGCGCTCCGCACCCTCGAGAGGATCTCCGCCGAGCGTGAAGAGAACAACAACGAAAACCGCATCGTCAACTGCATGGCGGGCAATGCGGACAGGGCGGCGACCGCGAGCGTCGCCCAGACGGTCACCTTCGGGCGTCTGAAACAGGCGGGGATCGCTCAGGAGCTCCCGCCTCAACTTCTGTCCGTCCTCGAAGGCAGGCTCGCCTGTCCCACCCTGTCCCTCGCCGAACTCGCAAAGCAGTTGAACATCTCCAAGAGCTGTCTCAACCACCGCATCCGCAAACTCATGCGGATCTCCGAAGAAAAAGGATTATCATGACCGATTTCGTACATCTCCATCTCCACAGCGAATACAGTCTGCTCGACGGTGCGGTCAAGGTGGACGATCTCATCCGCCACTGCGTGGAAAACCATATCGACGCCGTTGCTCTCACCGATCACGGCAACATGTATGCCTCCCTCAAATTCGCCGAAAAGTGCAAGAAGAATAAGATCAAGGCGATCGTCGGCTGTGAGTTTTACGTCGTCGACAATTACAGGGAGCACATCGACCAGAAAGCCGATCACCTCATCCTGCTCGCCAAAAACAAGGCGGGCTATATCAATCTCGTCCAGCTGGACTCCCTCGCCTTCGTCGACGGATACTACTACCGCCCGCGCATCGACTACACCGTCCTGAAGGAGCACACCGAGGGGGTCATTTGTCTGTCCGCGTGCCTTGCGGGGCGCATCCCGCGTCTTCTTCTCGCGGGGCAATACGAACAAGCTAAGGCGTTCGCCCTCTCCATGCGGGAGGCGTTCGGCGACGACTACTATCTCGAGATCCAGGACCACGGCATCCCCGAACAGAGGATGGTTCTTCCGATGATCGTGAGGATCTCGCAGGAGACGGGCATCCCGCTCGTCGCGACCAACGACGTCCACTACCTCAAAAAAGAGGATTGGGAGATGCAGGATGTGCTCATGTGCATCCAGACCAAGCGCACGCTCGACGATCCCACCCGCATGAGGATGCAGACGCATGAGTTCTACATGAAATCGGGCGACGAGATGGCGGAGCTCTTCAAGGACTACCCCGAGGCGATCGCCAACACGCGCGTCATCGCGAACAAAGTCTCGGATACCGACACTCCCTTCAACCTCAAAGACAACGGGGATCCCATCTACGATAAATCGCTCATCCCGCTCTATACGGCGGACGACGGCACGCCCTCGCCCGACTTTTTGCGCAAACTGACGTGGGAGGGGCTGCCCACCCGCTATCCCGAGCTGACGGAGGAGATCAAAAAGCGCGCGGAATACGAGCTCGACATCATCATCAAGATGGGGTTCGCGGACTACTACCTCATCGTCTGGGACTACATCAACTGGTCCCGCCTGCACGACATTCCCGTGGGACCGGGCAGAGGATCGGGCGTCGGGAGCATCGTCGCCTATGCGATCGGCATCACCAACGTCGACCCGCTGCGCTACGACCTGCTCTTTGAACGCTTTCTCAACCCCGACCGCGTCTCGATGCCCGACTTCGACGTCGACTTCTGCACCGAGCGGCGGGAGGAGACCATCGACTACGTCCGCCGCAGATACGGCTCCGAAAACGTCGCGCAGATCGTCACGTTCGGTACGCTCGCCTCCCGCGCCGTCATCAAGGACGTCGGGCGGGTGATGCGCGTTCCCTACTCGGAGACCGACCGCGTCACCAAGCTCATGGACGGAAAATCCACCATCCGCGAACTGCTCGGTCTCAATATCGAGAGCTGCAGGCGCAAGATGGAGGAGGCGAAGGACGACCCCGACAAATACGGGGAGGCAAAGAAAAAGCTCGAGGATCAGGAGGGGAAGCGCAACAGCGAATTCATCGAGATCTATGAGACGGACGAGACGCTGAAGAGGGTCATCGACATGGGTCTCAAACTCGAAGGGATGCCCCGCAACACCTCCAAGCATGCGGCGGGCGTCGTCATTTGCAGAAAGAGGATCGCGGACAACGTCCCGCTCTCCCGCAACGACGCCGACATCACGACGCAGTTCGACATGAAAGAGGTCGAGTCGATCGGCATGCTGAAGATGGACTTCCTCGCCCTCACGACGCTCACCGACATCAAAAAGGCGTGCGACTACATCTATGAGGACACGGGCAGAAAGATCGAGTTCGGGCAGGACTGCGACGACCCGAAGGCATATGAGCTCATCTGCGAAGGGGACTGCGACGCCGTCTTCCAGCTTGAACAGGGCGGCATGAAGCGGTTCATGAAACAGCTCAAACCCACCTGTCTCGAAGACCTCATCGCGGGCATCTCCCTCTACCGCCCCGGTCCCATGGACTTCATCCCGAGCTATCTCAAAAACAGGGAACACCCCGAGAGCATCGAGTATCTCACCCCGCTGCTCAAACCCATCCTCGAAAAGACGGCGGGCGTCATCATCTATCAGGAGCAGGTCATGCAGATCTTCCAGAATCTTGCGGGCTACTCCCTCGGGCAGGCAGACCTCGTCCGCCGCGCCATGGCAAAAAAGCACCTCAACGAGCTGATGGCGCAAAAGGAAAACTTCATCTACGGCAACATCGAGAAAGGGGGAAACATCACGGGCTGCCAGTCGCACGGGATCGACCCCGAGGTCGCGGCGAAGCTGTTCGCGCAGATGGAGAGCTTTGCCTCCTATGCCTTCAACAAATCCCATGCCGCCGCCTATGCCGTCGTCGCCTACCAGACCGCCTATCTCAAAAAATATTATCCCAAGGAATTTCTCGCGGGCGTTCTCAACAACCGCATCACCAAGATCGAGGAGATCGCAAAGTACATTGTCTACATGAAGGAGAAGAACATCGCGGTCTACCCGCCCGATGTCAACTTCTCGAAGACATATTTCTCGGTGCAGGGCAACGGCATCCGCTTCGGGCTGTGCGCACTCAGGGGGGTCGGCATCGGCGCGATGGAGGAAGTCATCGCCGAGCGCGAACAGAACGGAAAGTTCGCCGACTTCTCCGACTTTCTGATGCGCTGCACCAAGTTCGTCAACAAGCGGATGGTGGAGGCGCTCATCTTCGGCGGGGCGTTCGACGGGATGGGGCACACCCGCTCCCAGTTCGCCGCCGTATACGAGGACCTCATGCGCCGCATCTCGGGCATGGACAAGCAAAAAAACAGCGCCCAGCTCTCCCTCTTCGGGGATTTCATCCGCGAGGAACCGCCCAAAGCGGACTATCCCGACATCCCCGAGTGGGACCACATGGACCTGCTCGCAAAGGAGAAATCGGTGCTCGGCGTCTATGTCAGCGGTCACCCGTTCATGGCATATGCCCGCCACTTCGAAAATTGCAACTTTAACTCCGGTCTGCTCGCCGACTACGAAGAGGACGAGGAGACGGGGGAGCGAACCTATCAGAATGTCCGCGCGGACGATCAGGTCTCCATGGGCGGCATCGTCTCCGCCATCAAAAAGATCAACACAAAGACGGGCGCGACGATGGCGTTCGTCTCCGTGGAAGATCTCTATGGCAGCATCGAATGCGTCGTGTTCAACAAGCTCTACGACCGGGCGAAATCCTTCCTCCGCACCGATGTCATCGTCTCCGTCACGGGGAAGATCGACATCGCTCCCGGCAAGCTCCCCGTTATCGTCGCCGACTCCATCGAGGAGTTCCGTGCGGACGAAGAGGCGCCCGCCCCGCCTCCCATCGAGGAGAAGAAGGAGAAAAAGCTCTGGCTGAACGCGAGGGGGCTCGGCGAGCAGGAACTCTCCGACCTGCTGGGCGCCCTCGACAGCTACCCCGGAACGACGGAGGCGCGCGTCATTTTGGAGGGCAAAAACGGGTACGCCTTCCGCGTCAATCTCACCCGCGCGCTCACGGCGGAGCTCCGTCTGTACCTGTCCGAGGATAAAATCAAATATCAATAAAGAAAAATTTGGAAAACCTCTTTTCTTTTTGCACGGAATCTGTTATAATAGAAAAAGAAAGAGGGCTTTTACGGAGGTTACTATGAAGCGAATCGGACTTTTGACGAGCGGCGGCGACGCGCCCGGCATGAATGCGGCGATCCGTGCGGTCGTCCGCACCGCGATCTATTACGGAATGGAAGTGTATGGCATCGAACGCGGCTATGCGGGGCTCATCGACGACACTATGATGCCCATGGAGATGAGAACGGTCTCCGACATCGTCCAGCGGGGCGGCACCAAGCTCAGAACGGCGCGCTGTCTCGAAATGCTGACGAAGGAAGGGCAGCAGAAGGCGGTCGCGACGCTGGAACGCAGGGGGATCGAGGGGCTCGTCGTCATCGGCGGCGACGGCTCTTTCCGCGGGGCAAAGTGCCTCACCGAGGACTACGGCATCCCCACCATCGGCATTCCCGGCACCATCGACAACGATTTGCAGTATACCGACTATACGCTCGGCTTTGACACGGCAGTCAACACCTGCAACGACGTCATCAATAAACTGCGCGACACGATGAACAGCCACGAGCGTATCTCCGTCGTGGAGGTCATGGGGCGCCACTGCGGCGACATCGCTCTCTACGTCGGCATCACCTCCGGCGCGGAGATCATCGTCGTCCCCGAGATCGCCTATGACATGGACGACATCGTCATGCGCATCAACCGCTCCCGCGCCAACGGGAAGCACTCCAACATCATCGTCGTTGCCGAGGGCGTGACGAGCGCCGATGCATTCGCCAAACAGCTGCAGGAGGTAACGACGTACAGCGTCCGCGCGACGACGATCGGTCACATCCAGCGCGGCGGTTCGCCCTCGATGGCAGACAGGATGCTCGCAGCCCAGTTCGGCAACAAGGCGGTGCGCCTCCTCAAGGACGGGATCGGCAACCGCGTCGTCGGCATCCACAAGAACGAGATCATCGATATGGACATCATCGAAGCGGTCT
>CANQNB010000020.1 GCA_947625065.1 uncultured Clostridia bacterium | reverse complement strand
CCTTTGCGTTTCGGCGTAGATGAACCGGTCAAAATGAACTGACCTTTCTTCCCACGCTTATCTACGCAGTAACGAACTGCATCCCAAATTGGCGGCGTTTCCTGCCACTCGTCGATGAGCCTCGGCGTTTCCCCTTCAAGCACCAAATTCGGAGATAATTCCGCAAGTGTCCTATTCTGGAAGTTGTTTTCAGGATCACCAAGCAGATACTCGCTATTACTGTGATAAGATGCGCACCATGTTTTTCCGCACCACTTCGGACCTTCTATACAGACAGCCCCAAACGTTGAAAGATATCGCTCGATGATGCTATCCACGACTCTTGGCTTGTAATTGTTCTCCCCGATTATTTTTGTCATCGCAAAACCTCTCGCTCCTTTTTACTTATTATAGCACTTTTTTCGTGAAGAAGCAAGCCTATTCCGACAGATTTTGAATTTTCAACCCGACAGATTTTATTTCCATGATCCGACAGATTTCGCTTTTCCGTTCCATCAGATTTTGAAATCTGTATCGACGCTTTTTAATCGTCGCGACAAAGCGATCCCAATCCTTGATGCGGGAAAGATCCGCAAGGCGCGGATCGAAGCCGTACTTATTTTCCACGTCAGCGGCTTGATACATGACGTCCGGGTAGAGAATATCCCAGTACGGCGGATGCCAGAAAATGAACTCCGGGCGCTCCGGGATCTCGCAGCTTGCGTTTGTTGTTTTTGATGAGATCACAGCCGCGCAAAATGGCGATGTCGTCCTGTTTATCCGCAATCAGTTGCTCGGTCGTTTCATCTGCTGCGGAACTTCTTTCGGCGGACAAGGCGTATAGACGACTCTTGACAAACTGCCAACGTAATTTTGTATCGTCCTGTACCGTCCTGCTTCGGAGTCACCGCGCAAAACAAAACCGTGGATCTTTTTGATGAATTCCTCGCTGATCGGCAGCCGTTCCTTGACAGCGTTATAGAGATAATCGAAGGCCACTTTGTACCCGATGATGTCTTCGCTCTCACGTAAAGAGTGGGCACCGGGCACGATCCCCTTTTCGATCAAAATCCTCGTTGCGTCAAAAGTGAAAGTATTCCCTTCGATCGCATTCGAGTTATAGCTGGCTCTGATTGAAAACTCCCGATAGAAATACGCCAATTCACTTTCGCTGAGAGGGCGAACGGCCTGCATCTTGCAATAAGACGCGGAAATTTCATCAATGATGGCAACGTATTTTTGCTGTTCCGTCATGGATTTTGACATGTTTCTGTGCTCCTAGTATTT
Source organism: uncultured Clostridia bacterium (assembly GCA_947625065.1). Classification (GTDB taxonomy): domain Bacteria; phylum Bacillota; class Clostridia; order Christensenellales; family Borkfalkiaceae; genus Gallimonas. The sequence continues at coordinate 15,132 of CANQNB010000020.1, read as the reverse complement.
ATTATAGTTTTTTCTATTTGAATGTCAATCCTATCCAAAGGCTTTACTTCAGATTCAAGATTTCCACCTCCCAACACTATGATTGTTCCAAACGGGATAACAAGTAGCAAACAATACACTGCAGCACGAAACAATTTGTTTTTTCTTGCAATGATTCTTGACACCTGTACGTTCTGCTGCGCCAAGTCATCAATCATCGACTGTTCATCTGAAAATGACTGCAGATAGTCTTGGGAGCCGCCATATTTTGCGATATAAAAAAATAGTCGGACACAATGTTTTTGTGCTTGGGAAAAATGAAAATTCATGGAGTGAACGGTTTTATGACATATTGACAACAGGTAGGTATTCTTCAAGTATCCAAAAAAAGGAATCCCAAGCGGGATTCCCTACCGACAAATGATTATTTTCATCTCCTTTTTCAGTTTTTTGTGTTAAAAGTATCTTACTGCCATCGCCGGTGTCCATATTATACAGTATACATGGGTCACCGCGCCGATGAGCTTCCCGTTCTGTACGATCGGGCTCCCACTCATGCCCTGAACGATGCCGCCCGTCTCGGCGAGCAGGTGCTCGTCCGTCACTTTGATGACGAAGTTTTTGTTCTCGCGGTTGTCTTCGTCGACCTTTGCGATGCAGATCTCATACTTTTGGGGGCAGGTCCCGTCCACCGTCGAATAGATGATCGCCTTCCCGATGGTCGCCTCCGACATGGGCGCGATCTCGACGAGTTCGGCGTGGGAGAAGTCATATGTCTTGTCGAAGGTGCCGTAGAGCCCCGTGTCTCGCACGCACTCCGCCGTTCCGATGGAAGTATCGTTCAAGAACAGCCCGCGCAGTTCTCCCGCCTTGCCGCGCATCCCCTTGTTGACGCCGATGACGCTGCAAAGAAAGACCTTGGCGTCGGCGATCCCGAGCGGATTCTTGTTCTCGTCGCATACGCCGTGCCCGAGCGCGCCGAAGCGGTAGTCGTCCTTGCGGATATAGGTGACCGTCCCGATCCCCGCAAGCGTGTCGCGGATGAGCACGCCGATCTTGTATTTGCCCGTCTTTCTGTCCTTGACGGGCGTCACCTCCGTCTCCGCCGTTTCCCCCTTGCGGCGGATGATAAGTCTGACGGGCTTGCCTCCGCTCCTCTCGAGCGCGGCATTGAGGTCGGAGATCGTCTTGATGCGGATGCCGTCCGCCGCGACGATCGTGTCCCCGATGCGGATCCCTGCATCCTGCGCGGGACGGCGGATCCCGTCCTCCGACGAGACCTCGGAGAGCCCGATGATCTCCGTTCCCTCCGCAGAGAGCATGAACCCCGCCGTCATGCCCCCGATGTAATATTCCTTTGCGCCCGTTGCGCTTGCGGAGACGGGAGAGAAATTCCCCCCGAGAAAGAGAAAGAGCGCGAGCGCGGAAAAAGCGGCAATAAAAAATTTCAGCCTACGCATGAAAACCTCCGTACACAGAAGGTAATTTGCGTAAGCCGAAAAAAACTATTCCCGATCTACCCTCCCATCAGAGGGAGTTTTTGTAAGCCGCTGCCTCGTCGAGCAGTTCGCGTGCATGCCCGAGGACGTTGGAACTTTCGGGGTTGCCTCCGATGAGGCGGGCGATCTCCCGCAGGCGGTCCTCCCCTTCGACCTCGCGGATCCGCGTGAACGTCTTGCCGTCCTCCTCCGTCTTTTCGATGAGGAAGCTCTTGTCGGAAAACGCCGCCACCTGCGAGAGGTGGGTCACGGCGATGAGCTGCACGTCCTTTGCGATCTTTGCGAATTTCTCTGCGATGGAGCGCGCCGTCCTGCCGCCGATGCCTGCGTCGATCTCATCGAAGATGTAGGTGCCGATGCCCCCGTCTGCGGAGAGCTGTGCCTTGACGGCGAGCATGAATCTGCTCATTTCGCCGCCGCTGATGATCTTCCCGAGCTCTTTGAGCGGTTCGCCCGCGTTGGCGGAGAAGAGAAAGCGCACACCCCCGAGCCCCTCTGCCGTCGCCTTGCCGACGTCCGAACGGTCGTAGGGATCGAAGGCGACTTCAAAGCGCGCCGAAGGGATATTGAGCGTCTTGAGCTCGCCGACGACCCGCGAGGTGAAGGAAGCCGCCGTCTTTTTCCGCGCCTCCGTGAGGGAGAGGCACGCCGCAAAGAGGGCGTCGTCGAGGCGTTCGAGCTGTGAGGTGAGCTTTTCGTACCGCTCGCCGCTGTCGGCGAGGAGGTCATACTCCGCCCTCGCCTTTTCGAGGAAGGTGAGGATCGCCGCATAGTCGCTTCCGTATTTCTTTTTGAGGCTCTTCCATTCGTCGAGGCGGCTCTCCACCCGTTCGACCTCCCTCTCGTCGACATCCAGCCCGTCGAGAAGGGATTGCACGGTATCGGCGATGTCGTCTACCTCGGAGGAGACGTTTTCCAGCCTCTCCGCAAGGGAGACGCAGGCAGCCTCGTATTTGGAGACGGAGGAAAGGGAACGCTGGGCGCCGCGCAGTCCGTCGGCACATCCGCCGTCGGAGAGCAGTTGGTCGCGCGCCGCGGAGAGCCCGTCCAGGATGCGCTCGGCATTCCGGTAGCGGGTCCGCAGGGCGATGAGTTCTTCCTCCTCCCCCTCCTTGAGGTCAGCCCGTTCGATCTCGTCGATCTGATATTTGAGGATGTCCATTCTGCGGCTGCGCATGCCCTCGTCGCCGCCGAGCAGCTCGAGATCGGCGAGGATGGCTTTGCGCTTTGCGAGCAAGTCGCGCACCTTCTCTTTGGGCGCGGCGACCTCCTTCCCCCCGATGGAATCGAGCAGTTTGAGCTGGTTGCTCTCCCTGAGGAGGAAAAAGTGCTCGCTCTGCCCGTGCACGTCAACGAGCAGGGAGGTGATGCGCCTGAGCATGGAGGCGGTGACGGTGCAGCCGTTGAGTTTGAGGCTCCCCCTCCCGTCCGCTGTCAGTTTCCGCGAGATGACGAGGGTCTCATCCTGTTCGATGTCGAACTCCGCGAGGAGGGCGTTGACCTCCCCGGAGGAGGTGAATTCGGCGCGCACGGCGCAGGCGTCCTCCCCCGAGCGGACCATTCCGCGGTCCGCCTTTGCCCCGAGGACGAAGTCGATGGAGTCGAGGATGACCGATTTGCCCGCGCCCGTTTCACCGGACAGGATGTTCAGCCCCTCCGAAAAATCAAGCTCCGCATGGTCGATGAGGGCGACGTTGCGGATGGTGAGATGTTTGAGCATATCAACCCTTCAGAATGGCTTCGAGCTTGCCGACGACGGTGTGGGCGTCGGCGTTGTTTTCGCAGATGACGAGGACGGTATCGTCCCCCGAAATGGTGCCGACGACCTCGGGATAGCTCAGATGGTCGATCACCACGCCCGCGTTGGCTCCGTTGCCGTTGAGCGTGCGGATGACGATGAGGTTGCCGACGGGGCGGATCTGTTCGACACAGGTGACGAACAGCGAGCGCATCTTTTCGGAGATGCCGCTCTCCGATTCACTGACGGAGGCATAGCGGAAGCGCTTGCGCGAACCCTTGACTTTGAAGAGGTGCAGCTCTTTGATGTCGCGCGAGACGGTCGCCTGCGTGACGGAAAAACTGCTCGCCGCGAGCTCCTCGCAGAGTTCCTCCTGCGTTTCGATCTCTTTCTCCGCGATGATCTCGAGGATGCGTTGGTGCCGTGCATTTCTCAACATGGTATTTCTCCCTTTTGTATTGACGCTGATACTGTAATATTGCGATCTGCCGATGGAACGGTCTCTCAGTTGATCTTTTGGGTGAGCCGCAGGAAGAACCCCTGCGGATCCCTCGTCAAAAAGCGCACCCTTTTTCCCGACCGCCTGACCGTGAGCTTGTCCGTGCGGCGGATGGCGCCTAAAAATTCCCCGTCTCCGTAAGCCATGAGCGTATCCCCCTCCTCAACCGAGAAGTCGAGTACGCTGCGGTCGGAGCAGACGATGGGGCGTGCGCGCATGGAGCAGGAGCAGACGGGGGTGAGGATGAAGACGTTGCAGTCGGGCATGAGGATGCTCCCCCCTGCGGAGAGGGAATAGGCGGTCGACCCCGTCGGAGTGGCGACGATGAGACCGTCTGCGAGAAAATCGCGCGCCGATCTCCCGCCGAGGGTGACGGAGATGGTCTCCACGCGGATGGCGCGTTCGGGCGAGATCCCCCGCAGCAGCGCGAGCTCGTTGAGGCAGACATGCTTCGTGCCGTTGAGATCGGCTTCGAGCATGGTGCGCTCGACGGTATCGCACTCCTCCGAAAGAAGGAGCTCCACTGCTTCGCCGACCTCTCCGCGTTCGAATTCGGTCAGAAAGCCGAGTCTGCCGAAGTTGACGCCGACGAGGGGGATCTTCCACTCTGCCGCGCGCTTTGCCGCATGCAGAATGGTGCCGTCCCCTCCGAGGACGAGCAGACGGTCGCAGGGAACGATCTGTTCCTGCGCACAAAAAAAGTCGCAACGCGCCCCCCTCCCGCGCAGGATCTGCCCGATCCGGGAGACAACTTCGTCGCCGACCTGTTCTTGGTTATAGAATATCCCAATATGCATACACGCACAATATTATAAGACTATTTATGAATAAATGCAAGTGTTTTTACAGATTTTTCATGAAAGCCCGCAAATTTTTTCTGCGCGCCGCAAAAAGTCCTCCTTGCCGATCGGCGTTCCCTCCCGTTCGAGAAAGACGACGTATTCGATGTTCTTTTTGGGGAAGACGGGTGCGTTGACGATCCCCTGCGGCGAAAGAGCGAGCCCGCAGCAGAAATCGTAGAATTGAGAGAGGAGCTCGCGGTGATAGCGCACGGGCAGGATCCCGCTCTTGCCCAGCCCCTTTCCGTTGCATTCGAACTGCGGCTTGAAGAGGACGAAGGCCTGTCCACCCGCGCTCAGAATGGAACGGACGGCGGGCAGCACGAGCCGCAGGGAGATGAAACTTAGGTCGGAGACGACGCCGTCGATGGGGACGGGAAAGCTCTCGCGGGTGAGATAGCGCGCATTGGTGTGGTCCATCACGGCGACGCGCGGATCGCGCGCGATGCGCCCGTCGAGCAGATTTTCCCCCACGTCGACGCAGAAGACCCTCTCTGCGCCGCGGCGGAGGAGACAGTCGGTAAATCCGCCCGTGGAGGCACCGAGGTCGGCAAAGACCTTCCCCGCGACGTCGGCACAAAAGACGTCGAGCCCCCGTTCGAGTTTTCTCCCCCCGTTGGAGACGAAATCCTCCCCATCGAGGACGGTGAAGACCCTTCCCTCGCCGACTTCATCGCTCGGGGAGAGCGGCTTTCCGTCTGCGAGCACCCTTCCCGCCTCGAGCGCCTCCTTTGCCTTGGTGCGGGAGCCGAATCTCTCCGCAAAATATTTATCCGCGCGCATAGAGCTCCCTCAGGCATGCGAGGATCTCCTCGGGATCGAGCCCGTACTTTTGAATGAGCGAGATTGGTTCGCCGTGCGGGATGAAGGCGTCGCGGTAGCCGAAGGAGAAGACCTGCTTCCCGCTGCCGCGCATGCAGCGCGCCACCGCGTCCCCGAGCCCGCCCGCGAGCATGTTGTCCTCGAGGGTGACGATGTACTTCTCGGTGCGGGAAGAGAGAAATTGCACGTCGAGCGGCTTGAGAAAGCGCGCGTTGACGAGGACGGCGTCCATCCCCCCCTCGTGCGCCCGCCGCAGGGTCTCCCTTGCGATCGCGATGCACCGTTCCCCCGCCGCAAGGATGAGTATGTCTGACGTAGTACTATGTAAAACTTCAAATTTGCCCATCTCCACGCTTCCGATCTCCCCCTCCGTCCCGATGCGCGGATAGCGGATCGCGAGCGGTCTTCCGTAGTCGGCGCTTTGGCGGAGGATGGCGCGGAACTCCCCGATGTCCTTGGGGATCGCGACCGTGAGGTTGGGGATAAAGGAGAGATATGACAAGTCAAAAACGCCTTGATGCGTCTCGCCGTCCGCCCCCGTGATCCCCGCGCGGTCGATGCAGAAGGTGACGGGCAGATCCTGCGCACACACGTCGTGGATGATCTCGTCGAAGGCGCGCTGCAAAAAGGTGGAATAGATGGCGTAATAGGGGCGCATCCCCTCGGCGGCGAGTGCGGCGGCGAGCACCGAGGCGTGTTCCTCGCAGATCCCCACGTCAAAGGCGCGTTCGGGGAATTTTTCGAAGAAGGCGCGCAGTCCCAAACTGTCCGTCATGGCAGCGGTGACGGCGACGACCCTCTCGTCCCTCTCCGCGAGGCGGATGAGTTCCTCCCCGAGGGCGGCAGAGTACTCCGCATGCGTGGCGGGCTTGGGGTTGAGCCCGTGCGTCTCCGCGGGCGCGTTTTCGCTGAAGGGATAGCCCTGCCCCTTCTTCGTCACGACGTGCAGGAGGACGCTCCCCTTTCTGAGATCGGCTTTGGCATCTTCGAGCGCGGGGAGAAGCTCCTCGAGCTTGTTTCCGTTGACGATCCCCCGATATTGCAATCCGAACCGTTCGAAGAGCCGCACGTCGTCCCCGGGGGCAACCCCCTTGAGTTCTTCGAGGATGTCGTGCGTGCCGCCCTGCGTGGGCGAGATGGACATGCCGTTGTCGTTGAGCAGGATGAGCACCCTGGAGCCAAGCATGCGGATGCTGTTGAGCGCCTCGAAGATGAGCCCGTTCTGAAAGGCGCCGTCGCCCACGAGCGCGATCACCGAGAAGTCCTCTTTTTTGAGGTCGCGCGCCTTGGCGATCCCGAGCGCCGCGGAGAGTGCCGTCCCCGCATGCCCCGTGCCGTAGCAGTCGTATTCGCTCTCCCCGCGCTTGGGGAACCCCGAGATCCCCCCCTCTTTGCGGAGGGTGTGGAAGAGTTCCGCCCTCCCCGAGAGCAGTTTGTGGGCATAGCATTGGTGCCCGACGTCGAACACGATCTTGTCGCGCGGGAAGTCGAAGACGCGGTGAAGCGCCACCGTCAGTTCCACGGCGCCGAGATTGGACGCGAGGTGCCCTCCGCACTCCGAAACGGTGCGAAAGATCTCCTCCCTGAGCGTGTCGCACAGGTCTTTGAGTTGTGGAACGGAGGCGTTTTTCAGCTCCGCACGCGAAATATTTCTCATAGGACGGATCCCTTTAACGGTTGCGCTTTCTCACGAGCCCGACGACGCCCGCCAAAAAGGAGGGGTCGAAGGACAATGTTTGCAAGAGGTCTTCGCAACGGGCGGCGCATTCGTCTGCGGCGCGCTCCGCCCCCCTCATCCCGTAGACCTTGACGGCGGTGAGTTTGCCCTCCTCGTCGTCCTTTCCGAGCGTCTTTCCCATGCCCACGCCGATGACGTCGAGGATGTCGTCAGTGATCTGGAAGAGGTGCCCGAGCTCCCTCCCGAAGGCGCGGAGCGCGTCGGTGTCCCCGTGCGCGAGGATGCCCGCCATCGCAAGAGGGGCTGCGATCATGCGCGCCGTCTTGTTTTCGTGGATGAAGTACAGCCGCTCTTCGTCCGTGCCGCAACCCTCGCTGCCGAGGTCGGCGGATTGCCCCGCGACCATTCCCTGCACGCCTGCGGCGGAGGAAAGTTCGAGCGCGGCGAGAAGGTGGTCCTTCCCGCGCATCCCCTCACGGAGGAGGAGGTCGAAGGCATAGGACAGAAGCCCGTCCCCCGCCAGAACGGCGTTGCCCTCTCCGAACATCTTATGATTGGAGAGCCTCCCTCTGCGATAGTCGTCGTTGTCCATGGCGGGAAGATCGTCGTGGATGAGCGAATAGGTATGGATGCACTCGATGGCGACGGCGAGATCTGTCTCGCGGGCGTAATCGGCGCCGAGTGCGTCGAGCGTGGACAAAAAAAGGATCGGACGGATGCGTTTTCCGCCCGAGAGCAGGGAATATTGCATGCTCTCCGCGAGAATTTGCGGCGAGAGATCCATTCTCTCGCACTTCTCGGTGAGGGCGCGTTCGAAAAAGCCCCGATAGAGTTCGTACCGTACGGAAAAATTCATGCCCATCTCTCCGCCGCATCCAACGTATTTTTCAGAAGCATGGCGACCGTCATGGGTCCGACCCCGCCGGGGACGGGCGTCAAAAACGCCGCCTTCTTTGCGACCTGTTCGAAGTCCACGTCGCCGCATGCCTTGCCGTCGATGCGGTTGATGCCCACGTCGATGACCGCCGCGCCCTCCTTGACCATGTCTGCGGTGACCAGCCCCGCATGCCCGACGGCAGAGATGAGGATGTCTGCCTGTCTGCAGATCTCTTTGAGCCCCTGCGTCTGCGAATGGCAGACCGTCACCGTGGCGTCTGCGTTCAGGAGGAGCATGGCGAGCGGCTTCCCGACGATGTTGCTTCGCCCGAGGACGACGGCGTGTTTGCCGCGGACGGGGATCCGGTAGCGTGCGAGCAGCTCCATGACGCCGAGCGGCGTGCAGGCGCAGACCCCCTCCTCCCGCAGAAGGAGATGCCCGAGGTTCTCCGCACAAAATCCGTCCGCATCCTTTTGGGGAGGGATCTTGGAGAGGATGGCGCGCCCGTCGAGGCGGGCAGGGAGCGGAAGCTGTACGAGGATGGCGTCGACCGTGCGGTCTGCGGCAAGCTGCCCGAGGAGCCGCTCGGCTTCCTCCTGCGTGCAGTCTGCCCCGAGGCGGCAGACGACGGAACCAATCCCCACCTCCGCACACGCCTTGACCTTGTTGCGGATGTAGATTTCGGAGGCGGCGTCATCGCCGATGCAGACGACTGCGAGCCCGACCTTCCGCAAGGTCCTCTCTTCAAATGCCGCCGCACGCAAGCGCAGTTCTGCACGGATCGCCGCGGCAGTGTGCCTTCCGTCGATGACCGTCATGCGTTGATGATCCCCCCGAGCACACCGTTGACGAAGTCTGCCGACTTCTCCGTGGAGTATTTCTGGGCGAGCGCGGTCGCCTCGCTGACGGAGACGACGGGCGGGATCTCGTCGAAGTAGCGGATCTCTGCCAGGGCAAGGAGGAGGACCGCCCTGTCTGCGGTGTAGATGCGGTAATCGGCAAACCGCGTGACCTGTGCGCTGAGCGCGTCCGAAAGTTCCTCCCTGTGCTCTGCAATGACCGAAATAAGGCGTTCTGCGAACGCCTTTTCCTCATCGTTCAATTTTGCGCGGCTATACAGCCCCGTGCGGGCTCCCTGCCCGACCTCTCCACCGAGCAGGCGGGCAAACACGACTTTGAACGCCGCTTCTCTCGCATCGCTTCTCATATGTTCTCCTTACGCAATTCTCCCCTTCCCGGGCGGGAAAGGGAGGAGGCGCTTAGTTATTCTTTTTTTCGTCGGGTTCTGCGGGTTCCTCGTGCGCCGCCCCTTCGGGTGCGGCTTCGGGCGGAACTTCGGGCGCAGCCTCGGGGAAGATGACGCTCTGCACATGCACGTCTACCTGTGCGATCTTGAACTTCGTCATCGATTCGACCATCTGTTTGATGGTCTGCTGGATGCGGTAAGCGATCTCGGGGACGCTGTAACCGTAGTGCGCGATGACGGAGATGTCGACGAAGACGCCCTCCTTTTCGAAGCTGACCTTGATCCCCTTGTTCTTGGACGGAATGAGCTCGATGCCCTCCGTCTCCTGCAAACTGAGTACGACGATCCCGCTGACGATGTCGGTACTGTAAGTGATCTTGCCCTTCTGTCCGTTGGGGTTATATCTGATGCTTGCCATAACAAACTCCTTTCAAGGTCTTCATTATAGCACATAATTTCAAAATTTACAACGCTTTTCTTCAACTTTCCGCATAAACGGGCATAATTATGATATTTCCGTTGCGGATCTGCTGTTCGACCTCGATTGCATAGAAGATCTTTGTGACCGTTTCCTCGGTGAGCTCGTTGGAATTGATGAAGATGTTGATGTTCTCATGGTCGCCGATGGAGACCGCCGCATCGGAGAATCCGAGCGCCTTGATGATGCTCTCGAGCACCAGCTCGTCTTCCATGACTTCGACGAGTTCCTGCTTGCGCGCGACCGCCGCGGCGTATTCCTCACTGTCCGTTGCATAGGCGGAGATGACGCTGTCGAGCTGGAGGAACTCCTCGCTGCGCTTGGAACTTCTCTCGGCGCGGTAGGACGTGAAATAGTTGACCTGTACGCTTGCGCTCCCATCGACCTTGGAACTTCCGCGCGTGCCGGCAAGGACGAAGTTGAAGATGGCGGTGACGGCGAGCAGAAGGACAAGGGTTGACATCAGTGCGATTTTCTTGGTGTTTGACATAATTTATCTCCTTTTTCTAATTTTCAGAGGTTGCATTTGCTTTGGCTGTCATGCCGACGGATACACGAGCACGTCGCTGCGGCTGATCCCGAGCGCGGCGGAGGTCACTTCGAGGATGCGCATACGGACGACGAGCCCGTCTGTGCCGTCAAAAAAGATGATCGCGCCGACCGCCTCGCCGTTTTCCTCGGTGATCATGACGGTCGCCTTCTCCACGCCGTCGATGCGCTGAAGAAGGTCTGCGAGCCGCTCTTCCTGCGCCGTCCCGACGGCTTCCGTCCCGTCCTTTCCGCCTGCGAAAACGCGGTAGCAGACGAAAAGGAGGAGGAGCGCAAGGAGGCAGACGAGCACGATGCGCACGGTTTTGTTTGAGAAAAATGCCTTGATCTTTTCTGCCGTCATCCGATCTCCAGAGCGCATCCGTACCGCACGGACAGCGCCTCTCGGATGCGGGTCATGATATTTATACGCTCCTCTTCGCCGTTTATTCCTTCCGCGTCGAGTTTGACCGTGATTTTCTCCCGCTCGAACCAAGCCGTCGCCGCGCGCCTTACTTCCACCTCCGCGCGGATGCCGAATTGCTCCGCGATGGACGAGGCGATCTCCTCTTCGTCCCTCTCCGCGAGCATCTCCGCACACTTCGAAAGATACGATTCGTCCTCCGCGATCGCCGTCTCCCCCTCCACCGCGGGCGCGTCCTTCTGCATCCAGCCGATGAGCGGGGAGATCATCACGACGAGGATAAAGAGCCCCACCGTGCCCTTGACGAATTTGCCCATCTTTCCGTTCGGTGCGACGATCGTGACTACGGCGGAGATGAGAATGATGCCCGCGATGCTCAGAATATACCCTTTCATCAGAAGATCGCCCCCGTGGAACTCACCAGCAAAATGATCGTGAGGAAGTATAGAAACGCCACCGAAAGGAGAGCGGCGAGAAAGTAGCCGCTGTCCCTTGCGAGGGAGGAGAGAAAGAGGGAGATCTTGCCCCCTACGGGCTCGGTCGCAGCCGCCGCGATGCGCAAAAAGAGCTGGAACGCAACGAACAGCAGCACGGGGCGGAGGAGGGTCCCGACGAGCAAAAAGATCGCAAAGCCGCCGAGCGCGTTCTTGATCAGTGCGCTGCCCGCGACGACGAGTTCGACGCCGCCCGACAGAAATCCCCCGACGATGGGGACGGAGCCCGAGATCACATATTTGATCGCCCGCAGGGACAGCCCGTCGTACTGCGCCGAGGCGATGCCCTGCACCGTAAGGAAGATGCTGAACAGCCCGAGGGTGAGCCCGATGAGCCACCCGGAGACGCTCTTGAACAGGTCTGCGAGCCTGCCCGTGCGGACGTTCTCTGTCATGTTTCCGACGAAGGTCAGCACGATGACGATGATCGCAGACGGGATGACGACGGAGGTGAAGAGCTTGGTGATCCCCCCGCTCATGAATGCGACCGCGGGGCGGTAGATGCCGACGGACACGCTCCCCCCGCTCGCCGCCATGAGGGTGAGCAGAAGCGGGTAGACGATCTCCATCTGCCGCTGCATGTTTGAGATCGCGGAGAGCCCGCTCTCCAGCACCCCAAGGAGGCACGCAAGCACGACCGCCCCCACCGAAATATATGATACGAAGTGGATTATGTCTGACGTAGTACTCTGCAAAAAGCTGTTTTTCGCCGAATTCAGGATGCCGCACAGCAGCGCTATGGCGAGGATCATCGCAAAGGCGGGGATCATCGTTCTCCCCTCCTCCCACACGAAGGCGAGCGCGGCGGAGAGGATGGAGGAGTAGTCGAGCGCATAGTTCCCCGTGACGACGGCGGCAAGTTTGTCCTTGACGGAGATGCCGCCGAAGTCGCGCAGCGAGTCGAGGAACTGCTGCAGCTCCTCCGTGTCGAGGGTGGAGATGAGCTCGTCCACCGTCGTGCAGAGCTCCTCGAGCGCCGCTTCCTCCTCCTTCGTGACCGCGCGTGCCTCTGCGGGCGCCTGTCCCGCCGCGAAGAGCAACAGGGCCAGCAGCGCGAGGAGAACGGCAAAGATGAGCTTTTGCCTCCCCCTTCTCTTTTGGAGACGGGCGATTTTCTCTTTCATTGGATGAGCCCCAAAAGGTCGACGATAAGTTTGACGACGCTCTCGAGAATGGGAAGCGCGAGGATGAGGATGACGATCTTTCCGCAAAAGATGAGCTTGTCCCCGAGCGAGCCCTGCCCGAAGTCGGTGAGCAGCCCCGCGCTGAATTCGACGAGATAGCCGATGCCGATCATCTTCAACAAAATCTTGACGTAGGAGGCGCGGATGCCCGTCGCCGATGCGATCTCCGAGAAGATGCCGATGCCCTCCTTGAACAAGTCAAAAATGAATAGCAGCAAGATGATGCTTCCCGCGGTCATGACCGCAAAGGAGAGCTCGGGCTTGGTCTCTTTGAGAAGGATCGCGGCGACGGCGGTGATGAAGGCGATCCCGACGAGCTGAAAAATCATGTCAGTAGACCCCGAAGAGTTCTTGCAGGACCTGAAACAGGTCGCCGATCATGGTCACCGCAATCGTGAGCGCGATCACGAGCCCCACGATGGAGACGACGGTCGCCACGTCGTCGCGGTCGGATTTTTTGAGGATCTGGCATACGACGGTGATGATGATGCCGATGGCGGCGAGCTTAAAGATGACGGAAATATCGATCATAGGATGAGAATGACGAAGGCAAGCCCCGCAAGCAACCCGAGTTTGACATAGAGCGTCGTGCGTGTCTTCGCCTCCTTTTCGCAAGCCGTCTTTTTTTGTGCGAGACAGGAGGTCTTTGACGAGAAAAAAGTGCGCTGGGAGAGCGAATCCCCCCTTCCGAGCATGGAAAAGTATTCGGAGCAGTCCGCCTGTTCCTCCTCGGTGAGGCGGAAGTTTTTGAGGGAGGGCGGCTCGTGCCGCAAAAGGCTCGAGATCACCTTTGCAAATTCCCCCTTTCCCTTCCGCTCTTCGAGGAAGACCTCCAACGGCTTTTTCGCATAGGAGAGTTCGTTGAGATACGCCTCGTTGAGGGAGGAGAGCTCGGAGAAGAATTTTTTGCGGGCGCGGTACTTTTCCGCCGCGAAATAGCCGAGCGCGACGCAGAATGCGACGATGAGCGCGCTCAAAAGAATTTTCAGCCACATCGTCCGACCTCCGTCCTCCGGCGGATGGTGCCCACCCTGCCGAGCCCGTCGAGGGATACATAGTATTCGAAGAGCTTTTCGGGGACATCCTCCGCGTCCCTCAGATGGGCGGAGGCGAAGACGGCAATCCCGCTCTCCACCGCACGGCGCACCGCGGCGTAGTCCTTCGGAAGGAGCTCGTCCGTCACGATGACGTCGGGGCGCATGGCGCGGATCCCTGCGGTGAACGCCGTCTCCTTTTCCGAAAAGCGAATGACGTCGCTGGTCGCACCAAGATCGCCCGCGGAGAGCTCTCCGCGCTCGTCGCAGACGAGGATGTTGCGGTCTGTCCGCGCGCTCACGAGGCGGCAGAGGTCGCGCAGAATGGTGGTCTTCCCCTCCCCCGGCGGCGCAAGAATGATGAGGGAGCCGAGACGCTCCGTAAGGCACCCGGCGTAGATCTCTTCGGCGCATCCTCTGATCTCGTGCGGGATGCGGACGCAGAGGGAAGTGACGTCCCTGACCGCGTGCACGGCGCCGTTCTCATAGACGACGGTGCCCGCAATGCCCACTCTCTCCCCGCCCTCCGCCGTGACATAGCCCTGGCGGAGCTCGTTTTCGACGGCATAGAGGGAATAACCGCACGCAGCGAGCAGGGTGTCCTCCACCTCCTTTGCCGTCGGTACGAGGGCGTCTGCCCGTCCGCAGATCCCCCTTCCGCCGAGAAAGGAAAATCTTCCGTCCACGTTGACCCGCAGAGGTTTGCCTGCGCGGATCCGCATCTCATAGAGCAGGTTCAGATTGATGTTCCTGAGCGCGCCGTACAGCCTTTGGGGGAGAAATTCGAGCATGTCCTATCGTATGCGGCGGAGGGCGCAAATATGAAAGATCCCGCACGGCTGTGCGGGATGAGAAAAAACAGGTCCCCGGCGGCAAGCTGCCGCCGGGGACGCCCCCCTTGATGCTTCTTCCCTTGCGGGAAGTCGCTCACTCGATGACGAAGACACTCACGCTGTGATCTTTGACGGTGGCTCTCAGGCAGTCGCCGTCGATCGCGAGCTCGCTCACGACGGGTTCGATGTGGTGGCACTTGCCCGCTTTGACGCCGATCTCGTTGATGACGGTGACGTCCTCATGCCAGAGGGTCGTGACCGTCGCCTTCGTTCTGTGCCCGAATCCCTCGAGCTGTGCAGCCAGTTGCTCATCCTTCCCCGAGACGTTGACGACTTTGAGGTAGATCTTCCCGTCGTCGCCCACCGTCGCGCTCTGGAAGACGCGTTCGTTCACCTTCCAGATGTTCTTGAAGAGCACCTCGTGCCAGACTCCATCCTTGAGGATGGACGCAGAGAAAGTCTTCTTGGTGTATTCGAGGCGCATGGTGTTGCCCTCGGGGCTGTAACCGTGGAATTTGTCCTTCCCCATCATCTCGCAGACCGTCCGCATGAAGTCCACCCGCTTGTCGAAGGAGACATCGTATCCCTTGTGGTTCTTGCCGTATTGGCAGCAGATGGAGAAGCCTGCATTGTCCATGGTGCCGGCGTCGCGCACGTCCTTGACCCCGACGCCCGCGATAAAGCTCTGTTCGCCCGAAAGGCGCTTGAACTCGATTTCGACAATGCAGTCGGAGAAATCCTGCGCGTCGTAGTAGAAGCCGTTGAAGGCGTCGCTCTCCTCGATGATGAGCTGCCCGTTCTCGATGTGCCCGCCGCAGCAGTTGGGATAGACCTTCCAGCCGCCGAGCCCCTCGGAGAAGTCGTGCTCATACAGCGTCTTGCCCGTTGCCCTGTCGCGGACGGTCACCTTGGAGATCGCGCTCGCGGTGCGGTGACCACCGATGAGCAGCCCGCCCGCATTGTCGTCATCGACGGGAGCC
>CANQNB010000019.1 GCA_947625065.1 uncultured Clostridia bacterium | reverse complement strand
ACGAAGTCGGGCGGGGCACGAGCACCTTCGACGGGCTCTCCATCGCGTGGGCGGTCATCGAATATCTCACCGAACGGGTGCGCGCAAAGACGCTGTTCGCCACCCACTACCATGAACTAACCGAGCTCGAAGGCAAGCTCGACGGCATCAAAAATTATCGGGTCAGCGTGCGTGAGATCGCGGGCTCCGTCGTCTTTTTGAGGAAGATCGTGCGCGGAGGAGCATCCCGTTCCTTCGGCGTGGAGGTCGCCTCCCTCGCGGGGGTCCCTGCGGAGGTCACAGACCGTGCAAAGGTCATTCTGCGGGGGCTCGAACGGCGCCGCGGGGTGAAGCCTCTTCCGCAGGAGGCGCCCGAAGAGGAAGAGGAGACGCTCGACCTCAAAGGGGAGCTCGCCTCCCTCGACGTCAACGTGCTCACGCCCTTGCAGGCGCTCGCGCTCATATCCGAATGGAAGGAGAAAATCAAGTGAAGATCAATTTATTGGCGGCAGACGTCTATAATAAGATCGCGGCGGGGGAGGTCGTCGACCGACCCTATTCCGTCGTGAAGGAGCTCGTCGAAAACGCGATCGACGCAGGGGCGGGTGAGATCACGGTGGAGATCGAGAGCGGGGGCAAGACGCTCATCCGCGTTACCGACAACGGCGGCGGCATCGCAAAGGAGGACCTCGCCCTCGCCTATGCGCCCCACGCGACGAGCAAGATCGAGAGGGCAGACGACCTCTTCGGCGTCAGCACGCTCGGCTTCCGCGGAGAGGCGATCGCCTCCATCGCGGCAGTCTCCCGCATGAAGATCGTCTCCAAGACGGCGGACGGCGAGGCATGGTCTCTCGCCTCCGAAGGGGGTGCGCTCGGGCAGCTCCGCCCCGATGCGGGGGGAAACGGCACGCAGGTCACCGTCCGCGACCTCTTCTTCAATACGCCCGCCCGCCTGAAATTTCTCAAATCGGACAGCGCGGAGGAGGGGGACGTCACCAACATGATGTCCCGCTTTGTGCTCTCCCGCCCGGGGATCGCCTTCACCTACATCGCGAACGGGAAAGTTCGCTACCGTTCCTACGGCGACGGTCTCGCCTCTGCGCTCGCCGTGGTCTACGGCGCAAATATCCTCACCAACCTCTATGAGATCGACGCGGACAAGCACGGCATCCGCCTGTATGGATACATCGGCGACCGAAACTTCTCCAAGCCGAACAGGACCTATCAGAGCCTCTTCATCAACGGCAGATATGTCATCAACCAGACGGTGGGAGCCGCCCTTACGAACGCCTATGCGGGCTACCTCATGAAGAGGCAGTATCCCTTCTATGTGCTCTTTTTGGAGGTCCCGCCCGAGATCGTCGACGTCAACGTCCACCCCAACAAGGCAGACGTCCGCTTTGCCGACAACCAGGTGATCTACGGGACGGTCTACTCGGTGGTCTCCGCCGTGCTCGACGGCAACTCGCGCGCTCTGGAATATCTCGCCGCCGATTCCGCCCCGAAGGCAGCAGCGGCAGCCGAAACAGGCGTCTCTCCCATGGCGGAGCCCCTCCCCGCGGCGCAAAAGGGGCAGACGATGTCCCTCGAGGAGGCAAAAAAGGAGCTCCAATTCGAGATCCCGCCCCTCGCGAGCAAGGCGAACATTCCGCGCCGTTTTTACGACGAAGAACCCGCGACCATGAGTGTCCACGCGCCCGCGCACGAGCAGGAGAAGCCGCAGGAGGACGACGCATTCGAGGAGAACAAGCGGCTGCTACAAGAGCGCGAGAAAAAGGCGCAGCGCGTCGACCCCGCGACCCTCGTCTACAAGGGGGAGCTCTTCCGCACCTATCTCATCTATGAGCGGGGAGAGGAGGCGTATTTTGTCGACCAGCATGCCGCGCACGAGCGGCTCATCTACGACAAGCTCCGCGCCGCAATGGAGGCGCGCGCGGTCATTCCCCAGCCCATGCTGGCGCCCTATGTCTTCAATCTGAACGCGCAGGAATTTGCCTTCCTGCAAAAGAATTTCGGCATTTTGCGGGAGATCGGGTTCGAGATCGAGGAGTTCGGCAGCGGAACGGTCAAGGTCTCCGCCGTTCCCTCCGACCTCATCCACATCGACCTTGCCGCCTTCTTCGGGGAGATCTTGTCGGGTCTCGAAGGGCTGCGCGCCATCAAACTCGCCGATCTTCTTAAAGATAAACTCGCCTCTGCGGCATGCAAGGCTGCCGTCAAGGGAGGGGAAAGGCTCACGGACGGAGAGGTGCGATCCCTTCTCGAACGGATGGACGGGGACATGGGGCTCAAATGCCCGCACGGGCGCCCCGTTGCCGTCCTCGTGAAGAAGAGCGAGATCGAAAAGCTCTTCAAACGCATCGTATGAAAAAGCTGCTCGTCATTTGCGGACCCACCGCCTCGGGCAAGAGCGCGCTTGCCGTCGAATGCGCCAAGCGGCTCAACGGGGAGATCGTTTCGGCAGATGCCTTTCTCATCTACCGCGGTCTCGACATCGGCACGGCAAAGCCGACAGAGGAGGAACGGCAGGGGATCAGGCACCATCTGATCGACGTCGCCGACCCCCGCGACAGTTTCTCCGTGAGCGACTACGAACGGCTCGCGACCGATGCCGTCGGGGACATCCTCGCCCGCGGGAAGACGCCCGTCCTCTGCGGCGGAACGGGATTTTATATGCAGTCGGTGCTCTTCTCCCATGCCTACGGCGACGCCCCCGCAAACGCGGAGATCCGCGAGCGGTACGAGCGCCTCGCTCGCGAACAGGGGAAGGAGGCGGTCCACGCAAGGCTTTCCGAGATCGACCCCGAGAGTGCCCAAACGCTGCATCCCAATGACGTCAAGCGGGTCATCCGCGCGATCGAGATCTTCGAGCAGACGGGCAAAAAAAAGTCCGCCCAGACGGACGGCGACACCCCGCGCTATCCCTTCGAAGCGGTGATGTTCGACTACCCGCGGGAGGAACTGTATGCCCGCATCGGTCGGCGCACCGGGGAGATGCTGAAGGCGGGGCTCGTCGAAGAAGTCGAGCGCCTGCTCCTTGACGGGGTCCCCGAGAATGCGCAGAGCATGCAGGGGATCGGCTACAAAGAGGTCGTCGAATTCTTGAAAAACAGAGGGGAGAGAGGTACTCTGTCAGACATAGAAGAGAGTACTCTTTCAGACATAATATCCAAAAATACGCGCAATTATGCCAAACGCCAGCTCACATTCTTCCGCCGCATGCCCGCTCTTCACAGGCTCGCACCGTCGGCGGCAGAGGTCGCGGCGCAGGAGGTCATCGAAATCTATGAAGGCAGAAGATAGGATCATACAGGCGGAACGGGCGCTCTCCCGGTCCTTTGCTGCGGTTGACAGGACCGCGCTTTTCAACCAGGAGAAGGTGCTCGCCGCCTTCCGCGAGGAGCGCATCGCACTCCGCCACTTTATCCCGTCCACGGGCTACGGCTACGGCGATGAAGGCAGGGATACGCTCGGCAGGATCTATGCCCGTGCGTTCGGTGCGGAGCGGGCGATCGTCTCTCCTGCGATCCTCTCGGGGACGCACGCGCTCACCGTCGCCCTCTTCGGCATCCTCCGCCCGGGGGACGGTATCCTGTTTCTCACAGGGACGCCCTACGACACCATCCGCAGCGTCATCTGGGGGAAGGGGAACGGCTCGCTCTCCGACTTCGGCGTGTTTGCCGACGTCCTTCCGCTCACGGGGGAGGGGAAAGCCGACCTCGGTGCGGCGAAAGCGGCTCTCTCCTTCAAGCGCTATACCATGGTCTACATCCAGCGCTCGCGGGGGTATGAACTGCGCGACGCATTCACCGTCGGCGAGATCGGGGAGATGTGTGCATTTCTGCGGGAAAGTGGCTTTGAGGGCTGCATCTTCGTCGACAACTGCTACGGTGAGTTCGTGGAGGAGAGGGAACCGACGGAGGCGGGCGCCGACCTCATCGCGGGCAGCCTCATCAAGAACCCGGGGGGCGGGCTTGCCCCGACGGGCGGTTACATCGCGGGGAAGGCGGCATATGTCGCGCAGTGCGAAGACCGTCTCACCGCACCCGGTGTGGGCGGAGAGATCGGGTCGTACGCCTATGGATACCGCCAATTCTATCAGGGATTTTTCCTCGCCCCGCACGTCGTGGCGCAGGCGCTCAAGGGGAGCCTTCTCATCGGCAAGTGCATGGAGGACCTCGGCTACGAGAATTTCCCCGCCCTCGGCAGACCGCTCGCCGACATCACGCGCGCCATCCGCTTCCGCACGAAGGAGGAGCTCATCGCCTTCATCCAGTCGGTGCAGGACGTCTCTCCCGTCGACAGCTTCGTTACCCTCGAACCGTGGGACATGCCGGGGTATGACGCCAAGGTCATCATGGCAGCGGGCACCTTCGTCGCGGGGGCGAGCATCGAACTGTCCGCCGACGCACCCATGCGCGAGCCCTACACTGCCTACTTTCAGGGCGGGCTCACCTACGAGCACTGCCGCCTCGCCTGCAGGGAGATCTTAAGCCGCCTTCTCGGTTGAAACAGAGCATGAAAAAGCGCCGTCGCTGTGACGGCGCTTTTCGCGTATCGAAGATTTACCGGACGGTTTCCTGTTTGACGAGTTTGTAACCCTTCTTGGGCTTTGCGCGGAAGAAGTCGATCTTTCCGCCGAACTTTGCGACGACGATGAAGGCGGCGATCGCAAGGACGCTGACCGAGATGACGACGATCGCCCATGCGTCGAGGGTCTCTGCCTTCACGCGCGACCACAACTCGTTGATGCGCACGCTCGCCTGTTCGTCGTAGTAGTCCATCACCGCGCAGCGTTCGATGACGTCGGGGGTGGGGAACTGCGCGTAGAGCTGGCGGCAGGTACGCTGCGCTTCGTCGGCATAGATGCCCACCGTTCCCGTCTCTGCGCCGAAGAAGTAGGAGAGATCGTAAAAGTCGTCCTCCGACTCCTCTTCGCCATAGAGATAGTCGGCGTAGGCGAGCATTTCCTGTTCCTCCCCCGCGATGACCGAGGTGTAGCCGATGTAATAGCTGTTGCGCATGGCATTCTGCGGCATGGAGAGGAAGTTGACGAACGCCTGAGCCGCCTGCTTGTTCGCGCCCTTGGGCATCACCCAGCCATCGAACCACAGGTTGGAACCTGCCTCGGGCACATAGTAGTTCAGTTCGATGTACCCGTCCTCATCCTCGGCATCCTCGCCGAGATCGAGCGCATACACCGCGTCGCCGCTCCATGCGTAGTTGAGGTAGACGTTCCCCTTGACCATGTCCGCCTTTCCCGTGTCCGTCTCCCAGCCATAGATGTTTTTCTTGATGTCCATGAGGACGGGCTCGACCTCGGAGATCGTCTTTTCGTCAGTCGCGTTGAAGATCCCCGTGATCTTGTCCGTATATCCCTGCTTATCGAGGGAACCGCCGGCGAATTGCTGCGTGAGGGTGAGGAGCTCCTCTTGGTATTTGACCCCGAGCGCGGCGAAGTAGGTGTCGCGCACGTTGTCCTTTGCGGTGACCTTACCCTTGAACTGCGGCTCGGTGAAGGCTTCCCAGCCGATGGATGCGAGCAGCGTCCCGAGGTCGGTGGTCTCCCCGTCCGCATCCTTGAAGAGGATGGGGTTGCCCGCGCGGTCGGTGGGGTTGGGATTGTACACAAACCCCGTCGTTCCCCACATGTAGCCCGCGGCGTAATCCTGCCACGTGATGGGCTTGCCGTTTTCGTCATTGCGCACTTCGAGCCCCGCATTGTTCGCGAATTTCTCTGCGATGAAGGGGGAGACGTTGCGCACATAGTAGTTGTTGGGGAGGGCGGGATCGAAGAAATCATAGCTGCCGTCGGGCTCTCCGTTTTCATCCCGTCCGTCGTCGTACCGCTCGAGCCTTCCCTCCGCGGCAAGTTTCATGATCATGTAGTCGGAGGGGCACAGGAGGTCGTATTCGTTGCCGAGCACGATCTCGTTGTACATGTCTTCGTTGGTACCGAAGGTGGAATACTCCACGCGGATCTTCTGCCCGTACTCCGCCTCATACCAGAGGCAGAAGTCATCGAGGATGGCGGGTCCGTCCTCCGAGAGGGGGGTGCGCATCGTCTCCTCGTACCATGCGCGGTAGCCGTCGTCGACGATGTCGGACTCCTCGCCGTCTTCGAGGTGGAGCTCGTCATAGATAAAGGCGCCCTTGCCTCCCTCGTCGATGTATTCCTCCCAATTATAGACGCGGAGCACGATTTCGCCCCCCCTGTTGCAGCCCGAGAGCGCGGTGAGGGAGGGGAGAAGGAAGAGGGAGGCGAGCGCGATGCTCGCGATCTTTTTGCCGCTCATTTTCTCACCTCCTTTTTGCGGATGCTCGCAAGGTTGGAGATGACGACGAAGAGCACGATGATGACGAAGATGATGGTGGTGAGCGCCCAGAAG
Source organism: uncultured Clostridia bacterium (assembly GCA_947625065.1). Classification (GTDB taxonomy): domain Bacteria; phylum Bacillota; class Clostridia; order Christensenellales; family Borkfalkiaceae; genus Gallimonas. The sequence continues at coordinate 10,031 of CANQNB010000019.1, read as the reverse complement.
GAGGCGAGGGTCTCCGCAGTGTGCGCATTGCCCTTCATCGTGGCGTTGAAGACGTAGGTCGAGATGGTCTCGAATCCCGAGGGGCGGGTGTAGACGGTGACGATATAGTCGTCGAGGGAGAGGGTGACTGCGAGCATGAAGCCCGAGAGAACGCCGGGGATGATCTGCGGGAGCACCACCTTCCAGAGCGCCTTTGCGGGGCTCGCGCCGAGGTCGAGCGCGGCCTCATAGAGGGAGTTGTCCATCTGCTTGAGCTTGGGCATCACGGAGAGCACCACAAAGGGTGTGCAGATGACCATATGACCGATGATGAGGGTAAAGTACGACTTCCCGAGCCCGACGGCGACGAAGGTGATCGCGAGGGCGAGCGCCGTCACGATCTCCGCATTGATGACGGGGATCTGCGAGACGCCGTGGATGATGGCTTTCATCCGCTTTTTGCAGTAGAACATGCCGATCGCGCCGACAGTGCCGAGCACGGTGGAGAGCGCCGCCGCAAGAAAGGCGAGCACAAAGGTATTGCCGATCATGCGGAGCACTTTGGGGTTGGAGAACAGGGCGGCGTAGTGGCTGAAGGAGAACCCTTCGAACCGCCCGATCATGTTGGTCCCGTCAAAACTGTACACGGCAAGCAGCAGGATGGGCGCATAGAGGATGAGCAGGACGAGCCCGATGAACACGCCTTGCAGGCAGCCGTAGAGAACTTTTTTCTTGCTCATAAGTTTGCCCCCCGTACATTTTCTTCGGAACTGAACCCGCCCGTGAGCCACGTGGAGACAAAGACGACCACGAGGAGGACGAGGGCGACCATCGAGCCCATATGCCAGTCGGTGCCGAAGTATTCATAGATGAACTTGCCGATGATGGTGACCTTGGCGTTCCCGAGCATGTCCGAGACGACATAGTTGGTCATCGACGGCAAAAATACCATCGTCACGCCGCTCATGATGCCGGGCATCGAGAGTGGAACGGTGATACGCAGAAAGGTCGTCGCGGCGCCCGCACCCAAATCGCGGCTCGCCTCATACAGCGACGGGTCGATCTTGAGCATCGTCGTGTAGATGGGCAGGATCATGAAGGGCAGAAAGTCATAGACCATGCCGAAGACCGTCTTGAAGTAGTTGGAGCTTGCCAGCCAATCCATCCCCTGCAGGGAGGAGAGCAGGTTGAAGAGCTCTCTGAGCGCATTCACGCGGAGGACGAAGTTGATCCACATGGGGAGCACGAAGAGCAGCAGAATGACGAACTTGCGCTTCATCTTGCTCCGCGCGAGGATGTACGCGACGGGGTAGGCGATCAGCAGGCAGATGACCGTCGTGATGAGGGCTATGACGAGCGAATAGACGATGGTCGAGAGCTTGGTCGGGTCGGAGAAGAAGCGGATAAAGTTGCCGAGCGAGATGTGCATGTTCTTGTCCGTGAAGGCGTAAAAAACGATCACGAGCATGGGGATGATGACGAAGAAGATGAGGAAGACGGCATAGGGGATGCAGAGCGTCTTGCGGGAAAAATGGGGGATCTTCATCTCTTTTTCTCCTCCGTTTGGGCGAGGGAGAGCTTGATCTTCTCCTTCGGGATGATGACGGAGACAAGGTCGTCCTCATTCCACAGGTCGTCCGTGGAGAACACGAAGTCCTCTTCCTCCTCTCCCTCCGTGCGGACGATGAGGCGGTAGTGGTCGCCCTTGTAGATGATGGAGATGATGCGCCCCGTCGTTCCGCCCGCGCCTTGGTCGTCGCTGATCTCGATGTCGTCGAGCCCGACTTCCACGCGCACCTTGGTGTCGGTGAGGTCGATCTTCTCGCCCGTCTCCGTGATGAGATATTCCTCCGCATCGAGGTGGCTCCCGGGGTAGAGCTGGGTGACGTCGCACGCAAATTCCCCGTCGGCGAACTTCACCGTGTTGCGCTTGGTGATCGTCCCCACAAAGACGTTGGTCGTATATTTGGGCTTCATGAGATGGATCCCGTCGGGGGCGATCTTCATGCCGATGCGCTCTCCCACGCTGCGGCTCTCGGTGGAGTTGATGACGAGCTCGTACTTTCCGACCTGCGCTGTGATCTCATAGTGGATGCCCTTGAAGACGACGGAGATGACGTCGCCGACGAGGGTGCCCTCCTCGGGCGGACACATCACGATGTCCTCGGGGCGCACGACGACGTCGACCATCTCGTTGCGCTCGAACAGGTCGAGGCAGTCGAAGGCCTTGCCGCAGAACTTGACCCGCTTTTCGCCGACGACCGTCCCCGTGAGGATGTTGCTCTCCCCGATGAAGTCGGCGACGAAGGTGTTGGCGGGCTCGTTATAGATCTTGGTGGGGGTGCCGATCTGCTGGACGACGCCGTCTGCCATGACGACAATAGTGTCCGACATCGTAAGCGCCTCCTCCTGATCGTGGGTGACGTAGATGAAGGTGATGCCGAGCCGCTTGTGCATCGCTTTAAGTTCGAGCTGCATCTCCTTGCGCATCTTTAAGTCGAGCGCGCCGAGGGGTTCGTCGAGAAGAAGGATCTCGGGTTCGTTGACGATCGCCCGCGCAATGGCGACGCGCTGCTGCTGTCCGCCCGAGAGGGTGGAGATGGAGCGCTTTTCGAACCCTTCGAGGTCGACGAGAGCGAGCGCCTTCTTCACCTTTTCCCCGATCTCCTTTTTGGAGAGTCTTTCGGTCTTCGTATAGCTCTTCCCGTCGGCATTCTCATAGGTGTTGCGCACCTTCTTGCACTTGAGCCCGAAGGCGATGTTCTCGAACACGTTGAGATGGGGGAAGAGGGCATAGCGCTGGAAGACGGTATTGACCGGGCGCTTGTTGGGCGGCAAGAGCGAAATATCCTTGCCGTTGAGGAGGATCTTTCCGCTCGACGGCAGATCGAACCCCGCGATCATGCGCAGCGTCGTCGTCTTTCCGCAACCGGACGGACCGAGAAAGGTGATAAACTCTCCCTTGTTCACGTAAAAACTCACGTTGTCGATGACGAGGTTGTCATCATAGTACTTGGTGACATTTTGAAGCTCGATGATATGCTCCGCCATGGGACCCCTCCGTTTCTTTGGTCTTACTTATTTTTGTTCAATATACTACAAGGCGAAAATGACTTGTCACATCCGCCTTTGCGCTCAAAAATTGGGCGGTGTGGAGATCCAGAGGAACTTCGCTCTGCCCTTTCCCTTATTGACGATGTAATGTTCCTTGTCCGCCGTAAAGTAAAAACTCTCTCCCTTTTTGGCGGGGTGGGGGATGCCCGCGCGTACAATAGAGATATGTCCTTCGAGCACGAAGCCGAACTCCTCACCTTCGTGGGGGAAGTCGGGCTGGGTGGAGGCGCCCGCCTCCAGCTCGACGAGCACGGGCTCCATCATATTTTTCTGCGCGTTGGGGATCACCCAATTCCAGACCATGCCGTCCGATTGTTTTTCGATGAACTCCGCGTCCTTGAAGACGATCTTCTCCTCCGCATCCTCATGAAAAAAGTCGGAAAGGTTGCTCCCGAGCGCATTGAGAAGGTCGCAGAGGGTGGCGATGGAGGGGCTCGTGAGGTCGTTTTCGAGCTGCGAGATGTATCCCTTCGTCAGTTCGCAGCGATCCGCAAGTTCCTCCTGCGTGAGGTTGATCCTCAACCGCATTTCGCGAAGTTTGCTGCCGAGTTCCATACTTTCCTCCGTATGAAGTTTAGTCTTTGTAAACTTTTCGCCATTTTTTACGAAACTCTCGTAAAACTAAACCAAAAGTTTAATAAAAATAAACAACACGACAGGGAGCAGTATAATATAAAAGCCCGCACGTGTCAACCGTATTGCGGGCGCCCGATCGTTTCTTGCGAATTTGAGCAAATTTTACATTTTTCGTGAATATTATATCATTATGGACGCCCGCGCACGCGCATTCCATAGAAAAAGTGCCCAAAGAACAGAAAAAGCGCCCGCAGAGAGCGGACGCCTCAAGGTCTTGTGATCCCGACGGTCAGGCGGCGAGAGAGGAGAGCTTCTTCGCGAGCTTCGCCTTCTTGTTGTTGGCATTGTTTTTGTGAAGAATGCCCTTCGTCACAGCAGAATCGATCGCGGAGACGGTCGCGGGGTAGAGCTGCTCTGCGAGCGCCTTGTCGCCTGCGTTGACGGCAGCAAGGAACTTCTTGATCTGCGTTCTGAGGGCGGACTTCACAGCCTTATTTTCTGCGGTTTTCTTCGCGGTAACCAAAACACGCTTTTTTGCGGACTTGATGTTGGACACGGTATATTTACTCCTTTGATACTTTTCTTGAATGACCTTTGTTATTCTAACATAAAATAAAGCTCTTGTAAACTGTTTTTCAAGGTCAAAGCACAAAAAAATCGCAAATTTTTCGTAAAAGGAGACAAATCTTATGCGAACAGCACCCATCGTCGGGGTCTTTGACAGCGGGATCGGCGGACTGTCCGTCCTCAGAGCGTGTCTTCGGACCTGCCCCGGGGCGCACTTTCTGTATTACGGCGACAACCGCCATGCGCCGTACGGAAGCCGCCCGCCCGAGGAGATCGCCCGCTTCACCGGGAATGCGCTCAGGCTCTTCGCACGCAGGAGGGCAGATGTCGCCGTGATCGCCTGCAACACGGCGACCGCCGTCTGCATCGACGAGATGCGCCGAAAATTTTCCTTTCCGATCGTGGGCGTCGAACCCGCGGTGGGGGAGGCGGCAAAGCACCACAGGGACATCCTCGTCCTCGCCACGCCGAGAACGGCGGAGAGCGAGCGGCTGAAAACGCTCTTGGAGCGTTTTCCCGAAGCGCATTTCACCGTCCTTCCGCTTCCCCGTCTCGCGGCGGCGATCGAGGACCATTTTTGCCGAAAGGGACGGCTGACCCTTCCGGAGCATTTCCCGCCCCTTCCCTGCGATTGCGCGGTGCTCGGCTGCACCCATTATGCCCTCATCGGCAGAGAAATCGCCGAATATCTGCACGTTCCCGTCTACGATGGGACGTTGGGAACGGCGCGCAGGGTGAAGGAGCTTCTCCAAATAGGGACGGCTGACCACCATCCGACCCCCGCGGAAGTGTTTGATAAAAACATATTTTCGTCGAATTTTTCAAAAAATTCTGTGACATTTCTCGGAAATTCCAAACATATGAACGAAAATGTCATGAGGGCGAACATTTGTTTTCAATGTTTTTGAAATTTTTCGGAAAAAAGTGGTCTGAAGTGGTTGACAATGGTCGGGAGGGATGCTATAATGTGTTCTACAAAGCGAAAAGTGTCAGGGTCACTCATGAAGTTCATGACGGGAACGGCGCTCCACAATCTGGACGCCAAAAACAGAATAAGGATCCCCGCCAAATTCAGGGAAGTCTTTGACAGGGAGAAAGAGGACCTCCATTTCGTGTTCTTCTCGAAGGGGGCGATCTCCATCATGACCGACAGTGTCCTTGCACGTCGCTTTGGGGCATATATGGACGCCGATGCCACGAATGAGAAGTTGCTCCGCGCCAAGCGTTTCTTCATGAGCCGCGTAGAGGACATCGAAGACGACAACCAGGGGAGGATCACCCTCTCCAAGCGGGTGCGGGACTACATCGGGGCAGATAAAGATCACACCGAGCTCATCACGGTCGGCATGGGCGACTATGTTGAACTTTGGCTGCTGAGCAGATATAACGAGGACCAAGAGGGGATGGATGTCTCGCTCGCAAGCGGTATCGCGAGCGAAACGAAGTCGCCCAAGGAGCAATGAGGATGGAGGGCTATCATCAGCCTATCATGCTCAGGGAAGTGATCGAAGGGCTCGCGATCAAAGAGGGCGGCATCTACCTGGATGCGACCGTCGGCGGTGCAGGGCATTCCTTCGAGATCCTCCGCTCCGATCCCACGGTACGGCTCATCGCCACGGATAAGGACGGCGAGGCGATCGCCGAGGCGGAAAGAAGGCTCTCGCCCTTTGCGGGCAGGTTTTCTCTCCACAGAACGGATTATAAGAATTTCGAGCATGTTCTCGATGAAGAGGGGATCGGTCTCGTGGACGGCATCCTCGCCGACTTCGGCATCTCCTCCCATCAGATCGACGACAGGCGCAGAGGGTTTGCCTACCGCATCCCCGACGCACCTCTCGATATGCGCATGGATACGCGCGCCGCGCTCACGGCGGAGGAGGTCGTCAATACCTACTCCGAACACGATTTAAGGCGCATCTTCCGCGACTACGGCGAAGAGAGCTTTGCCGGACCGATCGCAAGAAACATCGTTCTTGCGCGGGAACACGAACGAATCACCACGGCGGGCAGGTTGAGAGAGCTCACCGAGGGGGGGATCCCCCCGAAATTCCGCTCTGCGGCATGCGCCAGAAAGGTTTTCCAAGCCATCCGCATCGAAGTAAACGGCGAGCTCGACGGGCTCAGAGAATGCGTCACCGCCTTTGCAAGAAGGCTCAAGCCCGAGGGCAGGCTGTGCATCCTCACCTTTCACTCGCTGGAGGACAGGATCGTGAAGGAGGTCTTCCGAGACCTCGCGACCGCGTGTACCTGTCCCAAAAGTTTTCCCGTATGTGTCTGCGGGAAAAAGCAAGAGATCGAAATCATCACCAAAAAGCCTTTCACCGCATCACAGGAAGAGGTGGAGGAGAACCCGCGCAGCAAGAGCGCAAAACTGAGGATCGCCCGAAAACTCCCCCGGGAGGAATAAGCGGGCAACATGCGGAATACGATTAAGGAGTGAGAGTACCGTGGCAGACCAGACGATCGAATACAAATCCGCCCCGCAGGTAAGCAAAGAGGCGGAAGCCCACAATAAAGAAATATCCGAAAACTACAAGAGATTATTGGACAGCGCATTGCCCACCAGAGAGAGGGAAACTGCGCCCGTCCGCCATGAGATCAACTACTATCCCGAAGAGACGGCTCCCGCGGCGCCGGCATTCGTCAGTGTCGACCCGTCTGCCGTGAATGCGGCGCGGCTTGCCGACTACATCCCTCATCCCGCGCCCGCGCAGCAGGGGAAGAAGATGCTCTTCGAGGACGCCACCTATACGCAGGGCTGCTACACGACGGGTCCCAAGGACAGCGCCGCGGACAGCTATGCCCCCGTCTACGGTGCGCCCGTCTATGCGCCCACCTATGCGGACGTCGCGGCTCCCGCGGCAAATACTGCAAATACGGCGAGCGCGGAGGCGCAGGAGAGCGAAGACCTCCTTCCCACCGCACGGACCATGCGGTATCACGGCGTCAAGGAGGAAATGATCACCGAGCCGCAGAGCGGATTCTGGGCAGCGCTCACGACCAAGACGAAGGTGCTCATCGCCGCAGTCGTCACCGTGATCGTTGTCGCGCTCATGATCGTGTGCATCAACACCGCCGTCATCGGGAACATGGATGCCGACATCGCGAGCAAGCGTCTTGAACTCGAGCGTCTCCGCCGCAGCTCCGAAGAACTCGGGCAGAGAATCGAGGACGCGACCGATCCAGCGACCGTCGGCGAATGGGCTGAGCAGAACGGCATGTACCGTTGAGCGACCATTTGGAGGAAACGCAATCAAAAAGACAGGCTTTTCCATCACTGTCCTACAGAAGAGGTTATTCGCTGTTATCTTGGCAATAACCTTTCTTTTTTGTCTTTTTTTGGGGAGATTTTTCTATATCCAGCTCATCTGGCAGGATACGCTGCACTATCTCGCGATCGACCAATGGACGCGGGAGATCCCCGTCCATGCGGGAAGGGGGCTGATCTTGGACACGAACGGGGAGACGCTCGCCGCCAACCGCGCCTGTTTCGGGATCTATGCGCGCGCCAATGCTGTGCAGGACGCCGAGGGCGCCGCCCGTCTGCTCTCCGATGCGCTCGGCGAATCCTACGACGCCGTTCTCGCAAAACTGACGGACAAGTCGAAGTCGGAGATCACCATCTGCCGCAGGACCGCCAAGGAGACGGTGGAGCAGATCGCCCGGACAGAGATGCGCGGCGTCTACTATGCCCGCAACGATGAGCGGGTCTATCCGTACGGCGCGCTGGCGAGCCAGGTCATCGGCTTCACCGCCTATGACCGCTCGGGAACGACGGGGCTGGAGAGCTACTACAACAGTTATCTTGCGGGGCAGAACGGCGAGATCCTCTTCGAGACCGATCTGGTCGGCGTCGACATCGAGGGCGCCTCCGCTGCCTATCTCCCCGCGAGCGACGGGCTCAACATCAAGCTCACGATCGACTACCGGATACAGGCATACGCCGAGGAAGTGATGGGGCGGGCGCTCGAAGAGACCGCATCCAAGGCGGCGCGCGCCGTGGTCCTCGACCCGCGCGACTTTTCGGTGCTCGCCATGGTCAATCTCCCGTCGTACGATCTCAACGACGTCCCGCGGGATGACATGAAGACCCTCAACGCCCTCTCCCGCAACGCCCTCGTCTCCGATGTGTACGAGCCCGGTTCGACCTTCAAGGTCGTCACGGCTGCCGCCGACATCGAGGAGTTCCTCCGCGGGAACAAACGGGCGCTCGACCCCGCGACCCACGTCTTCCCGAGCGCGCGCACCCGCACGGTGGACGGAACGACCATCCGCTGTTGGAGCGACCACAAAGACGGTAAGCATGCGAACGAGACGCTCGCAGAGGCGCTCAACAACAGCTGCAATCCCTGCTTCGTCGACATCGCGCTCGCCCTCGGCAAGGAGACCTTTTACGACTATCTCGCCAGGTTCCGCTTCGGCAGGGCGACGGGGATCGACTTTTCGGGGGAGGCGATCGGGATGCTCCTCCCCGAGGTCACCCTCCGCGACTGCGACTTTGCCCGCATCGGATTCGGACAGTCGATCGCGGTCACCCCCCTCCAGCTCGCCTGTGCGGCGGCTTCTGCCGTCAACGGAGGGTATTATTACAGCCCGCGGCTCGTCTCGGAGATCTGCTCTGCGGACGGCAGCGTGCATGAGACCATCGAGCCCGCTCTCGTCGGGAGGACGGTGAGCGAGGAGGCGTCCTCCATCCTCTCGTCCATGCTCGAAGGGGTCGTGCGGGAGGGCAGCGGCAAGCACGCCTACATCGAGGGGTACCGCGTCGCGGGGAAGACGGGGACCGCCCAAAAATATGAAAACGGCGCCATCGCGCAGGGGAAGTATGTCTCTTCCTTCATGGGCTATTTTCCCGCGAACGATCCACGCTATCTCGCGCTCGTCATTCTCGACGAGCCGCAGGGGAGCTACTACGGTTCGACCGTCGCCGCGCCGTGTGCAAAGGAGATCTTCGAAGGCATCATCCGTATCATGAACATTGCTCCGCAGGAGGCTTTATGAAACTTTCCGAACTTGCAAAAGAGGTCCAAGGAACGCTCATAGGGGGAGATGCGGACATTTCGTCTCTGTGTACGGACAGCCGCGTCGCCGGAAGGGGGGATCTCTTTTTCTGTATTCCCGGCACCCGCACAGACGCCCATCTCTTTGCGGCGGAGGCGGAGGAGAGGGGCGCAGCGGCGATCGTCTGCGAACATGCAACAGACGCCGCCCTGCCCTGCCTCGTCGTCGGGGACGTGCGGGAGGGGATGGCGAATCTCGCCGCGGCATTCTACCGTCATCCCGAGCGCAAACTCAAACTCATCGGCGTGACGGGCACCAACGGAAAGACGACGGTCACGCACATGCTCTATGAGATCCTCTCCGCCGCGGGGAGGCGGGCGGGGCGCATCGGCACGCTCGGGGCGAAGTACGGGGAGACCTTTGTCTCCCCCGAGCTGACGACCCCCGACCCCATCGTCCTCTTTTCCCTGCTCGCCGACATGGCAAAAGGGGGAGTGGAGTATGTCGTCATGGAGGTCTCGGCGCATGCGCTCGCCCTGCGCAAACTCGGACCCATCCTCTTCGAACTCGCCGTCTTTACCAATCTGACGCAGGACCATCTCGATTTCTTCGGGGACATGGAGAAGTACGGCGGGGCGAAAAAACTGCTCTTCACGCGCGAACGCTGCAGGGAGAGCGTCCTCAATGCGGACGACGCCTTTTCCCGCGAGCTCGGCGAGGTGCCCTTCACGACCTATGGGATCGACACGCCCGCGGACTGCTTCGCCATCGTCGAGGAGGAGACGCTGCGCACG
>CANQNB010000018.1 GCA_947625065.1 uncultured Clostridia bacterium | reverse complement strand
GATACCGGCATATCCAGCTGGTTTTACTGGACTTCGGTCACGATCAGGGACTGTACTGGAACCAAAGAAGCCGGCGTCCGCGATGTGCCGCCGCTGGGTGACGGGGCTGCCGTTGGTAACGATGTACGCCCATCCGCGCAGAGAGAGGGTGCGCACAAACTCCTTCGCCCCGGGGAAGGGGAAGCAGATGGAGGGGAAGCGGTCGAAATACCGCTTTGCCGCGGCGGCGGGGTCGGACGAGATGCCGTACTCCGCGAAGAGGAGCTCGAACCGCCGCACTTTGAGGGTCTCGCGCGCGATGCCGCCCCGTTCGAGCAGCTTCCAGAGCCCGTCGTTGATGTCGTGGAAGCGGGCGAGCATCCCCTCGTCGGCGCAGATGCCGTCTTCTTGGAGGGTCTGAGAAAAATTCACCCGCTCTGCCCTGCGGAAGTCGAGGAGGGTGTCGTCCATGTCGAGCAAAAAGATGTCTTTCATGCGTTTTTCCTTTTCCTCACGTTTTATCGCGCTTTTATTGGGAGCGAATTGCGCCTCTCAGCCGCGGATGATCGCGAGCTCGGCGAGGGCGCGCGTACAGGCAATGTAGAGCTCATTCTCGGACATGGTACCGGGATAAACTGCCACTACCGAGAATTCGAGCCCCTTGCTCTCGTAGACGGACATCACGTTCACCGCCTTTTTGGAGAGCTTTCCTTCCTTTGAGAGAAGCTTGAACCCCCGTTTTGCGAGGCGGGGCAGGTCCTCCTCCCTTGCGATGACCGCTTTGAGCCCGTTCTTCCCGCGGAAAAAGGCGGCGAGGCGGCTGAGTTCGACCGTTGCGACGGGGCTCCCGTGCATGCCGATGGGTACCATGTCCGCGTTGAGCACCCCGGAGACGTACTCAACGATCTCGTTGGTGTTGCGGTAATTCTGTTCGAGGCGGTAGACGGGGAAGCCGAGCGTCCCCCAGTCCCCAACCCCGCGCCACGGGGTGATGTTCTGCTTCAGGTCGCCGAAGATATTGAACGCGGCGTCTGCGTGGATGCCTTTGAGGAGGTCGTATTCCCCCGCGGAGATGTCCTGTCCCTCGTCGATGAACACGAAGGCGGGGCGGGGGAGGAGTTCCCTCCCCGCGCAAAAGAGCATGCGGGTGAGGGCGTAGCCGTCGGAGGGGTACACGCCTTGGAGATTAAATTTCTTCTTGTCCCTCTTCACCGTCTCGCGGTACAGCCAGCGCGCGATGTCGACTTTGTCCCTGCACTTGCCGAGGTCGGCGCAGTAGCTCATCTGCCGCAGGACGCCGTAAAACTCGCCAAAGAGCGCGGTCTTGTCCTCGATGTCGGTGAGCACGCCGCAGATGAGGGCGATCTCCTCTTTGATCTCCTCGCGCTTGCGGATGCGGTCGGCGTACGGAAAGGTCACCTTGCCGCCGCTGACGGTGCGGTAGCGCATGAGGTCGCTGATCTCGGCATCGAGCGTGGAGGAGAGGGCGGAAAGGTCGCGCAGCGCCCTCTCGAACGTCTCCGCCCCGATCTCCGAGATGGTGCGGATGCAGCGGAAAAACTCGCTGAACAGGGTGAAGAAGCGGTCGGGCGTGCCGGGGGCTTCCCTGAGGACATAGTGGAGAAAGTCCTCCGCCCCCAAAAAGACGCCCATGAGCCCGTGGAGGGGCTTGTTGTAGTAAAATCCCCCCTCCTTGCCCTCCTTCAACTCGCCGAAGACCGCTCTGCGGATGCGGGAGGACGCGTTGCGGATGCGCGCAAACCGTGTGCGGAAGCCCGTGCATTCGTCGAGGATGCGTTCGGCGACCTCGCGGCACTCCTCCCCCGTGAACAGCCCCCTAAGGTCGGTATAGATCTTCCCGATGCGCCTTTCGAGGGTGCGGGGGAAGGCGGCAGAATAGAGATAGACGAGGTAGTCCCTGCTCTCGCGGTCCCCCGTGAAGCGGGAGGCGAGGTCGATGCCCTCGTTTTTGAGGGTCTGGAAGAAGTAGTCGCGCATGGTGACCGTCCGCACCCGTTCGAGTTCGAGGACCTCGGAGAGTTCGTCGATGAAGGCGTTGAAGCTGTCGGACGGGGTGATGACGAGCACGTCGGAGGGACGCAGCTTCTCGTTGTTGTACATGAGATAGCTGAGCCTGTGCAGGAGGATCATCGTCTTTCCGCTGCCCGCGCACCCCTGCAGAACAAAGCTCTCCCGCTCGGGGCGGGTGATGATGTCGTACTGCTTCTCCTGGATCGTGCGGATGATGTCGTGGATGTGGACATCGTCCTTTCTCCCCTGCAGGATGCTACGCAGATAGGGGTCGAAGAGGATCTCCTCGTCCCTGCCCGCGATCTCCTCGGGCGTGAGCACGTCCTTCACCGAGAGATACTCGTTTTTGAAATCGAGGAGCTTTCCGTTTCTGACGGAGAGCGCACGCCGCAGCACGGTGCGGTAATCGTGCCCGTTGATCGCAAAGCGGACGCAGCTCTTCTGGTAATATTTGACGGCGAGGGGGGCGCGCCAATCGACGATTTCGAGACTGTAATCCCCCTTTTTGCCGATGTAGTAGGCGAAATACCCCTCTTCGCTCTCGATCACGTCCATGCGGGCGAAGTAGGGCTCTTCGAAGAAGTGCTTATACCCGCCTAAGATCTCCTCTTCCTTTGCGATCTCCTCCTTCATGCGCAAAAGGCGGACGTACTCCTCGGGCGAATAGCTACCCGCCTCGTGGATGGCGTCGATCGCCGCCTTCGCCGCGTTGATCTTCGCCTTATGGCGGGCAAGATAGACCTTTTTCAGGGCGGAGAGGACGAGCCGCAGATGCTCCTGCTCATGACAAAGCTGTCCCTCCCTGTCGAGGAGGGAGAGATACCACTCTTTGTCTGCGTCGATGTGGGAGCTCAGCCTGCTGCGCGGCGGCTCCCCTTCCCGTTTGTCCATACTTCCCCCATATCCCGCGCGTGCGGGGTATCACTCGGTATCATAGCACATTTTTGCAAAAACGGGGCGGTTTTCGAAAAAAAATTCTCCAAAACATGCAAACACCCCCACCCCGTGGGGATGTTCCGGTCAATTTCTCAGGCGTGCGGGAGGCGGCAGGAGCACGACCGTGAGCAGAACGCATGCGATGAGGAAGCCGATCCAGTCGTATGCGGGCGGCACCGAAAAGGCGAGCGCGATGCAGACGACCTGCCCCGCCAGCGAAGCCGCGAACAGGACGGGTGCGCGCGAAGAGAGCAGGACGGGCAATTTCGAGAGCGCCCCGAAGAGGTACCCCGTGAGCATGCCGAGCGTCGTGAGCGAGAGCGCGGCGATGAGCCACGGCATGACTGCGATACGATCCCCGAAGGCTGCGCCCTGTGCCGCATGGGCGAGAAATCCCCAGCCGAGCGACGAGAGCACGCCGCCCGTTGCAAAGAGGGCGAGCAGCACATATGCCCGGCGGGGCGGCTTCATCCGTGCGCCGACGGCAAACACCGCAAAGGAGAGCATGGCGGCCGCCGCGGGAAAGGCGAGAAAGACCCACGGGGAGGCAAACCGGTCGGCAACCCCGCCCGTGTAGTGCACGGAGACCTGTGCGGGCAGAAAGGCGGTCACCGCCGCAAACGCGATGAGACCGAGAAGAGACGTGACGGTATAGAAGACAGAAGATTTCATATCAGCCGTTGAGAAATTCCGCAAGCCCGCGCATGAGCTGACGGAGGGCGCGCGGGTCGAGCGCATAGATGATCGTCTGCGCGCGGCGGGTCGTGGTGACCAGCTTGGTCTCGCGCAGAATGGAGAGGTGATGGGAGACCGTTGCCGCCGAAAGGGAGAATTGGTCGGCGATCTCCCCCGCCGTGTAGGGTCGGCTGCGCAAAAGATCGAGGATCTCCCGTCTCGTCCGGTCTGCAAGCGCACCCCACACATCCATCATCGCCTTGTCCTCCGTATTTCGAAATGTATCTAAATAATAGCATATTCCACGGATTTTGTCAAGGATGCGCCGCAAATTTCCGCAAAATTTATTTCGACAATTTTCGAAATTGCAAAAATGGCATGCGAAAAGCCGCCACAGTCGCGGCGGCTTTTAAGTTGCACAGATGCGCAGGCGTTATGCGAACGGAGAAACTTGCCTGATGCCGCTGTAACTTGAACCCGCGGCGGCGTCCGCCTTCTGCTTTTCGTAGCTGTTCGCGCTCGAGGCGTCGTACATGTAGAAGCGGAAGTCCTGCGTGCCCGCCGCCCTCGGAAGGATCTGGGCGAGCCCGCTCGTCTCGCTGTCGTTGCGGAGAACGCTGATGTTGATATAGTAGCGGTGCAAATCGCGGAGAGACTCGTCGAGGGCGGAGGTGTCGAGCATCGAATAATTTCTTCCGCCGCCGTAGAAGGCAATACCGCCGTGCACATAGTTGATGAGGTTGCCCCCTTCGTCCTTCGTCTCGAGGTAGATGTCGCTGTATTGCCCCGAAGCGTCGCTCTTCACGATGGAGAGCATCTTGGCGACGTCGAGGGAGAAGGAGCTCAAGTCGTAGTCGCCGACGTTGGCGCCGTCCGCCACTTGGATGAGAGTGCGGCTGTCGATGAGTTTGAGGTCCTTCCAGTCATACATGCGCACGTCGCCCGAGAGGCGGAGGAGGCAGGAGAAGGAGGTGCCGCCCGTGCCCGCCCACGAGGCGAGGAGCCCCGACGATCCGCTCTCCGACTTGTAGAGCGCCTCGCCCGAGAAGTTGGATTCGACGCCGACGGCGAACAGACCGCTCCTCTCGAGGACGCTGTCCTTGAGGGTGACGTCCGTCATGACATACAGCCGGTAGAACTCGGGGTCGGCGAGAAGGGTCTCGTTGCCGTCGGGCGCCTCGCTGCTCGGGTTGCTGTACGTCTCGCCGAGGGCGTTGAGAAGGGTGGGTTCGACCCCGTTGTCGATGCCGAGCCCGCTGTCTTTGAGTGCTTGGAGGGCGCGGTTGGCGCCGAGTTTGAGGAGGAATTCCCGCCCCTGCGAGATGACGCATCCCTCGATGTTGACGAGGATGCGGTCGGCGTCGTCGATGCCCATGATCGTGCGGCGGTCGTTGACGAAGTATGCCGCGCCGTCGCGGTTGCCGCCGTAGACGCGCACGACGTTGCGCCCGTTGCGGATACGGCAGTTGATCACGTTGACATCGGCATTGATCTCGAGGGTCGTCCCGACGAGGTTGAGCTTCGCAAGGTCGCTCAGGGTGCTGCCCTCCTCCTGCAGAGTGCCGTCATCGCACCCGAGAAGGATCACATTGAAGAGAGTGACGCCGTCGGTGCGGCAGAGGAAGGCGATGTTGTCCTGTGCGGCGACCGAGGCGATGCCGCCCACGCTGACGAGATCGCGCGGTCCGCGGAAGAGATTGGGCTGGTCTGCCGTGTCACGCGAGTTCGTGAACAGTTCGGCATTGACCGTATAGCCGTTGCCATAGACGTCAAAGCGGAACTCCATGACATAGAGGACGTTTGCCTCCTCGGGCGTGCCGAGGTTTTGGTAGAACTGCGAATTGTAGGTGGAGGGCATCGTGTGGACGAGCGCCTTGCGCTGTTCGATGTCGGTGATGGGCGCGCCCGTCTGATCGGTGCCGAGCCTGATGTCGGCATTGAGCACGATGGGCGAATTGCGGTTCTCGGTGGCGTCGAAGAGCTGCGGGCTCGTGCTCACCCGGATACCGTTGTTGACGACGTTGAGAGGAAGGGAGTAGGACACGTTCCGTCCGAAGCTGTCGTTCGCCGCCCATTCGACGACGATGAGCACCTCGCCCGCATCGTTGGACTCGCGCGGAAGGGTGATGCGCAGCCGCACACCGACGATCTCCCCCGTCGGCGAATAGGTGTTGACGAAGCGGAGATTCCCGTCTGGGATGAGCGCGGAGGGCTTTTCGGGATCGGACGGGTCGACGGCATGCGCCGTGTAACTCGAGAGACGGAGCACTCTCGCGTTCTCCCCCGTCGTCTCGTCGATGCGCTTCTCGTCGATGCCCTCCACTTCGATCTCATAGACCGACTCCGCGACCTCGAGCGTCCTGCCGACGTAGTGGTTGTGCGCGATCGTGAGGATGCCGCCGAGGCTGTTCTTGGCATGGTCCCTGTCGAGCGCCTCCTCCTTTCCGCCGTTCTCAAAGTAGATGTTGTTGAACTGGATGCTCGAGACCTCCTCGGTCACGCTGACCGTCACGCGGACGGGCTCCACCGTGGCATAGGGACGGAGGGTGCCGTTGCCGTCGAGGTAAGCGGCGCGCGCACGCAGGATGAGAGAGTTGTAGCCGATCGCCGTCACCTTGCAGCGGGAACCCTCGGGGTTGGCTCCCCCGTTGGTCGGGTCGAGGACGATCATGTCCTCATAGCGGGACGGAGGCAGCTCGGCGCCGTTGTGGTCGATGACGTCCCACAGATAGAGCATGCCGTTCACTTCGAACTCGGGCACGACGGAGAAGATGATGGACTGTTCGCGGAGGAGCATCTGCGAACCGCCGTCTGCGATCGCCTCCTGCAATCCCTCCGTGCTCAGGTGGAAGGAGAAGATCTCGAAGTCGAAGGTCACCGTCTTGGTCTCGCGGCTCCCGTCCGCACCCACCGCGCGGAGGATGAGGGAGACGCTCTGCGCCGTATCTTCGAACACGACGCCGACGCGGTACTTCCCGCCGCCGAGTTCGGTCAATGAGGGGGTCGCCGTCCCGTTGGGGGAGACGGAGATCTCCTCCTCGGTGAGCGTGAGCCCCTCTCCCGTCTGCACGAAGATCTCCGTGCGCGGACGCCAATCGGAGCTGTCCTCGTTGATGATGCCGACGGAGATGCTCTCCTGCGTCGTGCCGTTGACGAGCATGGGCGCATCGTGCGACGGGACGACGGTGAGTTTCACCCGCTTGGTGCGGTTGTCCTCCCGCACGCAGCTGGGGATGGTGACATCGAACGCCACCTCTCCGCCGAACGGGAAGAGGATGGTCCCCTTCGCCTCGTCGACGATGACGGCGTCCTCATACCCCTTGACGGGCCGGATGACGGGGCTCGCGAGCCCCTCGGGGAGGACGTTGACCCCATAGGTATAGGTTCCCGTGACGAGGTCCTTGTCCGCCGCCACGTAGCTCCCCGCCTCGCGGTCGAAGGTGATAAGGTTGTGTTCCTTCCCCTCATCGGTCGCGGCATGGTAGAGGGCGAAGCCGAAGTCGTAGGGCGCCGAAGAGGTCACGACGACGGAGATACTGTCGCGGTAGGCGCCATCGCGGCTCTGCGCCGTGATGCGCGCGCTCCCCACCGAGTGCGGGAGGATCTTGTTGCCCACCATCTCGATGTCGGCGACGGCAGAACCGCCGTCCGACTCGACGAAATAGTCGTATTCCTGATTGCTGGCGTTGGCAGGCTTGACGCCGACGTCGAGCTCATACGCCTCCTCCAGGCTGTATTTTGCGAGGTTGATGTAGAGGGTGTTGCCTGCGGGTTTCCCCTTGATCTCGATGCCCGTCACCGCGATGAGGACGCCGAGGCTGGCGGTCGACACGGCAGAAAAGACGACGAACACGAAGAGGAGCGGGAGCACCAGCATGAGTGCGATGACATTTTTTCTCACATTAAACCTCCTCCGCTGAACTCATAATATTTTTTCTTGATGTTCGCGATGAGATAGACGAACGAGAGCACCGCAACGACGACGGTGATCACGCTGACGATGATGTAGGTGAGGTAGCCGAAGGACGCCGCTTCATCGAGCCGCAGCGCGAGAAGGATGCGTGCGATGAGAACGACGCCGCCGATGAGGAAGGCGAACAGCATGCCGAGGACGATGATCGTCGAGACGGTGCTCCCCGATTCCTTGATCTCCCCGTCCTCTTCGGAGGAGAAGCGGGCGTGGTTGAAATCGTAGCGGGTCGCAAAGCAGATCTGCGCAAAGCTGAACACCGTGCCGATCGCAAAGATGAACGCCGCGACTCCCCAGCTCACATATCCTGTCGCCCCGAGCACGACCGCCGAGATCACCTGCGAGATGATGGAGACGATCATGCAGAAGAAGATCTTGCTCAGGAACACCCGCTCGCAGGAGACGGGCAGCGCCTTCACCGAATAGAACATCGGACCCTCGCGGCTGATGTTCGTCGCGCAGAACACGTTGGTGAGCGCACTGAACAGGAGGGTGAGGAAGAGGGCGAGCTCGAGGTCGACATTGACGCCGACGAGCGTCTTCACAAGCGAAGAACCGACGTCGATGCAGAAGTAGACCATGAGGGGCATCAGGACGGCGATCGAGAAGTAGGAGAACATATAGGAGGGCGTGCGGAAGATCTGCACGAACTCCTTGCGCAGGAGCGCGGTGAAGGAGGAGCCGAGGGGCGTAACGTCCTGCTCGGGATACATAAAGTTTTCGTCACCCGAAATGCGCGCCTGCAAGACCCGCGTAAGAATGCTGCGGATGATGAGCATCGCCACGACCGCACAGGCGGCGGTCACGAGCACGATGCCGGTGATGCTCCACACGAGCTCGTGCTTCAATACAAAGCTCGCGATCCAGTTCGCGGGGAAGAAGTATTGGCAGGCGGTGCGGATGCCGTTCATCACCCCTTCGTTGAAGAAGTAGCGGATGTCGTCGCCGAGAAGGAGGTCCTTCACCGCACCGAGGACGAAGGAATAGAGCACGAACGCCCCCGCAGTGAGCAGGGTGACGACGATGAACATCAACACGAAGCGCGATTGCAGGAACCGCCGTATCGCGTAGAACGGAAGCGCCAAAATGGAGGCGAACGCGATGGTGATCACAGGCAGCAAAAAGATCATGAGCACGGTCATGCAGTAGAACCATGCCCCCTGCCCCGTCGCGATCGCAGCCGTCAGGTTGACGGCAAGCAGCGCAACAAAGGAATACACGAACTGGCTGCGGTAGATGGAGATGAGCTTGGCGACGAACAGCGTCTTCGCCCCCACCGGCATCGCCGAGAAGAGCTTGAGGTCGTCGGCGAGGAACATCTCGCGGGTGATCGCCGTCATGCCGCTCACCGTCATGAACACGATGATGAGCATGTATGCGATCGTGAGCAGTTCATAGAGCCGCTGCGGCGCATCGGGCAGACTGTGCGTCTTGATCGTGAGGTAAATGTCGATGAACCTCCCGAAAAAGACCACAAAGAACGCCGCAAACGTGGCAATGAGCGCGATCTGCAAAAGAAATCCGAGAACGTCGAAATGCCCCTTCGAAAAGACATACCTGCGCTCCTGCCGCTGCTTGCGGAGAAGCGCCCCGACGAGCGAAAAATCAATCTTGTCTCTCATTTTTCAGGAAGTACTCCTCGAAATCAAAATTCGGATTCAGCGCAAAGATCCTCTTCACGTTGATGTCGTTGATCTGTTGTCCTTTGCGGATAAGCACCACCCTGTCGCACAGCTTCGCCACCGTGTTGAGGGCGTGCGAAGAGAAGATGATCGTGTTCCCCGCCGCCGCATATTTGTGCATGAAATCCTGCACCGCCTTCATCGTGCGGGGGTCAAGACCGGTCATCGGCTCGTCAAGGATCCACAGCTTGGGGTGATGGATGAGCGAGCCCATCATGCACACCTTCTGCCGCATACCGTGAGAGTAGGAAGAGACAAGATTGTTGATCGCATCCCCGAGCTGAAAGACCTGCTCGAGCGCCTTGAGCCTCTTCACCCGAAGCTCCGTCGGCACTTTGTAGACGTCCGCCATGAAGTTGATGTACTGCATCCCCGTCATCTTGATGAAGACAGCGTGATTGTCCGTCACAAACCCCATGCTCGCCTTCGCCGCAAGCGGTTCCCTCTTGATGTCGTGCCCGTCGATGACGATCTCCCCCTTCTCATAGGGAAGCATCCCCTCGAGGCACTTTAAGGTGGTACTCTTCCCCGCACCGTTGTGCCCGAGAAGCCCCACGATCTCACCCTCACGACAGCTGAACGTGACGTTCGTCACCGCCCAGTCCGCCTTCTTCGAGTACTTTTTGTACAGCCCGCGGACGCGCACGACCTCTTTCCGTTCCGCCTTCCCACGGACGGGCATCCCCCGTCCCTGCAGCGCATTGCCGCGCCCCTCCGAAATTGCGTTCGAGTGTTCCATATATGTAGGAGGCAGAGGCTGTGTCTCCGCCCCGCAACCCGGGCATCTCGGCGTGTCGTCCGCAAACGACATGTTGCAACGATAGCAGTATGTCATATCTTTCTCCTTTCGATTCTTTTGCTGTTGTTACGGTTGCTTGGCTCTTTTTGATGACTTTGTTGTGTTTTGATGAGGCTCTCGCAGCGTTTTACGAGGTTTTTGCAGCGTTTTACGAGGTTTTGCCGCCCCCGTTTTACTCCCGCAAAACGGGGGCGGCGAAAAGTATTTCCTTAGAGCGCATCCAATTCGCCGCTGTTGTACAACCAGTCAATGGCTCTGCATATTTCGTCCCAAGTAAGCTGCCCCTTTCCAACAGCGACCTTGAAATACTTCCACGGTCCCGCATAGAAGGCTTCCTCGCTCAAAACACCCTCGAAGTCCTCATAAGTGTAGAGACCATACTTTTCAATATCAGACCGCATTGCTTCTTCGTCATACTTCATATTCTCGTCAAACTCAAAGTAATTCATGAAACCTTCTGGATTGCCGATAATCGGCCATGTCGTATGAGAAAGCAATCCTTCTGTAATGAGATTCGTATGATATACACTTACGGGAGAATAAAACTTGATTATCTCCTCCTTTATCGTTACATTTGTCAAGGTGATTCCAATAGTCTCGTACTCGCCATTTTCACTACTTACTTTCGCAAATCTATGCCCGATAAATTCATGTGCATTTTCTTCGTCGATCAACACATAACAATTCAAATCAAGGTCATAGAGGAAGTGCTTATACGTTATACCGATTGTTGTTTCATCAGAGAACTCCAAACGTATAACTGTCGCTTTTTCACCGTCGCTCCCCGAGTGTACATTGTAAAGCACGGGGGCGACTTCATATTTGCCTGTTTCATGATTGAACACGATAACGAGGTCGCCTATCTTCAAATCTTCGACCTTCTTTGTCGTTCCGTCCGCCATCAAAATCAATGTGCCCTCAATAACACACGACGTCGAATCTTTTGCGGCAGATGTTGTGATGGTTACATTTTGTGTCATTACAAATTCACTGCCAACTCCAATGACCAATCCGGCGGGGTCAGAGGTTATGGAGAACAAACTATAACCATCTATTGCACCACCAGATTCAACTTTCACCTTTGAACCATAAGGAACATTGCTAATCGTTTGAGTCGCGTTATATGTTTGTGTTGTGCCATTCGTCGTGACAGAAATCGATACCGTGCAACCGTCTCCTTTCGTTATTTTCAATGTGAATGTATGAATCACCCACTGCGCATAGAGGGTTGTGGCATTCCCTTCACCGAAATCAGCAGCTTTTAATGTGGAGATATATTCCGTATCAGACACATCGTTCGTCTTTGTCCAGCCCAAGAAATCGTAGCCTTCACGCGTAAGTCGAGGCAAAACATAGCTGTCGAGATCTGTGTTTTTGATACTGACAACCGAGGTATCTTGCTCATTGATCTCGCCCCCATTTCCATTAAGCGTTAGAGTATAACTTACGACACCATCAGGAAGCTTTTGGAAGAGACCGTAGAGCGTGATTGCCTCATTATTGTAGCCGTTACCGTCGATTGCTTCGATGGATTGCGTGCAATCTGCATTCATAAACCACCCGACAAACTCATAGCCAGAACATGAAGGATCTGCCAAAGTGAATCCATTATGCGTATAGACCGTGGGGTTGTTAAGGTTGACTTCCGCACCTTCAAGCGCTTGCTTTTCGCCATCAATCGAATCGCGAGTAAAGAAGTGATATTCTATATCGAAAGTAGAATTATCAGTAATCCATGCTTTGTCCTTGGAAATCATTTTACCCACACCAAGTTCTCCAGTCACCGATTTTGTGGAGCCGCAATACAGTTGCCCAGTCAAAATCGAAGTAATTATCTTGTATAGCGAACCGTGCCCCTTTGCATTCATCATAATTTCTCTTTGAGAATACGGCGTGTTTTTCCTAAGCTCCTGGGTGACTATAACATTTTCTTGAACATTCAACTTAGCACCATCCACCTCAGTTTGAACACAGCCAGCCAATTTCGTCGCTTCTAATGTGCCGTTTACAATCAAATTTCCGTCTTCACCTTTTTTGGGATAAGCAGATGAAGGATCGGAAATATCGTTGATTGACGTCTTATCGTAAACAACAAGTTCGCTCGCTTTCAAAGTGGCTCCCTCATTGATTTTAAGTGTTGCGCCGGGTAAAATCTTGATTTTTTGCGCCGTTGCATCAACAATAGCAGGATTCCCGTCCTCGAAAGGACTCAGCGTCACATTCATATGTTGTGATACAGGGAAATGAACTTTCTTTGTGCTAAGGCTGAGACTTATTCCAACATTGATCGACATAGAAAGCGGGGATATTGTTGCGGTTCCTTTGATCTCCAAGTTCATGATCTTATCAGCAACATTGTATTTTGCAATCAATTTTGCACTTGTTGACAAATTAATGAGATGATTGCTCGTTCCAACCAAATCAATGTCCGTTTCATGATCACTACTTGATGCATACAAATCGGCGTGACCTTTCACTTCGGCACCGCTCAAAATGGTTAATTTAGGATGCACATTCTCCATGTAGAATCTGTTGAATGGAGATGTCTTCAAATCGGGATCATTTGCATGATTCGTTCCACCCGCCATATCGCCAAATTGAGTGCCTCCTCGATGTTCCGCGACAATGAAGGGAACGAGAAGCGTACCGCTATTCATGATGACTTGGGAACCGTTGTTCGTCCCTTTTTCCGCAATAAAGCCATACGCAGTTATATTGCCATTGGAATCAATGATTGCATTGGCACCCATGGTGATCTGCGCATGATCACCGGCGGTACAGCCGGATTGCCCACCTTGCTGTCCCGTAATCATGCCACCAATCGTGATCATACCCTTGTTATGCAACGTAATATTATCACTGATCGTAAGCTCGACTTTCTTCAATGACACATTTCCGAATGCGGAAGTTTTGTTAGTTGTTGTTGCGTGATCTTTCGTTATTCCATCTCCATAAGGCAATAACAGCGTGACGCCGGATTTAACGGTGTAATAATTATCACCCGTGTAGCCTGCAATTTGTGCGACGTTTTGCGCTGCAAACGCGGTATTGTTCTTTACGGTGATCGTGCCTTTATCCGCAATATTCAATGCATCTTCGATCGTATAGAGCGTGCCACCGACATCGACCGACTTGATCTTGACAAGTACGTCATCAAATGCGGTCGTTCCGGTAAGCACATAGTAGTTGTTTTCTAACGCAGAGAAGGTCACGGTAGCAAGGTACGTGCTTCCGACGGTAAAATCTACGCCGCCAAAGGTCATCTTGAGATCATCCAGCTCATTCGCCTCGAATACGGTGCCATCCTCATGTTTTGCGGTAAATCCATTTTTCGGGAAATCTTCTGCCGTGATGCCGAAATCCCCTTCCATAAGTTTCGTGTCAAATTCGACCGTAGCATTTTCTTTCCGCGTGGTGAACTCGATTGTGACGTCGAAATTCTCATAGTTCGCGGGATCGGAGTTATAATATGCGTCATATTCGTGCGAATTGAGCGTTAAGAGGCTGTCTCCATCCGCCCAATAGAAGGGTGCGGAAAGAGCGACGTCCTTCAACGTCTTGCCGAACTTGTTGATCTGTTCGCGGATCACGGGCTTCTCCACGCCCTCGGGGAGTTTGTCGAGCCGCGCCTTGTTGATGACCCAAGTCAAGTCATCCACCGTGGGCGCATTGTAGTTTTCGGTATCATAGGTAAACTCCACGGATGCCGTGTAGTTTTTACCCGCATTGATATAGCTGTTGCCGGTGTAATTTGCCGTGACTTGCTTGCCTTCCGTGTCGGTCGAGAGCTTTTGAGGCAGCTCGGAGAGCGTGACCGTGTGTGCACTGCCGGTATAGGTGAAGGGCTCCGTGTAGTTCCATTCCACGCCGTCCATGATATAGCTTGCCTTGTCGATCGTGAAGGTGACATCCTTGGTGGGCGCCTTGCCTTCGAAGGCATAGTTGTTGCCTGCGGTCAGCGTGATGGTGTAGTTGCCCGCATTTTTGATCGACTGGTTCCCTTGCGTGATTGCAAACGTGTAGACGGTATTGCCCGATTCACTGTTTTCTGCACCGCTGACGGAGAAGAAGTCGGTCGCATTGAATTCCCCGCCCGAATAGGTGCCGCTCTCCTTCAACGTCTCGACCGTCAACTCCTTCGGGTCGATCGTGATGGTGTAGGTTTGTTCAAGCACGACATAGTTGTCGCCTGCGTCGATCCTGAAGTAGACCGTGCAGCTGTCGGCAACATTGATGACGGAGAATTCGTTACCGTATTCGCCGTCTTGACGATTCTTGTACGTTACTGTTGCGGTGTCTCCGTTAAACAGATCTGCATACGTAACGCCGACAAAGTGATTCTGCCCGTCATAAGACTTGCTGCGTTCGTTCTCCTCCGCGATAATGGGCGTGATCGTCGCCTTGTCGATCGTGAAGGTGAATTCAAGGTCGGTCTGCGTAGAATCTGTCCACGCATAGTTTATCTTGTCCTTGATCGAGACGGTAATTTGAGAATCGCCCGCATCGGTTCTGGACAAGTCGCCCGTAATATCAAGTTTCGACTCATCATATCCGCCGCCAAGCGTATAACTCTGCGCCGTTCCGTTATAAGTGAACTTTGTAGAATCCGCCATAGGTTTTACAAGCTGCGCCCTGTCGAGCTTGACGTTGTATTGACCTTCGACCGACGTATAATTGTCGCCTGCCGAAACGATGAAGTAGACAATGCCCTCACCGTTTTCGGAAATGTCATTGACGTTGGTGAGCTCAAACGCTTCGCCATAGTCCGATTTCGTCTTGCCGTATTTGACTTCGAATTGGCTGCCGTCGTCTCCAAAAAGTCCGTCGACCATTTCCTGCGTGATCGCTTTGAAATGGTTCTCCGCATTGTAAGTTGCAGTGACCCCTGCCGTTGCAGTATCTTTCAGCGAGAGCGCCGCTTTGTTGATCGTGAAGGCGAAGGAACCTCCTGCCATGTTAAAGTTGCCTTCGCCGTCCGTGATCTGATAATGGACGGTGTACGTGTTCGCGTTTCTCAGCGTGATCGAATCGGTATAAGCGCCTTCCTCTCCGAGACGATATGTGACCGTTAATCCCGCAAAATCGAAGCCGGTGACGGTAGGAGCCGTGACTTCGTCCTGCGTCAACTTGACGCTGTCGAAATAATCCTTAGCGGCATAGGTTTTGGCGTCACGGGAAGATAAGCTCACAGTGAGATTTGCCTTATTGATCGTGACCTCAAAGGAGCCTGTTGCCTTCTCATAGTTTTCGGTCGCTGCGACCGTGTAGGAGACGGTGTAAGTGCCGGCATCCTTGAAGGTGGTAACATCCGACGCTCCCTGCTTTGCAAAGGAAAGGGAAGCCGTCTTGGAAACGGTACCGGCATCTTCGCCGATCCCCTTTGCGGTCACGGTGATCCGACCGTTCTGCTCCGTGCCGTTGTAGGTGAACCGATCGGTATAACTCTCTGCGGTGTTGCCGCTCAGAGTGTACGCCGCTTTGTTGATCGTGAAGGTGAAGGAACCTTCTTTTGTGTTGAAGTTGCCCTCGCCGTCCGTGATCTGATAATAGACGGTGTAGTCGTTCGCGTTCTTCAGCGCGACCGCACTGTCAAAGCCGCCTTCCTCTCCGAGACGATATTTTATCATTAATCCCGCAAAATCGAAGCCGTTGACAGACGTGGAGGGAGTGACTTCGCCGTCCTTCAACAGGACGCTTCCGAAATAATCCTTAGCGCCATAGATTTTGGCTTCGCGGGAAGTTACGGAGACGGTAAAGTCTGCGGGTCTGACCGTGAAGGTGTAGGTGACGGCGTCAAACGAATAGTTCGCGTTGTTGCATGTCGCCGTGACGGTATAAGTGCCCGCATTCTTGATGCCGGCAAATCCGGCAACGCCGCCTTTATCATAGCCGACTGCGAACGAGAACAGCCCGGCTCTATCGCCCTCAACAACGCCGTCCACCCCGCCGAGCAGAGCGGTCCTTACGGTGTCTTCGCTCAGTCTATTGGCGTTGCCGTCGTACACCGTGTCCGCGGTCTTGGCGCTCGGCGAGAGCGTCTTCGGGGCGATCGTGACGGAGAAGGAGCCTTCGGCTTTCTCATAGTTTTCGGTCTCTGCGACCGTGTAACGCACCTCGTAAGTGGTAGCGTTGACAAGATTGAGCGCCGCAACTGTGGATTGCTCCTGACCGCCATACGAGTAGGTCACATCCGCTTGGGGCTGCTCGCTGTTCACGCCCTTGAATGTGATGCCTTCGCCCTGCGCCGTGCCGTTGTAGGTGAGATCTGCGTTTTCGGGCGCGGTGACCGTGTACTTCGCCCTCGCGATCGTGACGGAGAAGGAGCCGGTCTTGGCTTCGTAGTTTTCGGTCTCTGCGACCGTGTAGGAGACTTCGTAAGTGTTGGCGTTGACAAGATTGAGCGCCTTAACGGTCGAAACCCCCTCTTGCCCGTTGCAGGAGTAGGTGATCGCCGCTTCGGGGGTCTCGCTGTTCACGCCCTGGACTTCGGTGA
>CANQNB010000017.1 GCA_947625065.1 uncultured Clostridia bacterium | reverse complement strand
GCAGATGTTCAACGGGATGCAGGATCTTCCCATCCGCTACTTCGACACCCACAGCCACGGCGACATCATGAGCTACTACACGAACGACATCGATACGCTCCGCCAGATGATCTCGCAGTCCATCCCGCAGCTGTTGCAGTCGGGCGTCATGGTGCTCACCCTCATCGCCATCATGCTCTGGTACAGCCTTTGGTTCACCCTCATCGTGCTGTTCAGCGTCCTCGCCATCCTCCTTGTCACCAAGATCGTGGGCGGCGGCGCGAGCAAGTTCTTCCTCGGTCAGCAGCGCGCAGTCGCCAAGACGGAAGGCTTCATCGAGGAGATGATGAACGGGCAAAAGGTCGTCAAAGTCTTCTGCCACGAGCAGGAGGCGAAGGAGGACTTCGACAAGGTCAACGACTACCTCTGCGAACAGTCCACCCGCGCGAACACCTACGCCAACATGCTCATGCCCATTTTGGGGAATATCGGGCACGTGCTCTATGTCATCGTCGCGCTCGTGGGCGGCGTGTTTATCTTAAACGGCACCAAAAACGTGGGCTTCGGCGTCCTCTTCGACGCGAGCCTCGGCGTGTTCAGCATCTCCCTGCTCGTCTCCTTCCTTCAGGCGACGCGGCAGTTCTCCAACAACGTCAACCAGGTCTCCAACCAGGTGAACTCGGTCGTCATGGCGTTTGCGGGCGCGGCGCGCATCTTCGCCCTCATCGATGAGAAGCCGGAGGAAGACGCGGGCTATGTCACCCTCGTCAACGTGAACGAAGCCCCCGACGGCACCCTCACCGAGAGCGCCGAACGCACGGGCATCTGGGCGTGGAAGCACCCGCACAAGGCGGACGGCTCGGTCACCTACACCAAGCTGCTCGGCGACATCCGCATGTTCGACGTCGACTTCGGCTACGACCCCGAAAAGATCGTTCTGCACGACATCTCTCTCTATGCCCGTCCGGGGCAGAAGGTGGCGTTCGTCGGTGCGACGGGCGCGGGCAAGACGACGATCACAAACCTCCTCACCCGCTTCTATGACATCGCGGACGGCAAGATCACCTACGACGGGATCAACGTCAACAAGATCAAGAAGGGGGAACTGCGCCGCGCGATCGGCATGGTCTTGCAGGACACCAACCTGTTCACGGGCACCGTCATGGACAATATCCGCTACGGAAAGCTCGATGCGACCGACGAGGAGTGCATCGCCGCGGCGAAACTTGCGGGCGCGGATGACTTCATCACCCGTCTCCCCGAGGGGTACAACACGATGCTCCACCAGAACGGCGCTAACCTCTCGCAGGGGCAGCGCCAGCTCCTCTCCATCGCACGCGCCGCGGTCGCCGACCCGCCCGTCATGATCCTCGACGAGGCGACCTCTTCCATCGATACCCGCACGGAGGCGATCGTCCAGCGCGGCATGGATTCGCTCATGGAGGGCAGAACGGTGTTCGTCATTGCGCACCGCCTGTCCACCGTCAAGAACTCCAACGTCATCATGGTGCTCGAGCAGGGGCGCATCATCGAGCGCGGCACCCACGAGCAGCTCATCGACCTCAAGGGCAAGTATTACCAACTCTACACGGGCGCCTTCGAACTCGAATAAGCTGTCCATTTCCGGGAAAGAAATTTTGCGCAGGCGCGCTTCCATTTTGGGAAGCGCGCCTGTCTTTTTCGGACATGGTACCCCCGTTTGAGGTCACCGTTTAAAAAACAAGACCCCGCCGCAGAGACGGTTTGTCTTTTACGGCGGGGTTTTTATGCTGTTTTTTGGGAATCATTTTGTTATCGGTCGTCCTCTGCGCGGTAGACGATCGCGCTGTCGTCGTGGTAATGGAGGTCGAAGGCATAGAAGGCGTCGAGGGCGGCTTTGAGCGCGTCGAGGTCGCTGCGCGCCATCGTTTCGACGGCGGAGTGCATGGCGAGCTGCGCCAGTCCGATGTCGACGGAGGGGAGGCTCACCTCCGAGAGGGAGATGGCGCCGAGGGTCGAGCCGCTGCGCGCGTCCGAACGGTTATAGAAGGTCTGGAAGGGCACGCCCGCACGGCGGAGCATCGTCTTGACCATGGCGGAGGTCATGGCATCCGTCGTGTACGCCCCGCCCGCATGTCCCTTGATGACGACGCCCCCGCCCAAGACCACACGGTTTGTGGGATCGCACGTCTCGGGGTGGTTGGGGTGGAGGGAGTGCGCATTGTCGAGGGAGAGGAGGAGGGAGCGGGTAAAGCTGTCGGGGCTTGCGAAAACCCCGGCGATGCGCTCGAGGGTGCTCCGCAAGAAGTCGGCTCCCGCGCCCGCATAGGTGCGGCTCCCGATCTCCTCCGCTTCGAGACAGGCGCACACCTGCGTCGTTCCGCTCAGCGGCGCAGCGTCGAGGAGGGCGCACACGGAGGTATACACCCCCGCAAGGTCGTCGAGACGGGGAGAGGAGAGAAATTCTTCCTGCGCGCCGCTCACAAAGGGGGCGACGTCGGGCACGGCGAAGAGATCGTAGGCGATCGCACCGTTGAGAAGACGGTCGAAATCAGTCTTCCCGAGGGAGAGCAGGGGGAGCTCCGTCTGCAGGTTGGGGGCGAATTTTTCGTTCGCCTCGCGGTTCTGGTGGATGGCGAGGGAGGGGAGGACGACGTCGAAGTCGCTCTCAAAGAGCTCGCTGACGAGGGCGAATGGGTTCTCGGGGTGAGGGCGGATGACCCTGCCCGCGAGTTTCAACGGTCTGTCGAAGAAGGTATACCACAGCCCGCCGCCGTAGGGCTCGGTATTGAGGCGGGTGAACTGCCCGTCCGAGAGCGCGGCGTTCTCTTTGAGCTTGAGGCAGGGGGAATCGGTATGGGAGGCGACCACAGCGAACTTTTCCTGCCCGTTTTCGCCCGTGCGGAAGAGAATGATGCTCCCGCCCCGCTTCACATAGTAGAGGGCGCCCTCATCGAGATGCCCGAAGACCCGCCCGCATGCCACGGATCCGTCCGCGGGGGAGGTGTCGAAGATGTCCGTTTCGTCGAGACGGACGGCACCCCGCGCCTGCAACATCCGCTCGATGTTCTTTACGGCATGGCGGGGGGTGTAAGAGGTTTTGAGAAAGGTGAGAAGATCCATGATCTGCTCCTTTTTTGTCGTTTTTTTCTATTATACACGCTTTTTGCGCAAATTGCAATTCCCTCGCACAAAAATTTCGTGCTTGACACCGCCCCTCTGCCGTGATATAATCTTAGTATCATAAAAAACATCAACAGGCGGCGGGATGCGCCCTCTTTTTGCGCCCTGCCGCCCGGACGAGGCGCATATGTGGTTTGATGAGAGCGTGTTCTACCAAATCTATCCGCTCGGCTTTTGCGGCGCGGAGAGGGAAAACGACTTCGGCGGGGTGAGGCACCGTCTCGGCAGGATCGAGAAGGAGATCCCCCGTCTCAAAGCGCTCGGGGTGGGGGCGGTGCTCCTCAACCCCCTCTTCGAGAGCGTGAAGCACGGCTACGACACGGTGGATTTTTTCACCGTCGACCGCCGTCTCGGCACCAATGACGATCTTAAACATCTCGTCCGCGCCCTGCATGAGGCGGGCATCCGCGTCGTGCTCGACGGCGTGTTCAATCACGTCGGAAGGAAGTTCCCGCCCTTTGAAGAGGTCCTCCGCGAGCGCGAGAAGACGGACAAGCGGTTTTGGTTCAACATCGACTTTCACGGCGACTCTCCCTATCACGACGGGCTCGGCTACGAGAACTGGGAGGGGCACGCCGAACTGGTCAAGCTCCGCCTCGACTGCGAGGCTGTGCAGACCTACCTCATGGACGCCGTCCGCTTCTGGATCCGCGAGTTCGGCATCGACGGGCTCCGCTTGGACGTCGCCTACCTCCTTCCGCCGTGGTTTCTGGAGCTCCTCCGCCGCACCGTGAAAGAGGAAAAGGCGGACTTCTTCCTCATGGGGGAAGTCGTCCACCTCACCAACTACCGCTTCAACGTCTGCCCCGAACGGCTCGACAGCATCACCAACTACGAGGGGTTCCGCAGCATGATCTCCGCCTTCAATTCGCGGAATCTGCACGAGATCGAGTACTCGCTCACCCGTCTCTTCGGCTCCTTCGAGTGGTGCCTCTTCCGCGGGAAGAACCTCTTCTCCTTTGTCGACAATCACGACGTCGAACGCGCCGCGACGGCGCTCAGAGAGAGGCGCAACCTCTTCAACCTCTACACCCTGCTCTTCACGATGCCGGGCATCCCGTGCGTGTACTACGGCTCGGAGTTCGGCGCGGAGGGGGACAAATCCGACCATGACTACCGCCTCCGCCCCTGTATCGACGACCTCGACCGAGCGGCTTTTCCCGCCCTCACCGCGCACATCGCAAAGCTCGCGGGCATCCGCAGCCATTCGCGCGTGCTCGCCTACGGCAGCTACCGCAAACTCGCCGTGCAGGGGACGAGCCTCGCCTTTGAGCGGGAATGGGAGGGGGAGCGCCTTGTCGCCGCGCTCAACATCGACGGCGCGGACTGCACCCTCCGCCTCACCGAGGGGGAAGGGGAAGACCTGTTCTCGGGCGAGCGCTGCTCTCTCGCGGCTCTCACCCTGCCGCCCTATTCTGCGCGCCTCCTCCGCTTGTAACGCAAGGGCGGCGGATTCAGTATTTCACTTTGAAATAATCGAGATAGATCTTGAATTTGTCCTGCGCGGCGAGACAGGTATCGCGGAGGTACCCGCGTTCGTTTTTCCACTCCTTCAAGCCGCGATAGTAGAACAGTTTCAGCTCCTCGTCAATGATGAACGGCACGATGTTGTGCTTCAGGCACTCTTTGAAGAGGAGCAGCCGCCCGATCCTCCCGTTGCCGTCCTGAAAGGGGTGGATGCACTCGAAGCGATAGTGGAAGTCCAACAGATCGTCAAAGGACTTCTCCTTGCCCGCATGATATTCGGAGAGCAGTTCCTTCATCCTGCTCCCGACTTCTTCGGGGCTCGCGGTGTACATGTTCCCGACGGTGTTGGGGAGTTTTTTGTAATCCCCGACGGCGAACCACGGCTCTCTCGCGTCGGTCGTGCCGTTTTTCAGGGTGCGGTGCAGCTCCTTGATCATAGCCTCCGTGATGGGTCGCTTCGCGTTTTCGATGATGAGGTCGATGCATTTGAAGTGATTTGCCGCTTCGACAATATCGTCGACACGGGCGGC
Source organism: uncultured Clostridia bacterium (assembly GCA_947625065.1). Lineage (GTDB taxonomy): Bacteria > Bacillota > Clostridia > Christensenellales > Borkfalkiaceae > Gallimonas. The sequence goes on along the minus strand of CANQNB010000017.1, from coordinate 12,248 downwards.
GCCGCCCTCGAGCCCGATCGTATTCGTCTCGAAGATATACCGCGTCTGATCGTGCGTCAGGCGGCTGCCCTCGATATGATTGGAATTGTACGTCAGCTCGATCTGGACCTTATGGTAAATGCCGCCGGGCAGCTTTGCCTTCTTTTCTGCAGACAGCACGTCGAGCAGCGTGGCAGGGGCGGCGGTCTTTTGATTGGCGCGGTCGGGCTTTTGCGCGTCCTCGGGGATATTCCACGTCTTGCCCGTCAAAAACGCGCCGTCGACCTTCCCTCCGGCACAGTAATTGCGCACGCTCCGTTCGGACACGTTCCATTTTTTTGCGATTTCGCTCACAGAGAGATACTTCATTCCATCACCTCAACGGTAGTATATCACGCTATCGGCAAAAAAGCAAGGAGATTTGGTGGTGAGTTTGCGTGAATTTTGCCGATAACGGCAACAACGGTGAAAGAGAAGGAAAAACAAAAACCTCCGTCAGGAGGTTTTTTTGCGGCTTTGGAAGAGCAGTTTCATGTCCTGCGTAAAGCGCTTTCTGTCGACGATCGCCGTGATCGCAAAGGATGCGAGCGCCATCCACGCGTACATGGGTAGGGCGTACCACAGCAGGGGGACGTAGGGGCGGTCGGCATTCCCGAGGAAGATGGGCGGCGAGAGCGCTTCGAGCACCGTCTGCACCCAGCCGAATCCCGCAGGCGGCGCGGGATGCATCACCCAGCACGGGTTGGCGGCGTAGAGGGTCTCAAAGAGCTTCTCCGTCCCCCCGCCAAGCAGCCCGAGGCAGACGCACACGATCATGTTGAAGACGATGAGGATGAGAACGCCGAAAAAGTAGAGGGGGATCTTCCAAAAATTCCGGTAGGAGAGCTTGTGCAGCCCCCACAGCGCGGGCAGGAGGGAGGTCACGACGAGCAGGACATGGCAGACAAAGAACCGCGCGAATTCCCACGAGAGAAATTGCTTCCCCTCGAACCAAAAGGGGACGACGAGGGCGAGGAGGGGTCCGCCCGTCCCCACGAGCACCATAAAGTCCTTCAAGCCGTCCTTTCCGAGGAGGAAGACGAAGGGGGAGAGGAGGATGAGGGTCGCGCACACGTTATAGGCAGTGCTCTCGTACCCGAATCCCCGTCCCCAGTACTGGGGCCACACGAGGCTCTTCATCAGATGTTGGGCGACGTTGAGCAGCATGAGGGTAAAGATCACGCCGCGCTGCACGGAGGGCTTGCATTTGCGGAAGGCAAAGTAAACCGCCGCGACCGTCAAAGCCGTCGCCGCGATACTGATAAAATAGGCGGGAGTGAAGTAACCGAATTTCATATGTCAGACCAAGTCGCGGACATGGTATGCCCGTTTTTGCCGATGCCATGTCCTTTGACTGTATTATATCCGATAATCAGAGCCTTGTCAACTCTTTTGAGCCCCTTTCGCCCGGGAACCCTTTCCGCGCCCCTTGCCTCCCCCTTGAGGGGGAGCCCTCATACCGAGGCGAAGCCGAGTGTATCTTAAAGATTCGCTCCCTCGCTACGCTCGGTCGGAATGAGGGCGGGGCGGTACCTCCCCCTGTCCAACGTCATCCTGAGCCGAAGTCGAAGGATTCCGAAGTACGACCCCTTTGCCTCCCCCCTCATACCTAAGGGGGGAGGAAGACGCGGCATAGCCGCGGCAGGTGGGGGGGTGGTTTGAAGAAGAATGCATCCCTCCCTAAAAATTACGTCACCCTATTATAAAATAAGGACATGTTTCGACTTCGCTCAACATGACGTAATTCAGAAGCCTCGGACGGGCAACATGACGTAATCAGAAGCGCAGTTCGCAAGCCTCCCCCGCCCCGTTGCGAGGCAAAAGAAAAAGACCGACCGCGAGGGTCGATCTTTGTTCCAGATCACAGTTGCTTATGCACCGGCACCCAAAAGCATTCCAAAGAGACCAAAGGCGAGAGGACCGACAAAGGCAATGATGCCGCTACCGACTTCGATCACCAACAGGATGATGGAAATGATGAGCCCTGCCTTGGCGAGCGATTCGCCGCTGCCTCCCATTTCCGCCGCCTTCTTCTTACCGAGAATGGAGAGAATGAGACCGACGAGCGGGAAGAGGAAGGCGAAGACGAGACCCAAAATGGCGAGCACATTGGTCTGTTCGGGCTGCGCTTGGGGCGCCGCGGCGGGCTGTTGATAGGTCCCGTATGCGGACTGCGAAGCCTCCTCATATCCTCTGACAGGCTGTGCGGCAGGCTCCTCTGCAGGCTCCTGAGCGGGCGCTTCGTCAGCGGGCTCCTCTGCGGGCTCTGTGACGGCAGCTTCTTCCAAGAGTTCCCCTGCGGGCTCCTCCGCCTGTTGCAATGTGGCGCCGCAGCTCGGGCAGACGGCGGTGCCGTCTTCCAGTTCCGCTCCACAATACTTGCAATACATTGTTACGCTTACCTCCTGAATTTTTTCTTATTCTGCGCCCCAAGGGGCGGAGATGTCGTGGGATCCCGATCAGAACGTGCCCGAGGACGCGCCGATGAGGGCGAACACCATCATGATGACGTAGAAGAGGATGGCGCCCACGATCGAGAGAACGGCGGCGGAGAGCTCGACGATGGAAATGATGAGCCCCGCCTTGGCGAATGCTTCGCCCCTTTCGCCCGTCTTTGCCACCTCTTTTTTGCCGATGATCGAGCAGATCAGCCCGGGGATGGGTTGGATGAAGGAGAAGATGAAGCCGATGAGGGCGATGATGTTGAGGGGCGCGGGCGCCGCAGCGGGAGCACGCTCCTCGGCGGGAAGTTTGCCCGTCATGATGCCGCACTTCGGGCAGAGAACGGCTTCGTCGTCGATCTCCGCACCACAATTTTTACAATACATAGGTAACCTCTCTTAAATAGATTCCGCAGATGCGGTCAAAGGCAGATGGCACTCATCACGGTCGCAGTCTGTTGCAGCCAATCCTCGATGGCGGGGAAGAGCATGACCAGATAGGGGAGAAGAGCGGGGAGAATGAGCGTCATGTTGATCACGAAGTTGATGATCGAAAGGACGATGTTGACCACGATCGCAACGATGGAGATGATGAGCCCCGCCTTGGCGAATTTCTTCCTCGCGGCGTTCTTCTTCTTCACGTTGCTGAGCCCGACCGCCGAGCAGACGAGCCCTGCGACCGTGATTGGGAAGCTGAAGGCGGCGGCTAAGGCAAAGAGGGTGCCGACGACGGGCAGCAGGGAGGCGAGATTTGAGACGATGGGCGCAATCAAACCGACGAGCGCAAGGATAAAGCCGACGAGTGCGACGGTATTCTTGGGCTGCGCTGCCGTCTGCGCGGGCTGCTGATAGACGGGCTCCTGATAGGCAGGCTGCGCGGGCTCGGAAGCAGCGGCGGGCTGCTGTGCCCCGCAGACCGGGCAGAAGTGCGCGTTCTCGCGGAGCTGCGCACCGCAGTTTTTGCAGTACATGGTGATGGGACCTCCTGTGTGATATATTCCATTATATTACGAATTTGCGGAGGTGTCAATGCTTTTGTGTCAAAAAGTTTACAATTCGCCCCAAAGTTTTTGCCTATTTTACCAACTGATAGGTGTCCTTGAGGGGTTTGCGCTTCTTCTCGCGGACGGGGTAGCCCTCGGCGGGATAGCCGAGCACGACGACTTCGGGCACGACCGCCTCCTTGCCGAGACCGAGGAGGTTGCGGAGCTTTTCTTCGTCGCGCCAGCCGAGGATGCACGAGCCGACGCCCGCTGCCTCCGCGGCGAGCACGAGGTGGGCGGTGAGGATGCCGAGGTCGTTCCGGACGAATTCATTCTCCTTGAACACCGAGCCGACCTGCGTGAAGAAGTTCCCCTTGCTTGCGACCACGCACACGGCGGCAGACGCCTTGGAGGCGAACTTGTTCATGCCGAGGCGTTGGAGCGCCTTCACGAGCTCGTCCTTCTTCTCCCCCATGACGGCGACGAGCTTCCACGGCTGTGCGTTCATCGCGGAAGGGGCGAGCAGGGCGACGCGGCAGATCTCGCCGATGACCTCTTCGGGCACCACCGTGTCCGAAAACTCCCTGCAACTTTGACGTTTTGTGTAGAGCTGTTCCAAATCACTGAGCTGCATCGATGTTTCTCCTTTTTCGTTTATTTTACGGCGCCGCTCTATGGGCGTGCGGTCAGAAGCCGAGCTCGGCAAGGTCCTCGGCGAGTTTGCGGTAGAAGGCGTATACCCGTTCCCGCTTGTTGGTATTCGCACAGAACCCGACGATCTCGGTGTGCGAGACAGACCCGTCGAGGCACTCGCCCTTGTATTCGCCGAACTGCGCCGATTCGACGGAGACGAGTCCGTCGGAGGCGACGCCGTCGCTGTAACGCATGATGACGTAGGGGATGCCCATGACGAAGTCGTCCTTGAGGTTTTGCAGTTTTGCGGAGTAGCTGCGGCAGTACACCTTATCGGAGATGCGGAGGTTGTCGAGCACCTGGTTGGGACCCTCCTGCAGCTGGCGGCAGACGGCGTAGGAGTCGGCTGCCTTGTCGCCGAACAGGCTGTATGCAAAGTCGATCCAGAAGGCGAAAAACCGCGCGAGCCACGGGGGCATGCGGTAGAGGGAGGACGCCATCCGCGACCCCTTGTGGGGGGTGGAGATGGTCGTCAGCGAGGCGACATAGTCCTCCATGCCGAGGTTCTGGATCATGTATTTGCTGTCGAGCCCGCCCTTGGAGTGCGCGACAAGATTGACCTTCTCGCAGCCCGTGTTTTCGCGGATGCGCAAGATCTGTTCCTTGAGCTGGGCGGCGTTGTTTTCGACCGTTCCGAAGCCGTCCGTGTCCGAAGTATAAACGGTGTAGCCCGCTTTTCGCAGGTTGTTCTCGATGCCCGCGAACGCCTTGAATAAGGAAAACACATCGCGGAGGACGATACCATGTACGAGAATGATGGGATATTTTGTCGTACTCATTGTTCAAAGATCGCAGGTCGCGGCATGCGGACCGCAGCTTTTTTGCCTTTCGGCTTGAGCTTATTTGCTCAGGCTGAGCTTCGCCTTTTCGACGACGTTCTCCACCGTAAAGCCGAACTTCTTGAAGAGGAGGGGAGCGGGTGCGCTCGCGCCGAAGGTGCTCATCGCGATGATCTCGCCCTTGTCGCCCGCATACTTATACCAGCTGTAGGGGCTGCCTGCCTCGACACAGACGCGCGCTTTGACCTCCGCGGGCATCACACTCTCTTTATATTCGTCGCTCTGCTTCTCATATTCCTCGAAGCAAGGCATGGAGATGACGCGCGCCTTGATGCCCTCTTCGGCGAGGACGGCTTTGGCGCCGACGCACTGTTCCACTTCCGAACCGCTCGCGATGAGGAGCACGTCGGGCGTGCCATCGCAGTCCTCGAGCACGTAGCCGCCCTTGAGCGCGGCGAGCCCGCTGTTTTCGTATTGGGGAAGGTTCTGTCTCGTGAGCACGAGCGCGGTGGGCGCCGTCCCCGTGAGGGCGGAGATCCATGCCGCGGCGGTCTCTTTGCCGTCTGCGGGGCGGTAGACCTTCATATTGGGGATGGAGCGCAGCGCGATGAGCTGTTCGACGGGCTCATGGGTGGGTCCGTCCTCGCCGACGCCGATGGAGTCGTGCGTGAGGATATAGACGACGGGGATGTTCATGAGGGCGGAGAGCCGCATCGCGTGCTTGCAGTAGTCGGAGAAGATGAAGAAGGTCGCGCAGTATGCGTGCACGCCGCCGTGCAGCTGCATGCCGTTGGCGATCGCCGCCATCGCGTGTTCGCGGATGCCGAAGTGCATGTTCCTGCCCTCATAGCTGCCGGGGGCAAAGTCGCCGTAGAAGTGCTCCTCCGTGTTCTTCATATCCGAGAGGTTGGAGGGGGCGAGGTCCGCCGAGCCGCCCATGAGGGTGGGGACGAGCGCGGCGATCTTGTTGAGCACCTGCGCCGAAGTCTGGCGGGTCGCCATCGGCTTTTCGAACTTGAAGAGGTCCTCCTCGGCGGCGAGATCGACGAGTTCTCCGCTCATCGCCTTTTTGTATTCCTCGGCGAGTTCGGGGTACGCTTTCTGGTATTCGGCGAACATCGCCTTCCATGCCTCTTCGCGCTCCGCACCCCGTCTCCCTGCGGCATGGGTATGGGCAATGACCTCATCGGGCACTTCGAAGGGCTCACACGTCCAGCCGAAGTTCTCCTTCGTCTTTTGCAGATTTTCGGCGCCGAGAGGGGAACCGTGGCACTTGTGGCTGCCCTCGAGGGGGGTGCCGTAGCCGATCTTCGTCTTGCAGATGATGATGGAGGGGCGCCGGGTCTCGCGCTGTGCCTTGCGGATGGCGGCGGAGAGGAGGGCGACGTCATCGGGATGGGCGACGAGGTCCACCTTGATGACCTGCCAATTCTGCGCCATGAAGCGGGAGGCGACGTTCTCCTTGAAGGTGATGTCGGTATTGCCCTCGATGGTGATGTCGTTGTCGTCGTAGAACACGATGAGTTTGCCGAGTTCGTGCGTGCCCGCAAAGGAGCTCGCCTCATAGGAGATGCCCTCTTCGAGGCAGCCGTCGCCCACGAGCGCATAGGTGTAGTGGTCGACCACGGGGAACCCTTCGCGGTTGAATTTCGCGGCGAGGTGCGCCTCGGCGACCGCCATGCCGACGGCGTTGGCAATGCCCTGCCCGAGGGGACCCGTCGTCGTCTCGATGCCGACGGTGTGACCGTATTCGGGGTGACCGGGCGTCTTGGAGCCGAGCTGGCGGAAGTTCATCAGATCTTCCTTGGTGAGCCCGAAGCCATAGAGATAGAGGAGGGCATAGTCGAGCATGGAGCCGTGCCCCGCGGAGAGGATGAAGCGGTCACGGTTGTCCCACTTCGGGTCCTCGTTGTTGAATCTGAGGAAGTTCTGCCACAGCGTGTATGCGATGGGCGCCGAGCCGAGGGGCAGTCCGGGGTGCCCCGAGTTCGCCTTCTGGATGGCTTCCGCCGCAAGGATGCGGATGGCATTGATGGTCGTCTGTTTGGTCTGTTTCATATGATTTCACTCCTTATAGATTGCTTTTTTGATCGCCGAGGTCTTCGGCTTTGCCCGCCGTGCGGACAGGTCAGATGTGTTCCTTCAGCTTTTCGGCATGGAGGAAGGGATACCCCTTGAGGAGGGAATAGAGTTCGCCGAGGATGAGCGCATTTCCGCCCGCGGAATTCGACTCCGCATTGATGGGCATGATCGGCTCGTGCAGGCTCATGCGCACGAGCGCCCAGCCGTCGCCGTGCTCCCTGTCGAAGTTGATCCGCACCCCTTCGAAGTTGTTGGGGGCGAGCGAGAGGTGGGGCATGTCCGAGGCGATCCTCTTCAGATCGTCGATCACGCCCTGTCCGAGGGTCTTGAAATCGCACCCTTCCGCAAAGGTGAGGCGCACCTCGGCAGCCTCCGCGGGCTCGGGGAGCGCGGCGATGAGATCGGTGAGGTCTCTGCCCTCCTTGCCCTCTTTGGCAAGGGCGATGAGCAGCCGCGTGACGAGGTAGGCGCCGTCGTCGAGATAGTAATTCTCCTTGAGGGCGGCGTGCCCGCTCGTCTCGATCGCGAGGGGAGAGAACACGCCCTCGGCGTTCAGCCGCTTGCATTCGTTGATGACGTTCTTATATCCGCGCTTGAAGCGGTGGTGGACGCCGCCGAGCGAGGAGATGAAGGCGGTGAGCCCGTCGCTCGTGACGGAGTCGGTGACGATGGCGGCGTGCGGCGTCTCGCGGAGCAGAATGGCGGAGATGAGCGCGATGAGACGGTTGCGGTTGATCTCCTCCCCGTCCGGTGCGACGGCGCCCGCGCGGTCGACGTCGGTGTCGAAGATGATGCCGAAGTCCGCGCCGTATTTTACGACCGCTTCCGAGACCGACCGCATCGCCTCCGCGTTTTCGGGATTGGGGATGTGGTTGGGGAACCTGCCGTCGGGTTCGAGGAATTGTGAGCCTACCGTGTCCGCGCCGAGGGGCTTCAGAACGAGGTCGACGTAAAATCCGCCCGCGCCGTTGCCCGCGTCGACGAGGATCTTTTTGCCCGCAAGGGGCTGCTCCGAGCCCGTCGCAAGGCGCACCTTTTGCACGAGGTCCGCCGCATATTTTTCGATGTACGGCTTCCCCGTGACCGTGCCGCGCACGGCGGCTGGTTCTTCCTCGGGTCCCGAGGCGAGCGTGAGTACCTCGGCAACGTCGCTCCCTTCGAGCCCGCCCTCTTTGACGAAGAACTTCAGCCCGTTCTTCTGGAAGGGCAGATGGCTCGCCGTGATCATGATGGAGCCGTCCGCGCCGAAGTCGTCCTGCAGGAGCATGAACATCGACGGGGTAGAGGAGAGCCCGGTCACATACACGTCCCCGCCGAGGGCGGTGATGCCCTCCTCCACCGCGCGGCACAGCCTGTCCGCGGAGAGGCGGGAGTCGTATCCCACGGCGATGACGGGGCGGTCCTTGCCCGTCTTGGTTTGAAGCCAGCGGTAAAAGGCGGACGCGATGCGGCGGACAGCCCTGTCGGTGAGGGTCACAGGGTCGCCTTCGACGCCCCCGATCGCCGTTCCGCGCACATCGGTCCCGTTTCTGAGTGCAAGATAGTTTTCTTCCATAGTCCCCCCGAACAATGAATTTTGTGCCGCACACAGGCGGTGCGTGCATGAAAAGACAAGCGCCCGCGCGCTTTCTTCTCCACATTATTATACAGACATCGGCGCAAATTATCAAGGGGTTTGCAAAAAAAACATGAAAAGTTCGGAAAAAATCCATTCAAAGGTTGCATAGTTGAACGAATTATGTTATAATACCCTCGGACTGCGGGAGACGTTGAAGACAAGCAATTTACGCGCAGCCCGAAATTTGGAGAGAGACTATGGAAAAATACGCTTTTACACTGTCAACCGATTCCACCTGCGACCTCTATTGGGACGAGTACGAGAAGAACGACATCAAGCACGTCGCGCTCACGTTCAACGTCGAGAGCAAGAACGGAAAGATGGAGGACCGTCTCGACGAGTTCAAGAGCTATCAAGAATATGTGGACTTCTACAACGAACTGCGCGCGGGCGCCTTTTCGCGCACCTTCATGCTCAACTACGACGCCCATTACAACCACTTCTTAAAGCTCGCAAAGGAGGGCGCCGAAGACGTTCTGCACTTTACGATCTCCTCGGGGCTTTCCCCCACGAAGGACGTTGCGGCGAAGGCGGCGGCGGACATCCGCAAGGACTACCCCAAGTTCAACGTGCTCGTCGTCGACCCGCTCACTGCGACGGTGGGGCAGGGCGCCCTCGTGCTCACCGCCCTCGAATGGCGCAACGCCGGCAAGACGGCGCAGGAGACGTATGACTTCGTCATGAGCCTGCGCCCGCACATCCAGCACTTCATCGTTGCGGACGACCTCAAATATCTGCAGCGGGGAGGCAGGGTCTCCGCGGCGGCGGCTGCGTTCGGGACGGCGCTCAACATCAAGCCCATCATCAGTTTCGACAAGGACGGCAAGCTCTTCCAGCTCGCCAAAGTGCGCGGCGCCAAAAAGGCGGTCTCCTTCATCAAGGAGAAGCTCGAAAAGGAGGGACCCGACCCCCGCTACAACTACGTGTTCATCGTGCATACCGACAACGAGGCGCCCGCGGAGGAGCTCCGCACTTTCGTGCGCGAACGGTTCGGCATCGAGCCCCACTTCTATATCATGGGTCCCGTCATCGGCTCCCACGTCGGTCCCGGCGCCTTTGCCCTCGGCTATCTCTCCGTGAGCGAACGCAACGAATTCTGACAAAGCAGAGCGCGCGGACTTTCCCGTCATGACCTAAAATCCCCATACCATGTCCGAAGGAGACCCCTTCGCAGCGCACTTTTCCCCGTCTTTGCGGCAGGGGAGGGCGCTTTGGATAAGGGGTGCGGCAGGGGGATGCGCAAAAAAATCTTCAAAACGCGTTTCAAATATTCGACAAACGGAAAAAGATATGGTATAATTACCATATCTTATTTTTTGGAGCAAGCTATGGCAAAAAACGAACAGTTCGTGTCGCAGATCGCCGACATCGAGACCGACTTCCCGCAGTGGTATACCGACGTTGTCCTCAAGACCAAGCTCGTCGATTACGGTCCCGTCAAGGGCACGATGGTCATCCGCCCCTACGGCTATGCGATCTGGGAGAATATCCAGCGCGAAATGGACGCGCGCTTCAAGGCGGCGGGCGTGGAAAACGCCTATTTCCCCCTCCTCATCCCCATGAGTTTCATGACGAAGGAGGCGGAGCATGTCGAGGGGTTCGCCCCCGAAGTCGCCGTCGTCACCCACGCGGGCGGGGGCAAGCTCGAGGAGCCCCTCGTCGTCCGTCCCACTTCGGAGACGATCATCGGGCACATGTACGGCAAGTGGGTGGAGAGCTGGCGCGACCTGCCTCTCCGCCTCAACCAATGGTGCAACGTCATGCGGTGGGAAAAGACGACCCGCCCCTTCCTCCGCACGAGCGAATTTCTCTGGCAGGAGGGGCACTCGGTGTACGCCACGGGCGAGGAAGCCGAGGAGGAGACCCTCAAAATGCTCGCCCTCTACGAGGATTTCTCAAAAAACGTGCTCTGCATGCCCGTCCTCACGGGCAGAAAGACAGAGAAGGAGAAGTTCGCGGGCGCCGTCGCCACTTACGGCATGGAGGCGATGATGCACGACGGCAAGAGTCTGCAGTCGGGCACCACCCACTACATGGGGCAGAATTTCGCCAAGGCGTTCGGCGTGCAGTTCACCGATAAGGACGGCGCGCTCAAATACGGCTACACGATGAGCTACGGCGTCTCGACCCGCCTGATCGGGGCGGTCATCATGACGCACGGCGACGCGCGCGGGCTCATCCTTCCGCCCCCCGTTGCGCCCCTGCAGGTCGTCATCGTCCCCATCGCGCAGAAGAAGGAAGGCGTGTTAGATGCCACCCATGTCTTGGAACGCACCCTCAGAGAGGCGGGGATCCGCGTGAAGACGGACGACTCCGACAACTCCCCCGGCTGGAAGTTCAACGAGTGGGAGATGAAGGGCGTGCCCGTCCGCATAGAGCTCGGTCCGCGCGACATCGAGGGGGGCAAGATGCTCGCCTTCCGCCGCGACACCTGCGAAAAGACGGAGCTCGCTCTCGGCGACGCGGAGGCGGTCAAGGCGCTCCTTAGCGACATTTCTTCTGCCATGTACGAACGCGCACTTGCGCGCATGAGGGAGCGCATCGTCCCCGCTTCTACCCTCGAAGAGCTGCTTTCGGGGGTCAACGGCGGCAACTTCGTCCGTGCGGGCTGGTGCGGTGAGCGCGCCTGCGAGGACAGAGTGAAAGAATTCGCACAGGCGACCGCCCGCGTCATGGACGGCAACAACGACATGCCCGTCTGCGTCTGCTGCGGCAAAAAGGCGCAGCACACCGTCTTCTTCGCACGGGCGTATTAAGGGACAAAGGCGCTGAAAAGCGCTCAAAATTACAGCGATCAAAAATCTTTCGGAAGTGGATCATGAAACACGTTGACATCAAAAACATCTTATCGAATGCGGACATGGTAGGCACGAACGTCGTCGTCTGCGGCTGGGTGCGCACCTTCCGCGACTCGGCGCAGGTCGCCTTTCTCGAGCTGTCGGACGGCACGAGCTTTCCAAAGCTGCAGGTCGTCATCGACAAGGCAGCGGTCGCGGTCGACCCCGAGTGCACCAAGCTCGGCGCGAGCGTCGCGGTGCGCGGCGAGGTCGTCAAAGCGTATAAGGGGGAGGGCAACGAGCTCAACGCGCGGGAAGTCACCCTGCTCGGCATGTGCCCGTCCGACTATCCCATCCAGAAGAAGCGCACGACGCTCGAGTTCCTCCGCGGGATCCCGCACCTGCGTCTGCGCACCAACACCTTTGCGGCAGTCTTCCGCGTCCGCTCAATCGCGGCGCAGGCGATCCACCGGTACTTTCACGACCGCGGCTACTACTACATCAACGCTCCCCTCATCACCGCGAGCGATTGCGAGGGCGCGGGCGAGATGTTCCGCGTGACGACGCAGCCGTGGAACGCCTCCTACAAGACGGAGGAGGAATACTTCAAAAATGACTTCTTCGGCGTCAAGACGGGGCTCTCCGTCTCCGGTCAGCTCGAGGGGGAGGTCGCTGCGACGGCGTTCGGCAGGATCTACACCTTCGGACCCTCCTTCCGCGCGGAGAACTCCAACACGACCCGCCACCTCGCCGAGTTCTGGCACGTGGAGCCCGAGGTCGCCTTTGCGGAACTGCCCGACGTCATCGAGATCGCCGAAGAACTGCTCAAATATCTCATCGGCGCGGTGCTCGACGAG
>CANQNB010000016.1 GCA_947625065.1 uncultured Clostridia bacterium | reverse complement strand
AAACAGCTCCTCAAAAAATGAGCAGATGATGAGGTAAGCGCTCCCTGCGTTCCTCCGGAAAGAGAGGGGGAAGCGGGAAAGGATCATTGCAATCCACCTCTGAAATATATTTCCCGTCCGACCGCGGATACGGTCGCAGAGCTCAGAAGAGAAAAGGGAAAGAAGCGTTAACTTCTTTCCCTTTTTTAGTTGAAATTTGCCGCGTCTACATTGCGGCACTACCGGCGATCACGACCATGAGGACGAAGGCAAAGCCGAAAACCAAAACGGACACGAATTCGAGCCCCAGTTCCACGCTGCTGATGATGATTCCGGCGCGCGCAAGACCTTCGCCGCCTTCGCCCGATTCACGGCACTTCTTCCGCGCGAGAATAGAGCACACGAGCCCCGCAACGGGCACGAGGAGCGAGAGGACAAAACCGACGATGGCAAGCGTGTTCGTTCCTGAACTCGTTTCATTTTTCGTCGCGACCCCGCAATAGGTACAGATCGCAGCCTTGTCGTCGATCTCTTTTCCGCAATTTTTGCAAAACATACCGATCCTCCTTTTGTGTTAGTATTTTAATTATATTCCCATTATAATGGGAAGTCAAGCATTTTCCCCAATATTGTGGGAAAATATTTTTATGGATACAGGATTCGGGGAACGGCTTCGGTCGCTCCGTCAAGAAAAAAACATTGGGCAGATCCAACTCGCGAAGGAGCTCGACGTTGGCAAATCCGTCATTAGTCTTTGGGAGCTGGGGCGGTGTGAACCGACGCTCTCCAAGCTCGTTGCAATTTCAAAATATTTCAACGTGAGCATCGACTATCTTGCGGGTCTTGAAGATACAGACTTGTGATGGCTTCTCAAATATCGGCATATTCCGACAGGATATGCCTTTTTTCATGCCTTTGGAAGCCCTATAATGGTCGGCACGGAGCGGGAAATGGTCGTCTATGTTGAGCTTGCATTTTTAGAAAATTTTCTTCTCGACGGGTTGCTGCTCTATCTTGCCGTGAGATGTGCCCGCCTCAAACCGGGGTATCTTTGGATCGCGGCAGCGGCTGCGGTTGGTGCGGCGGAGGCGATCGTCTTTCCGCTGCTGCCCCTCCCCGTCTGGGCGGCATATCTGCTCAAAGGGCTCGGCGGGGCGCTTCTCGTCGTCATCGCCGTGCGCGGAAGGCGTCTGAGACCCTATCTCATCGCGGGGGCGGCGTTTTTCTTTCTGACCTTTGCGCTCGGCGGGCTGCTCACGGCGGTCGATTCCTTCTTCGGCGTCGAATATGAGGAGGGGCGGGGATTCCTCGTGGAACGTGCTCCCGTGGGGCTCATTTTCGGCGGCGCGGGCTTGTTCGCCGTCGCGGTCATTCAGGGTGCAAAGGCGCTCTACCGTTACCGCAAGGTCAAGCGCAACCTCCTCTCCTGCACACTGCGGGTGGGGGAAAAGCAGGTCCTCTGGACGGGATATGCCGACAGCGGCAACAACCTGTTCTATCGGGGGAACCCCGTCTGCGTCACGTCTGCCGCCGCGATCTTTGCCCTCTTCGGGAAGAAGGTGAAGGAGGAGGGGCGCATGACGGTGGGGACGGTCAACGGGGAACGCACATCGCCCGTGTTCGTGTGCGACCGCATGGAGATCCGCTGCGAGAGGGAGCTGATCACCCGCGAAAACGTCTATCTTACCGTGGGGGAGGTCTCTCCCGACTACGGGCTCATCCTGAATACCGCATTGATGGAGGCATGAATGAAACTCATCGAACTGCTGAAAAGTTGGCTCCGGAAGCTCAGGGGAGGGGAGCAGAACGTCATACACTATCTGTGCGGAAACGAGGCGCTTCCTCTGCCGCTGTCTGCGGAGGAAGAGGCGGAAATGCTCCGGCAGCTCGAAGCACAGGAGAACGCAGAGGAGGTCAAGGCGAAGCTCATCGAGCACAATCTGCGCCTCGTCGTCTACATCTCGCGCAAGTTCGACAATACGGGAGTGGACGGGGACGACCTCATTTCGATCGGGACCATCGGGCTCATCAAGGCGATCAATTCCTTTCGGACGGACAAGAACATCAAGCTCGCGACCTATGCCTCCCGCTGTATCGAGAATGAGATCCTGATGTATCTCAGACGCACCGTCAAGCTCAAAAGCGAGATCTCCTTCGACGAACCGCTCAACACCGATTTCGAGGGGAACGAGCTGCTCCTCTCCGACATCCTCGGCACCGATTGCGAGTCGGTATACAGCGGCGTGGAGACCAACGTCGAAAAGGAACTGCTGCGCGACGCGCTCGCCAAGCTCCCCGAGAGGGAGAGAAAGATCATGTACATGCGGTTCGGATTGGGGGGAGGGGAAGAGATGACCCAAAAGGACGTCGCAGACGCGCTCGGGATCTCCCAGAGCTACATATCCCGTCTCGAAAAAAAGATCATTGAACGGCTGAAAAAAGAGATCTCCAAATTGGTGTAGAATTTTGCGATCCCGCCTTGACAGCCGCAGAGAAATCATTTATAATCTTGCTGTCAAGCCGCCCCGGAAAGGTGCGGAACGGGAGAAACGATATGATCAAGAATATCCCCCCGATGGGATGGAACACATGGAACACCTTTGCGGAAAACATCAACGAGGAGCTCGTTCTCACCTCTGCCGACGTCCTCGTCTCCTCCGGGCTCAAAGATGCGGGCTACGAATACATCGTGGTCGACGACTGCTGGGCGCTCCGTGAGCGGGACATAGAGGGGCGCCTCGTGCCCGATCCCGCCAAATTCCCCCACGGAATGAAGTACGTCGCCGACGCGATCCATGCCAAGGGGCTCAAATTCGGCATGTACTCCTGCTGCGGCAATATGACGTGCGCGCAGTATCCGTCGAGCTTCAACCGCGAGTTCATCGACGCGGAGACCTTTTCAGGCTGGGGCGTCGACTTCCTCAAATACGACTATTGCTTCAAGCCCATCTCCGCGGACGGAAAGAATCTGTACCGCCGCATGGGGCTCGCGCTCGCCAACTGCGGGCGGGACATCCTCTTCAGCGGATGCAGCTGGGGGAGCGACAACACCCACGAGTGGATCGGCACGACGGGCGCCAACATGTGGCGTTCGACGGGGGACATCGTCGACACATGGGACTCCGTCAAGGAGCTCATCCAAAAGCAGTATGACATCCTTCCCTACGGCGGCGTCGGCTGCTTCAACGATATGGACATGCTCATCGTCGGGATGCACGGGAAGGGGCATGTCGGTCTGAAAGGCTGCACGGAAGAGGAGTACAAGCTGCATTTTGCGGCTTGGTGCATGCTCGCCTCCCCCCTGATGATCGGCTGCGACATCCGCTCGATGGACGGGGCGACCAAGGCGATCCTCACCAACAAGATGCTCATCGGCATCCAACAGGATGCGCGCGGGAACCGTCCCTTCCTCTTCAAACTTTGGGGGAACGACGCGCTCCCCATCATCGTGCGGTACCTCGAAAACGGCGACATCGCGCTCGGGCTCTTCAACCTGACGGACGGAAAGGCGCACCTCTGGGTCACGGCAGACGACCTCGGCGTCCCCGAGATCGCGGGCAGAATGCTCGCGGGGACGGAGGCATACTCGGGGCGGGAAGTCCGCTCGGAGAACGGCGTCATCATGGCGACGCTCGATGCCCACGCCTGCGAGGTGTACCGTTTGAAGGTCGTAAAAAAATGACGTGCGCGCACTGCGGCAAGCCGCTCACCTACAACGAACTCGGGCTCAACAAAAAATATAACGGGGCGAAGGACGGCGCGCTCTGCCTCGGCTGTCTTGCGCAAAAGCTCGATGTCCCGCAGGAGCGCCTCTTGGAAAAGATCGCGGAATTTCTCCGTGCGGGATGCCTTCTCTTCGTCGAAAATTCATAAAACATAGCGGATTGCAGATACTTCTTTCCTCGGTACATAGAGCAAAACGCTCTGCGGGAGGTGAAGTATGCTAAGTAAAGTCAGCATCTGCGGTGTGGACACGACGGGGCTCCCCAAGCTCACGTCGGAAGAAAACGAGAAGCTCATGGAAGAGCTCAAAAAGGGGGACAAGGCTGCACGCGATACCTTTATCGTGGGCAACATGCGCCTTGTCCTTTCGCTTGTCAAGCGGTTTTGGGCGAAGAATGCCAACGCCGACGACGTCTTTCAGGCGGGCTGTGTCGGTCTCATCAAGGCGATCGACAACTTCGACTTAAAGTTCGGCGTCAAGTTTTCTACCTACGCCGTCCCCATGATCCTCGGCGAGATCAAACGGTATCTGCGCGACGGGAACTCCCTCCGCGTGAGCCGTTCGATCCGCGACACGGCATACCGCATCCTCAAAGTGCGCGAGGCGATCGAGGAGAGGGACGAGGAGGCGACCATCGAGAAGATCGCCGCCGAAATGAGGGTGAAGGAGCGGGAGGTCGTCTATGCGCTCGATGCGATCTCCGATCCCGTGTCCATCTACGACCCCGTGTACAACAAGGCGGGGGACACCCTCACCCTCGTCGACCAGCTGTGCGACGAGAGCCAGAGCGACGAGATCTGGACGGAGAAGGTCGCCCTCCGCGAGGCGATCGAGCGGCTCACCGAACGGGAGCGCAAGATTCTGATGCTCCGCTACTACGAGGGGAAGACGCAGACGGAGATCTCTGCGGAGGTCGGCATCTCGCAGGCGCAGGTCTCCCGCCTCGAAAAGAACGCGCTCGGCGCCATCCGCCGCGAAATTTCCTGACCGAGAAACATTTTGCATGCCGCCGCATACGATAAAGTGTGGAAACGAGTTTCATCGAGTTAAAGCACAAGGAAACGGTAAACCTTCTCGACGGGAAGCAGCTCGGCAAGGTTTGCGATGTCATCTTTTCTTGGCCGGAAGGCAGAGTGCAGGGGATCATCGTCCCCGGGAGAAAGGGCTTCCGATGGGGGAAGGCGGATCTGTTCATCGATTTGAGATGCGTCAAAAAGATCGGTGTCGACGTCATCCTCGTGGAGACAAAGGTCGCACCCAAGCCCGAGAAGAAGCGGGGCAAATGGGAGGACGGACCGCCCGAGCCGCCGCACTATCTGCCCGGCGGGGGAGACCGCCGCGACTATGGAGAATATGAATAAAAGCGGCAAAAAAGGCGCGTTCAGCGCCTTTTTTTCCGCTTTTGGAGAGTATTATGCGTGACGTAAAAGAGATATTATGCGTGGCACACTACTGTGCTCGTGCCCCAAAATGTGCCAAATTAAGGGGCGTCACTTCTTGTAGCAGTCGCAGGGGTAGCCGTCCGGTTTGTAGCCCGTGTCCGAACATTTTTGGCAAAAGAACTTGGGCGCGAAATCGCGGTCGGAGAGTTTGAGACGGGAGAGGGCGGCTTCGCGCTTTTCCCTTGCGGCGTCCATCCTCGCTTGGATCTCGGGCAGGGTCTCGGGGGCATACAGTGTTGCCTTCGCGAGTTCGAGTTCGCCCTTTCTCAGGATCTTTTCCGCTTCCTTGAAGTCGGCGTCCTGCTCGGCGATGGCGCGGGCACGTTCGGCATGCCTCATCGCCATGCGCCGCCGCTGCGCGTAGAACCGTTCGCGGTCACTCTTCTCGTCGGCGGCGATCGCCGCTTCGCTCTTGAAATCATTCCCCCGCGCGGGAGAGGTCGCGGCGGGTCGTTCGGGGATCGCCGAGGGCTGGAAGACGCCGAGGCGTTTCCATTCGGAGAGCAGTTTGTTCATGTAAGGGAGGGGGGAGGAGGCGCTCTCGCTCCTCTTTGCCGCTTCGAGGATCATTTCGTCGGAGAAGTTCCACGATCTCCATGCCGCGATCATGTCGAGGGTCGCCTGCGATTTTTTGACGACGCCGCAGATGGATTGGATGCGCCCGAGCAGACGGAGCTCCTTGTCGCGCGCCGCGCAGTATTCGCGCACGCTCTCATGGTCCACGATGCCTTCGGCATACAGCCCGTCGATGAGGGTATCGAGCTCTGCGAATCCGTACGAGAGGCGAAGCCCGAGGGAGGCGAGCAGGGAGAGGCTCTCCTCGTCGTAGCCCCGTTCCAGCCACTTGACGGCGTATTCCTCTATGTAAGGACGGGGATTAGGGGTCTTCAAGCCGAGCTTTTTAGCGACTTTGAAGACGAGGGAAGCGAGCTCTTCCTGCTCTGCGAGGTAGGCTTTTGCGTCGCTCTCCGTAAAGATCTTCTTTGCGGAAAGTTCGCAGATGCGGCTGTCGAGCGTCTTGACAGAGCCCGTCCCGAGGGAGGAAGCGCACGCATAGACGGCGCCGATCTCCATCCCCCCTTCGAGCCAACGGTCGAGCAAGTCGTAGTCACTCTCCTGTGGTTTGCGGTAGATGCCGAGCATGGAGAAGATGCGGGAGAGCTCCTTTTCCCTGTTGTTGAAATCGGCGAGGTCCGCCTCCACCTGTTCGGTGGTGAATTTGAGGTTCTTGGCGAGCTGCCTTGCCTTGTTGAGGATGTGGTTCGCCTGCAACTTTTCCCCGTCCTTGCGGATGCAGTACTCCACGACGAGCAGGAACGCCTGATGCTCCATGGGCGTCTCTTCGAGAAATTCGAGGAGCTTTCTGTGGTCGTAGGGGGAGAGGTCCTTGTTCGCCTTCTGGAGCAGACGGAAGAGATCCTGGTTGAACTGCGCGTACTTTTCGGGGCGGAGGGGCTTGGGCTTGCCCGCGGAGGACGTCACGGGCAGATATTCGACGAAGAGGGGTTCTTTCGACAGGATCTGCACGAGACCGCATTCTTCCCAGAAGGAGAAGATCTCGACGAAGGTCGGATAGTCGATCTTCAGCAGTTTTGCGGCGTCCTCGGCGCCGAATGTCTTGGCGCAGTTGCAGAGATACAGCCCATAGAGATAGGCACGGACGGCGTCGCCGCCCGCCTCGGGCAGATATTTCGCAATGAATTGGTTTTCGACGCTCGTAAACGCGCGCTCGCCGTAATCCTTCGAAAAGGACGAAAAAGACATAAATTCCTCCGGACAGGTCTCCGGTTTTTTCCCGAAACCGCGAACAATGCTTGCTTTTTTGCCAAACACGTTGTATAATAGTATATCATAGCGTGCGCGAAAAAGCAATCCCGTTTTTGCGCTGCGGAGAAATTTTTTCGGAAACAGAGGACCGTGAAGATCTTGCACACATCGGACTGGCACCTCGGGAAGCGCCTGATGGACAGGGAACGCCTCCCGGAACAGATCGATGCACTCAACGAAATCGCCGAAATCTGTGAGCGGGAGGACGTGGAACTCGTCCTCGTCGCGGGCGACGTGTTTGACGGCTATCTTCCTCCCGCAGAGGCAGAGGAGGCATTTTACCGTGCAGTCAAGGCGATCGCGGGCAGTTCGCGCGCGGTCGTCCTCATCAGCGGCAACCACGACGACGGCACCCGTCTCTCCGCATCCGCCCCGCTTGCCGCGGAGAACGGCGTCTACATCTTCGGAGGAAAGGGGCAGCGTTTTCCCGTCGGGGGAGAGCGCGCGACGAGGGCGGTCGCCGCGGGAGAGAATTACGTCATCATCCGGAACGGCGCCGGCGAAAGCGTATACATTAACGCCCTGCCCTATCCCAACGAGGCGCGTCTCAGGGAGGACAAGACGGAGGAGACCTTTGCCGAAAAGACCCTCCGCTGGATCGGGATGGGGGACGAAGCATACGACGGCGTCATGCCGCACATCCTCCTCACCCACCTCTTTGTGGCGGGAGGGCAGGTCTCGGACAGCGAGCGCTCCATCGACCTCGGCGGCGCCCGCGCCGTTCCTTTGAGCAACTTGCCCGGCTTCGGCTACACCGCGCTTGGGCATCTGCACAGGCGGCAGGGGTTCACCTCGCGCAATGCCCATTACAGCAGTTCCCTCCTGCAGTATTCCTTCGACGAAGCCAATACCGAAAAGGTCGTCCTCCTCCTCGAAACGGAGGGTTCGAAGGTGCAAATTGCGCGCGAGATCCCCATCCGCTCGGGCAGACGGCTCGTGCGGCTCGAAGCGAACGACGTCGCCTCGGCGGCCGAACTTCTCCGCGCACAGGAGAACAAATTCATCGAACTCACCCTCAACCTTGCCGAGCCGTTGCTGTCGAGCGAGACGCAGGCTCTGCGCGAGGCGAACGACGGGCTCGTCACCCTCAACATCCACGTACAGGACAGCGGCGCGGCGGAGATCGTCCGCCGTTCGGAGCTGGACGAACGCGAGCTGTTCGAGGCATTCTATAAAAAACAGTGCGGCGGCAAGGAGCCGCCCCCTGAGATCACGGAGGAGTTCCTTCTCCTCCTGCGGGAGGGGGAACAATGAAGCCACTCTCCCTTGAATTCTGCGGCATCAACTCCTTCTCGGAGAGGACGGAGATCGACTTTGAGAAACTCCTCGAATTCAGGCTCTTCGGCATTTTCGGGGACACGGGCTCGGGCAAGAGCACCATTCTCGACGCGATCGGCTTCGCCCTCTATGGGAGCGTGACCCGCTGCCCCCGCCCTTACAGCATCGCCGACATCATCAACTATAAGCAGGACAGCGCCTACGTCAACTTCGAATTCGAGATCGTCTATGCAGGCAAGCGGCGGAGATACCGCGTCGAGCGCACCCTCAAACGCAAGGGCGCGGCGCAAACCGTCGACCTCTATGAGTACGACGGCGAAGGTCTCCGCGCGATCGCCTCGGGACCGCGCTCCGCAGACCCCAAGCTCGAAGAGATCATCGGGCTCGAACAGAAGGACTTCGAGCGCTGCATCGCCCTTCCGCAGGGGCAGTTCGCGCAGTTCGTCAAGGCGTCGCCGGGTGAGCGGCTCAAACTCATGTCCCGTCTCTTCGACTTGGAGAGATACGGCGCCGGGCTGACCAAGCAGATCAACAAAAAGACGGCGGACGCCGACAGGGAGCTGAGCGGCATCAAGGTGCGGCTCGAACCGTACGAGGGCGTCACCGCCGAGGCAAACGCCGCACTCACGGAGGAGATCGCATCCCTCCGCAGGGCGGAAACAGAGGCAAAAGCGAACGTCGAAAGTTCCCGCGAGGAGGAGAAAGTGCTCTCTGCGCGTCTCCTGAAAAAGCGGGAAGCGGACGAGACCGCGCGGCGGCTTTTCGCCCTCACGCAGAGGCAGGGCGCGATGGACGCCCTCGGGCGGGAGCTTTCCCGTCTCGAAAAGGCGGCGTTCGTCGTCGCGGCGGAAGAGGACGGAAGGGTGTTCCGCAGACGTTCCTCCGAGGCAAAGCAGAAGCTCGAAGAGGCGCAGCTCCGCCTCCAGCGGGCGAGGGAGGATTTCTCCTCCGTCGCAGACTGGGACGAAGAGGCTGCCGATGCCGCAATCGAAGCGCTTACGGCAAAGTATGCAAGGGCAACCGAGGCAGAAAAGACGGCGCAGCGGAGAGCGCGCGCCCTCGCCCGCATGCGGGAGATCGACCGTGAGGCGGCATCCTGCCTCGCCCCCTTCGAAAGTTTTTGTTACGAAGAGGAGAAGGGCGCACTCCTTCGGGAGAAGGCTGCGCTCGGGGAGGGGGACTTTCTCTCCTTTGCCGAGGAGCACGGTAAGGCAGCGCTCTTTCGCGAGGAATACGCCCAAATGGCGGGAGAGCTTGCACATCTTACCCAAAAATATCCCGAGATCGCGGCAGACAGCACGCCGCTCATCGATAAATATCATTCGCTCGCCGAAGGAGAAAAGATCGGCTTCGGCGACCTCCGCACCGAATACGAGGCGCGCGAGAGGGCAAAAAAGAAGGTGGACGCCGATCTTCTCCGGCTCGAACAGCGGCTGGGCGATCTGCGCCTCGCACAGGAGAAAGCCGCCCATCTGGCAAAGGAGCGCGCTTCCCTCGAAGAGGAGCTTTCATCCTTCGGAGAGGACACCGGGGATGCGGCGGGATCGCCTTCCGCTATCGCGAAGGAGATCGAAGAGAAGAAGAGCGCCCGCCGTGCCATGATCGCGCGCAGGAGCACGTCGAAGGAGGAACTCTCCGCAGCGGATGCTGCCTGCAATGCCGCGGCGGAGATCTGCAAGAGTGCGGATGCTGCTCTCGAAGCAGCCAAGGCGCGCTTCCGCGAGACGCTGAAGGCGGGGGGATTTACCGATGCGGCGGAGGCAGAGCGCCTCGCCGAAAAGTATCCCGACCCTGAAGCCGCAAGGAGGCAATTCGAGAGCTACCGCTCGGAGCTCGCCGCCGTCCGTGCGCGCAGCGAGGAATTTGCGGCGGAGGACTTCGGGGATGTGTCCGAAGAGCGCCTTTCGGAGCTCCGCCGCGCCTGCGCGGAGACGGAGGAGAGGCTGCGGTCGGTCTCACGGACCCTCGTCCTCACCGAGCGCAAGCTGGCAGAAGGGGAGAGCCGCCTCTCGGAGAAGAAAGAGCTCGAACAAAAGCTGCGCGCCGCGCAGAGGGCATATGACCGTCTCGACCTGCTCAAAAATCTCGTGCGGGATGGAAAGTTCATGGAATTTGTCGCGGAGGAGTATCTGCAGACGGTCGCCGTCAACGCGAGCGCCCGCCTCATCTCCCTCACGGACGGAAGATACTTTTTGCGATACGACGGCGGATTTTTCGTCGGGGACAACTTCAACGGCGGGCAGCTCCGCGGCGTGCACACCCTTTCGGGAGGGGAGACCTTTCTCGTTTCACTCTCCCTTGCGCTCGCCCTCGGTGCGGAGATCTGCGCACGGTCGCTGCGTCCCATCGAATTTTTCTTCCTCGACGAGGGGTTCGGCACCCTCGACAGCCACTTGGTCGACACGGTGATGGACAGCCTCGAAAAACTGCGCAACGAGCATTTTTCCATCGGGATCATCTCCCACGTCGTGGAATTGAAGAACAGGATCGACAGAAAACTCTTGGTCACGAAGGCGACCGAGCAACACGGATCCGTGATCAAAACAGAGTGAGGTGACCTATTTGATTACCATGCTGACACCCGTTACCCTATGGCAGGACTTCGACGATTCTCTGCCGGCAAACGAGGAGCTTCTCTTTGAACGCAGAGAGGGGGGGATCGTTTGGCAAGACCTCTATTTTTACGGCAGAAACGTCGGTTCGGGCGCGGGGCGCGTAAAAATTTACGGAAGATACGTCTTCCCCGAGAATGCGGGGCAATTCCCTGTCGTTCTCATCATGTTCGAAGCGCGCATGCCCTTCGACGAAGCCCTCATCCTGCGCTATGTCGGGAGCGGCTACGGCGTGCTCTGCGTCGACTACTGCGGGGAGAAAGCGGAGGGGTACTGCACCG
This sequence comes from uncultured Clostridia bacterium, assembly GCA_947625065.1. GTDB lineage: Bacteria > Bacillota > Clostridia > Christensenellales > Borkfalkiaceae > Gallimonas. The sequence goes on along the minus strand of CANQNB010000016.1, from coordinate 6,550 downwards.
TGTATCCGAAACTCGTCGACTACGGCAATTACGACCGTGCCGAGCGCCGCATCGATTTCTGCGACCGTTCCGCCAAGGAGACGAGCTGGTACGAATGGGCGGCAGTGGCGCGTTATGCCGTCAATTTCCTCAAACGCAGACCGGAGGTGCGTGCGGTTGGCGCGCTCGGGCTCAAAACGGGAGGGGAGATCCTGTATAAGATCGCTCCCTATTGCCCCATTGCCTGCCTCATCACCGTCTGTGCGGGCGGATGGCTCGCCTATCGCGGCATGGGGAAATCGGCAAACGAGATGCATGCGCTCGACGATGAGCGCCACCGCTTCATCGCGGGCATCGACTCGCAGAGCTATGCCCCCCACGTCAAGTGCCCGGTGCTGCTCATCTCGGCGATCAGCGACAAAAAATATCACTATGAGCGGGTCTACGATACCTTCCGCCAGATCAATCCAAATGTGGAAAAAGCCATCCTGTTCTCGGCGCATGGGAGCGGACAGGTGGGCGGGCATTCCCTCAAAGACATCGACCTGTTCCTCGACAAGTATCTGCGCGGGAGGAGCGTGTTCCTCTCCCGCCAGATTTCCCTCTCCGTCGAGGAGGACAGCGAGGGAGATCTCGTCGCCACGGGGAATTTCGACCCCGACGGGGAGATCAAAGATTTCGGCATCTTCTTCACGGAGAACGTCGCCGCCTATAAGACGAGGGACTGGACCCGCCTGATCGGAAAGCCCTCGGAGCTCTTGCCGGGCAACGTCGGAAAGATCCCGCTCCCCCTGTACAAGGGGACGGAGAAGGCGCTCGTCTTTGCCTTCGCCAACTACAGCAACGACTTTTCGGTGACCTCGAGGATCCTCGAGGTGAACATCACAAAGCGCTACAAAAACGCCTGCCCCAAGAGCCGCGTCATCTACAGCGAGGCGGACGGCAGGAACGGGTTCTCGACCTTCTGGAAGAGGACGCGCTCGATCGGCGGATGCTTTTCGGAGAGCACCAATTCGGGCATCCGTATCCAGCCCGGCTACGGGGGGATCAAGGGGATCTCGGCGCGCCCCGGCGTCATCACCTACCGCGTGGGGGAGGCGCGTTACGAGGCACCCGAAGGCGCAAGTTTCCGCTTCGACGCCTATGCGCCCAACAAATCCCGCCTGCGCGTTGTCTTTTACAGGGATGAGGAGGCGCGCGTCGGCTTTCTCTGCGACGTCGAGATCGAGGGGGGCGGGACATGGAAACATATCTGCCTCGAATCCTCCGATTTCAAGGCGGAATCGGGCGAGACCTTTCAGGATTTCGGTGGCGTCGTCTCCGCCGTGTTCATGAGCGATGACGACGTCCTCATCAACAACGTCTTTTGGATCTGATATGCAGGCGGGCGACTTGATCGAGCTCAGAAAAGCACATCCGTGCGGGGGGACGAAGTGGGAGGTCGTCCGCACGGGGGCGGATTGGAAGATCCGCTGCCTCGGCTGCGGGCGGTGTGTCGTGCTCTCTCCCGACGAATTGCGGAGACGGATGAAAACAGCGTGCTCCGCGGAGGGTCATGAAAAAAAGTAACAGTCAAACAAAGGGCGGCGTTCTCTCCGCCGTCATCTCCGCCCTCACGGCGGTCATCATCCTTCTCCTTGCCGTCATCGTGGGGGGAAACCTCGTCAGGAGCCGCTATCTCGTCGTCGAGGTGGTCGGCACGTCGATGGTGCACACCCTCGAAAACGGCGACATCGTCTATTCCGACCGCGGCGCACAGCCGCAGCGGGGGGACATCGTCATCGTCGACGTCTCCGAGCAGCCCGATTTTGCCGGCATCGGCACGGAGATCATCATCAAACGGGTGATCGCCGTCGGGGGAGACAGGATCAAGTGCGACGGCGGCGTCGTCTATCTCGCAACAGACGGCGGGGAGTATGAACCGCTCGAAGAGGACTACATCGAGGGCAGAAACACCGTCGAATTCGAGTGCACGGTCGCAGAGGGGGAGATCTACGTCATGGGGGACAACCGCGAGGGCAGTATGGACAGCCGCCGCGTGGGTCCGCTTCCCGCAGAGGACGTCCTCGGCACCGTTCCCTCGTGGGTGCTCGGGGAGAAGGACATCATCAAGGGTTGGGAAAGCATCGGCGATGCGCTCTTCGGCTGGATGAGAAGATCGCCGGACACGAAGAAATAAAGGAGTATGTTATGAAGATACAGCTTACGGCAGACAGCACCTGCGACCTCGGACCGAACGTCGCAAAGAACAACATCGGCATCATGCCGCTCTCCGTCATCCTCGGGAGCGATTCCTACCGCGACGGCGTGAACATCGTCCCGCAGGACATCTTCGACTACGTCGCTAAAACGGGAGTCCTCCCCAAGACTGCCGCGCCGAGCATCGGGGATTACGAGGAATTTTTCGGCGCCTATGTGAACGAGGGGAGCACGGTCATCCACTTCAACATCTCGTCGAAGTCCTCTTCCTCCAACCTCTATGCGCAGGAAGCCGCAAAGAAGTATGCGGGCAAGGTGTATGTCGTTGACACCGAGGCGCTCTCCTCGGGGCAGGGCTTGCTCGTAATGAAGGCGGCAGATCTTCTCAGAGAGGGCAAAACGGCGGAGGAGATCTACCAGACGGTCAATGCCCTCCGCAGCAAGGTGAACACCTCCTTCATCCCCGACCGCCTCGATTACCTCTACAAAGGGGGGAGGTGCTCGCGCATGGCGATGTACGGCGCCAACCTACTCAAGATCCATCCCCTCATCGAGATGGTCGAGGGGCAGCTCGTCGCGGAGACCAAATACCGCGGGAGCATGCAGAAGTGTATCGACAAATACATCTCCGACCTCGCCGCCAAATACCCGAAGTACGACAGAACGCGCTGTTTCGTCACGCACAGCAGCGCAGACAGGGACCTTGTGGAGTTCGCAAAGGAGAAGGTGGCGGAGCGCTTCGATTTCGACGAAGTATTAGAGACGGTCGCAGGTTCGGTCGTCACGGGGCACTGCGGCAGAAACACGCTCGGCGTCTTGTTCATTTCGGAGTGAGCTATGGTAAAGTTGTATTCTGACAGAGATCTGTATGACAGCATGATGCAGCGGCGGAGGATCCTCGGCGTCTTCATCGGCATCAGTGTTGCCTGCTTTTTGGGGCTCGTGGGGCTCGTGGTCGCCTATACGCAGCTGCCCTACAAGGACCCCGCAGGAGGGTGGATCATCGCCGCGACGTGCGTGCTCGTCGGGCTGTATATGATCTTCGCCTTCCCCTACATGGGCATCAAATTCAAACGCATCAACGCCTATTGCAAGATGCTGAAGTTCATCTCGCTCGGGCTCAAAGAGCACATGGTTGCGCCCTTCGACGACATCGAGGATTGGGTCACGCGCGACGGCGTCGACTGCAACGTCGCCGTGTTTGCGGTGAAGAACATCAAAAAGGACGAGCTTCTCAAGCGTCAGATCTTCGTGGACGGGGAAAAGGAATTTCCCCCCTTCGAAGTTGGCAGACCCGTGCACGTCGTATCTCAGGGCAACCTTCTCATCGAGTATGAGTTCGCGGATTGACCCCGCACACAATAAGAAATCAAAAAGGAGAACCGATTGATGGAAAGAAAGGATGTGAGACCGGAATACAAGTGGAGAACAACAGATATTTTCGCAAGCGATGAGGCGTGGGAGGAGGCATTCGCCGCACTGGACGGCAAACTCTCCCTCTCCAAGTACCGCGGAACGCTCAATTGCGCGGAGAATATTCTCGCCTATTTCAAGGCGGAAGAGGAGTTCAGCCTTGCCGCCATGAAGGTGTATCTGTATGCCTTCCTCAAACACGACGAGGACGTCCGCGTCACGAAGTACAATTCGTACCTCTCGAAGGTACTTTCCCTGCTCACCCGCGCGGGTGCGGAGACGGCATTCGCGACGCCCGAACTCACCGCCCTCCCCGAGGAGACGCTCGACGCCCTGATCGCCGACGAACGTCTGAAGGAGTATGACTACATGCTCTCGCGGGTCAAGGCGAGCAAAAAATACACCCTCTCGGAGCGAGAGGAGGTCATTTTAGCACAGGCGGGGGAGCCTCTTGCCGTCGCGGGGGATGTCTTCGAGATGCTCGACAATGCCGAGCTCAACCTGCCCGAGGTGGAATTCGGCGGCAAGAGAGTGCAGCTCTCGCACGGGCTCTTCTCCGTCGTGATGAGCGGGCACGACCGCGCCAAGCGGGAGGAGGTGTTCAAACTCTACTACGGCGCGTACAGAAAGATCCTCAGCACCCTCGCGACGACCTACTACGGGAACGTCAAGACGGACATCTTCTACAAGACGGTGCGCGGCTACGACAGCTCCCTCCAGAAGGCGCTCTTTGAGGAGGACGTGGACGCAAGCGTGTATGAGCGGCTCGTCAACTCGGTGAGCAAGGCGACGCCCATTCTGCACCGCTACATGGCGCTCCGCAAAAAACTGCTTGGGTATGAAGAGATGCACATGTATGACATCTATCCCTCCCTCGTTGCCGATGCAGAGCTCAAACTCACCTTCGAAGAGGCGTTCGACCTTTGCCTCCGCGGTCTCGCCCCCCTCGGGGAAGAGTATCTCTCCCTGTTCAGAAAGGGCAGAGAGGAGGGCTGGATCGACGTCGAGGAGACGGAAGGCAAGCGCAGCGGCGCCTATTCGATCGGCATCTACGGGAACCATCCCTTCGTCCTGCTCAACTATCAGAAGACGACGCACGACGTATTCACCATCGCGCACGAGATGGGGCATTCCCTCCACTCGTACTATTCCAACAGCGCCCAGCCCTATGCGAAGTCCGACTATAAGATCTTCGTCGCCGAGGTCGCAAGCACCGTAAACGAAGTACTACTTCTGAAATACCTTTTGAGGACGACGGAGGATCTCAACCTCAAAAAGTACCTTCTCAACTACTTTATGGATATGATCCGCACGACCCTCTTCCGTCAGACGCAGTTTGCCGAATTCGAGGAGCGGGCGCATGCGCTCGCAGAGAGCGGGGAGCCCCTCAACAAGGACAACCTCTCCGAAATCTACCTCGAACTCAACAAAAAGTACTACGGGGACGCCGTCGTCCACGACGAGGAGATCTCCTTCGAGTGGGCGCGCATCCCGCACTTCTACCGCTCGTTCTACGTCTATAAATATGCGACGGGCATCACCTCGGCGATCTGCATCGCCAACCGCATCCTGAGCGAAGGAGAGAGGGCGGTGGAGGACTACAAGCGCTTCCTCAAGGGCGGCTGCTCCTCCGACCCCGTCTCCCTCCTCAAGATCGCAGGGGCGGATCTCACCACGGAGGCTCCCTTCAATGCCGCGATGGCAGAGTTCGAAGCCGCACTGCGCGAGTTCGAATCGCTCTCCTGACCGCAAAGACACAGAGGAAATACCATGCCGAACATCAGGTCCGCGGCGCAAAAGATGCCGCATAATATCGACGCCGAGGCTGCCCTCCTCGGTTGCCTCATCATCGACGCCGACGTACAGGGAGATATTCTCGAATCGCTGCGTGAGGACGATTTCTATCAGGAATCGCACCGTCTCATGCTCGGGGCGATGAAGGAGATCTTCGCCACCCGCAAGACGGTGGATACCGTCACCCTCACCGACCGTCTGCGCAACAACGGCACCCTCGAACGCGCGGGGGGCTTGCAGACGATCATCGATCTTGTGGACAACACGCCCTCGGCGGCGAATTACAAGCAGTATCTCGAGATCGTGCGCAGGGATGCGGTCAACCGCTCCCTGATCCGCGCCGCAAAGGACATCATCGAGAACAGCCAGAAGGCGCCCGAGGAGCGCGATGCGATCGGCTTCGCGGAGAAGAAGGTGTACGACATCTCCAAGGAGGAGGACGGTTCCAACCTCGAAAATTTCTCCGACAACGTCGTCATCCAGCAGATCTTCGATAAACTTGACGCGATCCAAGCCGACCCGACCGTCCTGCAGGGGTTGGAGACGGGCTTTACGAGGCTCGACCAGATCACGCACGGCTTGCAGAAGGGGACGCTGAACATCATCGCCGCCCGTCCGGGCATCGGCAAGACGTCGCTCGCGATGAACATCGTCGAGCACGCCTGCCTGCACAACGGCAAGGTCGCAGCCGTCTTTTCCCTCGAAATGCCCCGCATGGAGATCGCGCAGAGGCTTCTCTTCGCGCATGCGGAGGTGAGCATGGAGAAGGCGCTCTCGGGCAAGCTCAACCAAAAGGATTGGCGCAACCTCATCCTCGCGGGGGACAAGGTCGCAAAGAGCAAGATCTACATCGACGACTCCTCTGCGATCACACCGCAGGAGATCCTCTCCAAGTGCCGCCGCCTGTCCTCCGCAGAGGGCGGGCTCGACCTCATCATGATCGACTATATCCAGCTCATGAACAGCGGGGAAAAGCAGGGGGGCGGCGAGTTCAACCGCCAGCAGGAGATCGCCTCGATCACCCGCTTCCTCAAGATCATGGCAAAGGAACTCAACGTGCCCGTCATCGCGCTCTCTCAGCTGCGCCGCATCCAGACCAAGGAGCCGCAGCTCTCCGACCTCCGCGAATCGGGGGCGATCGAGCAGGATGCCGACATCGTCATGT
>CANQNB010000015.1 GCA_947625065.1 uncultured Clostridia bacterium | reverse complement strand
CGCCGTGAGGAAATGGGCACTGCGCGCCTTCTCCTGCTCGCTCTCTCGTCTGTTTCATCGGACAAGAAGCCGCTGGCGCGGCAAATTGGGTCGCGCACGGCGGAAGTGAATCCCGCCTGACGCACGCAATCGGAGCGTTCACGCGATGTTTGCGGTGCAAAGCATCGCCGTGAGGAAATGGGCACTGCGCGCCTTCTCCTGCTCGCTCTCTCGTCTGTTTCATCGGACAAGAAGCCGCTGGCATCGCCGTGAGGAAATGGGCAGGATGCGTCTTACGATCGAAGGATGCACTATGACGACGAAAGCGTCACTTGGGCATCTTTGCGCCGTACTTGCTGCGTGCCTGCTTGCGCTTTGCGACGCCTGCCGTATCGAGCGCGCCGCGAACGATGTGATAGCGGACGCCGGGCAGATCCTTGACTCTCCCGCCGCGGATGAGCACGGAGCTGTGCTCCTGCAGATTGTGACCTTCGCCGGGAATGTACACGGTACCTTCCTGCTTGTTGGTCAACCTGACTCTCGCGATCTTACGAAGCGCCGAGTTGGGCTTCTTGGGGGTCGTCGTCGTCACGGAAAGGCACACGCCGCGCTTCTGCGGGCAGTTGTCGAGAATGGGGCACTTGGACTTGAACGCCTCGCGCTCTCTGCCTTTCTTGATGAGCTGGTTGATTGTGGGCATCTTTTTACCTCCTTGTTCTTATTTCGGAATATCCTCGGAATCGACGATTCCAAAAGGTCTGTGGGATGCGCCCGTGCATAGATGCCCCTGCCGCGGCGAAGATCCGCCTCCGGAGGAAGCGCCCCGAAAAAGCATGCAAAAACATAGCCCCATCGGGCACAGGCAGTCATCATTCTATCAAATGCGGACTTTTTTGTCAAACGAATTTATGCATTTTGCTTGAATTTTTTGTCCGAATGTCCGATTTCGGCAAAAAAACCGCGGATGCGCGCGAAAATTTTTGCGTCCCCTCCCCTTTCTCCTTAGTGCCGCGAGCCGAAAAAACGCACATCGTTCTGCCCTCCGTGGAAAGACGAGACGCAAAACGGGCATACCATGTCCGAAAGGCCCTCTGTTCTTTTCGGCGGGGAGGCGGCATGGCGGGCGGCGCGAGCTCTCCGCCTTTTTTTATTTGTGTCCCTTTTTTTGCAAAAATTTCCTTTGCGGAAAAGATTTTTTCTCGCAACGATTGACAAACTGCGCAAAAGGCGATATTATAATGGAGAAAAATCATCAAGGGTAAGGAGATTTTCATCATGAACAAAATGACTGTCAAAGACGTCAAAGACTGGAAGGGCAAGCGCGTCCTCGTCCGCTGCGACTTCAACGTCCCCATGAAGGACGGCAAGATCACCGACGAAAACCGCATCATGGGCGCCCTCCCCACCATCCAATACCTGCTCGACGCGGGCGCGAAGGTCGTCCTCTGCTCCCACATGGGCAAGCCGCACTCCATCTTCTCCGATGAAGTCAAACTCAACAAAAAGGACAAGGCGAAGGTAGAAAAGGGCGAGACGACCGCCGAAGCCATCATCGAAAAGGCAAAGAAGGACGAGCCCAAAAAGCTCACCCTTGCCCCCGTCGCAGCCCGCCTCAACGAGCTCCTCGGCGGAAAAGTTACGTTCGCCTCGGACGTGGTGGGTCCCGACGCTGCGGCAAAGGTCGCCGCACTCAAAGAGGGAGAAGCCGTTCTCCTCGAAAATCTCCGCTTCCACTGGGAGGAGGAGAAGAAGGATCTCGAGTTCTGCAAGAAGCTCGCCGCTTACTGCGACATCTATGTGAACGACGCTTTCGGCACGGCGCACCGCTCCCATGCTTCGACGGCGGCGATCGTCGAATACGGTCTCGTCAAGACTGCCGTCTGCGGCTTCCTCATCGAGAAGGAGCTCACCGTCATGGCGGACTCCCTCGACCATCCCGTCCGTCCCTTCGTTGCGATCCTCGGCGGCGCGAAGGTCGCCGACAAGCTCGGCGTCATCTCCAACCTGCTCGAAAAGTGCGACACCCTCATCATCGGCGGCGGCATGGCGTATACCTTCCTCAAAGCGAAGGGCTATGAGGTCGGCACCTCCCTCGTCGACGACGAAAAACTCGGCTACTGCAACGAGATGATCGCAAAGGCTGCCGAGATGGGCAAGGAGCTCCTGCTCCCCGTCGACACCGTGATCACCAAGGCGTTCCCCGACCCCATCGACGCCCCCATCGATGTCAGGACAGTGCCTTCGACCGAGATCCCCGCAGACATGATGGGGCTCGACATCGGCGAGAAGACGAGAGCCCTCTATGCCGAAAAGGTCAAGAGCGCGAAGACGGTCATCTGGAACGGTCCCATGGGCGTGTTCGAGAACCCCATCCTTGCCAAGGGCACCGTTGCCGTCGCAGAGGCGCTCGCCGAAGCGAAGGGCGCGACCACGATCGTCGGCGGCGGGGACTCCGCAGCTGCCTGCACGCAGCTCGGCTTCGCAGACAAGATCACCCACATCTCGACGGGCGGCGGCGCCTCCCTCGAGCTCTTCGAGGGCAAGGTCCTGCCCGGCATTGCCTGCCTCAACGAGAAAGCATGACGTTTGCATGGGCTGTGCCCTCATGGCAGCGTCTGAAAATTTTTAAGGAGGATATACAATGAACAACTCGTACACCGGGACCCGGATAGCCGCAAGCGTCTTCCTGCTGCTTGCCGCCCTCTGTGCGGCAGCGCTCGGCGCTCTTGGCTATTTCGGCATCCTCTTCGAGCTCGAACTCTGGCTGGTGATCTCCCTCTGCGCAGTCGCCGTCCTCGCGCTCGTCCTTTGGATCTGGTTCCTCTGCGTCTCCGACAAAGTCGCAAAAAACAGCATCGCACCCGATGAAGAATGATCGGACACGGGCGGGCAGTCAGTCCGCCCGTTTTCCGCGCCATTCCCGGACATGGTATGCCCGTTTTATGTCTGCCTCCCGAAAAATGGCAGAACAAAGCCCCTCGGCATCAGAAAAACATCACAAAGAGGTATCATTATGAGAAGACCCATTATTGCCGGTAACTGGAAAATGAACAACACCGCGAGCGAGGCGGTCGAGCTCGTCAAACAGCTCAAACCGCTCGTGAAGGACGCGAATTGCGACGTCGTCGTCTGCGTCCCCGCGATCGACATCCCCGTCGTGAAGAAGGCGATCTACGGCTCCAAGATCCGCCTCGGCGCGCAGAACGTGCATTTCGCCGAAAAGGGCGCCTATACGGGGGAGATCTCCGCGAACATGCTCAAGGAGTACGGCGTACAATACGTCATCATCGGGCACAGCGAGCGCAGACAGTACTTCGGCGAGACGGATGAAACAGTGAACAAGCGTACCCTTGCGGCGCTTGCCGCGGGGCTTACCCCCATCGTCTGCATCGGCGAGAGCCTCGAAGAGCGCGAAGGCGGGCTCACCGAAAAGGTGCTCGACAGGCAGATCGGGCTTGACTTTCAGGGCGTTGAGGACTTCTCGAAGATCGTCATCGCCTACGAGCCCATCTGGGCGATCGGCACGGGAAGGACGGCGACCGACGAGCAGGCAAACGAGACGATCGGCTACATCCGCAAGCGCATGAAGAGGGTGTACGCGGGCAAAAAGGTGGGCAGAATGCGCATCCAGTACGGTGGCTCGATGAACGCCAAAAACTGCAAGGGGCTCATGGCGCAGCCCGAGATCGACGGCGGGCTCATCGGCGGCGCCTCCCTCAAGGCAGCCGACTTCGCCACCATCGTCAACTTCGACAAATAAGCGGTTTTGAAGCCCCCATTCAAGACATGGTATGCCCCTCTCGCGTCCGAATGCGAAAGGGGCATGGTTTTTGGAAAGAAGTTTTCAGCGAAAAAGGACCGCACGGACGATCGTCCGTGCGGTCCTTTTTTCGATCGGATTTCGTTACTCGGCTTCCTCGTCCGTGTCCGTGACGAGCGCGATGCTGCGGTCCTCCAAGTTGACCGTGAAGTGCCGCCCCGACTTCGTCGTCACGTGCAGCACGCCGTCCCGATCCTCCGTCGACTCGGCGAAGTATGCGGCTCCCTGGAAGACGACCATCTCGACGGTCACCTTGCCGTCTGCATCGGTCGTGTAGTCCGCGTAGGTGTTCGTCTCCACGCCGTTCACGGTGGACACCTGTTTCTCTGTCACGGTCGCGCCGCTCAGGAAGGGCACTTCGAGCACTTCCTCCGCGCCCTCGGTCGTCTTCTCCGTGAGCTTGATCACATAGTAGGTCGCGCCCGTTCTGAGCCCCTGCCCGTCGTAGGTGCGGACGATGTGGGTGATGACGAGATCGTCGCTGTTGAAGTACGCTTCGGTCGCCTCGATCGCCTCGCCGTTCTTCTTGAGTTTGACGTCATAGACGCCTCCGACGTTGACCCTGTCGTCGTCTGTGGCGATCACGCGCTCGACCTCCATCTCATACTCGCCGTCTGTCAGGGTCTCTGCGCGGGTGAAGGCGAAGACGTTGTAGCTGTAGAGACCGAAGATGCTCGTGAACGTGCCGTCGACGGTGAAGTGGAGGCGATAGGTCGCGCTGTCGCTGCCCTTGACCTCGACGGTGTAGAGCCCGCCCTCCAGCGTGTATTCGGTATCCGTGAAGGAGATGAGCTCGCCCGCCGAATCGGTGAGCCCGGAGTAGGCTGCAAACTCGCCCGACGCCCTGTGGGAGACCACGTCGCCCGCTTCGTCGTAGGTGTCTGCGATCGTGATGACGCCGAACACATTCTGCGGCTGCGCGAGCCCCTGCATCGCATAGAGGAAGACATTATAAAGGTAGACAGAGGACGGGAGCTGCTCATAGAACTGCATCGAGCTCAGGGTGTAGGTGTTGTTGGGGACGCCGCTCTCCGTCTCGCCTTCGTACTCGAGACTGAGCCCGAAGCGGTAGGAGCTCACGGTGAGGGTCATCGTCAGGTTCCCCTCTTCGTCCTGCGTGCGCTCGATATAGCATGCCCTGCCCTGTCCGTTGAGGACAACGCTCCCCTGAACTCTGAACTCGGTCGCGCCCGTGGGCGTGAAGGCGAGCTCTTCGAGCGACATCTTGGTGCCGTCGCTCATCGTGAGGGGATAGGCGTCCTTGTTTTCGCCGTCGCGCGCGAAGGTGAGCCGATAGCCGTTGGTGAGGTAATAGGTCTTGTCCTTCCACGTGACCGACGAGCCGAAGGCGCCGAACTCCTCTTCGACAAAGCCGTATTTGTTTGCCTTGGGGTCGTCTTCATCGCGGTGGTAGAGATAGACCTTCTGGTCCTTGATGTTGTAGTAGTACTGGGTCTCCCCACCGTAGATCATGAAGCCGTAGTTGTAGAAGACCATCGCGTCGAGATCTTTGGTGAAGTAGCTGCGGGGGGTGAAGTCGCTCGGAACGGCGGTGCCCTCTTCAAGGTCGTAGGTGTAGATGCAGGCATCCGACCCCGCGCTGTTCACATAGTAGAGCAGGAACTCGTTGATGACCACATACTGACCGAGCTCGGGCATGCCGAGGTTGTTGTAGCGGAGGGCGTTGCCGAAGCCGTCGAGCACGAGCACGGCGAGCTGCGCTTCGTCAACGAGGAGGGTGACGATGTCCTCGTCATAGACGACGAAGGTGTTGTAGCTGACGGAGCCGGAACAGGTTTCGAGGGTGATCGAGCTCAGGATCCCGCGGATGGTGTGCTGCTGCGCCCCCTCCAGATAGACGAGGGTGAACAGCGCCGTGCTGCCCGACGTCTCATAGGTATAGGTGCCGCCGTACAGTTCCTCCCCGTCCGAGAGCCTGGTGACGGTGAAGTTGCCGTGACCGTCGAGGTGGAGGGACTCGTCCCCGATGCCCTGGTTGCGCATGAGGAAGTAGGAGGCGAACTCGTTCCCGCGCTGCGTGAAGGTCTTGTCTACGGTGACGTCGAAGAAGAACATCGCACCGCTCGCGATGAAGCAGATGACGTTCTCCTCTTTATCGCGGAGATAGTAGTAGCCGTCGATGCGGTTGCCGCCGACGGTGAGGCGCGCCCTGTAACCGTACCCATCAAGGGTCAGCGTGCCGCCTTCTGCGCCCGAGCCGAGGTATTCGCCCTCGTACGCCTCGTTGTGCTTTGCAAACAGCCTCGTGTTATTGACGGTGAGGACAAGGAAGTCAAACTCCATCGTCTGAGCGTCCGCATCCCCGTTCAACGTCCCCGTGAAGTGATAGATGCGTTCCCCCGCGAAGGTCTGCCTGCCCGTATCCTCGAAGGTGCCCTCGTAGCTCGTGAGGGTGGCGTCTCCGCCCTCCGCCTCGGCGGGCGTGACGACGGTGTAGACCGCGCCGTTCCTGCCGTCGAAGTCGAAAAATTCGTTGCGGGTCTCGACGCCGTCCTCCCCCATGGCGTACATGGTGCCCATCATCGAGCTGAGAATGAAGTAGCTCTTCTCCTCGTCGTTCATTTCGAGGGCGAGACTGCCCGAGGAAGTGACGAGCACGAGGATGTTCTCGCTCCGCACATAGGAGCCCATGAGCCGCACCTCTTCGCCGTCCGCTTCAAACGAGAGGATGGCAAACCCGGCGATCAGGGAAAGGGTGGAGTGGAGGCTCGACTCGCCGTCCTGTTCGGTATAGACGACGTCGAAGCTCTCCTCTTCCGCCTCCTTATATTTGACGGAATACCAGTATGCGATGGGGCTGGTGCCTCCGTTCGACCTGCTGACGTAGGCGGTGTCGAAGACGATCTCCTCGAGGTTGGTGATGTCGATGGGCGTTTCGAGGTAGGCGGCACCCTCAACGTACTGCGCGATGGTGGCGCGGAACCTTCCGTTCTCCTCCTCCGCGTAGGTGCCCGTGGCGACCTTCACGAAGACGCGGGTAGTGAAGCTGGCGGGATCGATGCCGTAGAGGGCGAAATCCCCTTCCACGCTGCTGTTGAGCACGATGAGGGGCGCATAGTGGAAGTAGACCCCCTCCGCGTCATCCTTGTAGTAATATTCGCCGTAGCCGAGCGCCTTTCTGTCGAAACGGTACTCGACGACGACCTGATTGTCCACCGGCTCCTGCGTCGCATAGACGTGGAAGATGTACCTGTCCGTGGAGTTGGGGACGGTCATAGTGACGATATATCCGCCGAACGCCGACGCCGTGTACGTGTAGTAGCCCTTGACGGAGACAGCGCCCGTGTAGGTGGCGTTGTAGAGACCGTCGAGCGTGAGCTTCTCCGTGCCCGAGGTGAAGGTGTTGTCGAAGGACGAATTGTAGCTCGAATATGCCCTCTGCCCATCGACGGACACGATCATGCAGGTGTCGAGAAGGCTGCCCGTGCTCGTGTCGTAGAGGTTGAAGGTGGTCTCACTCTCGAAGCGGTAGTAGTAATTCGCGGTGGAAGTCCCAAGGTTCATCGCCGCGACGCCGTAGCCGTTGAATCTGAGCGCATTGAGGTCGTTCGGATAGACCAAGGGTGCGCCACGGTACATCCCCGCATAGGCGAGGGTGCCCATCGAATAGGAGGCGTCGTCACGGACGCTGAAGACGGGCGTTTCCACATTGTTGACGGTGGCAGTCCCCTGCATGAACACGAAGGAGGTGCCCTCAAGCTCGCCGCTCGTGAACGTCGCCTCGTACTCCACGCCCCCGAGGTAGGTATACGTCCCGTCCGATTTGGCGACGACCGTCTTGCCGCCCTCTCCGTTGTCTTCGTTGCGCACATAGGAGAGGTTGTTGTATTCGTCGAGGATGAGCACGGTATCGGCATCCAGCCCCGTCCCCATCACATAGCGCGAGAGGTTGCGCTGACGCGATTGCACATAGTAGACAAAGGTGCCGTTCTCGTCGTTGAAGTTCCCCTCTAAAATGACCTTGCCGTCGGCGCCGCCGTAGCGGAAGAGGAAGCCGTTGACCGGCGCATCGTATTCCCCTTTGAAGAAGATGCCCGCGCGTTCGAGATAGACCTCTTCGCCCTCCTCCGTGGGGATGCGATAGATGTAGTCGGTGCTCTCGAAGTTATCGATGTAGCCCTTCGTCCAGATGCCGTAGAGGAGGGTCTCCTCTTTGAGCTCGAAGTAGAAGAGTTCCTCGTCCTCTCCGCCGAAGAGGAAGGTCTTCAGGTAGTTGGAGGGGATGGGCTCCTCGCCCTCGGCGGTGCCCGAAAGGCTCGTGCTCCACCCCGTCAGGCAGTAGCCTCTCGCATAGAAGCCGCTCTCGGGGAGGAGGACCTTCGCGCCGTACCTGCCCGTGATCTCCGCCGTCTCTTCGCTCCCGTCGGGGTAGTTGGCGGAGAGGAGGACGCGCACCTCTTTGCGGTCGAAATACATCTTGAAAGTATTCTCGGCGGGGTTCTCGCTGAGCGCCTTTTGGGTGACTTCCCCCTCATGCGAGGCAGCGACAAATCCCTCGGGCGCGACCTCTCCGGCGTCGGGCTCAAAGAGGGAACTGCCCGCATACGCATAGCCCGTGTAGCTCTCTCCCGCCTCGTAGACGGCGGGATCGTCGAGGCTCTGGAGATGGCGCTCGACGGTATAGCTGACTTTATAATGCGCCGTGAGCGTGATGTCCTCCTCGGGCATCACATCCGATGCTTTGAGCGCACTGCCGTTGTAGAGCCATTCCCCGAACAGGAAATCCTCCTTTTCGGGGACATACTCTTTGATCGCCGTGTTCAGATTGGTCCCCTTCTTCAGATAGAGGGAGCCCGCGGAGATGGAGCCGCCCGCGACATCAAAGGTGACAAGGTACATCTTCTCCCACTTGGCGTAGAACGTGCGGCTCTTTTCGACCGTCTGCGTCTCCGCAACGGGATCCCCCGAGAGATCTGCGTTATCGTACCATCCCTCGAAGCTGTATCCTTCGCGCTCGGGAACGGGGAGGGTGAACTCTTCGCCCTTGACCACGGACTCGCTTGCGAGCGGGTCGCCGCCGTTCGTCACAAATTTGAAGGTGATGCCCCCCGCGCATGCCGCGATGGCAAGGCACAGGGCGGCAAGCGCCGTCATCAGGAGCAGGGCAAGACCCTTTCTCATCTTTTTCATAACCGATCCTCCTTTGGAACTTTACTGATCTTCCGGTTGCCCGGTATAGAGAGCATAGAGCACGGTGCCCTCCGCGGCATCCCTCCAGCTCTGCGCGTCGTATTGCGCTTCCCCGTCCGCGGCGGTCGCCCAGCCTTCGAACGTGAAGCCCTCCCTGTGGGGCGCGACAGCCCCGAAGCGCGCATAGGGATTGGATACCTGCCCCGCCGTGACGCTGAGGACGTTCCCCTCTTCATCCAGCGTGCAGCCCCAGAAGACGGGGCGGTAGGAGGAATTCCACAGGGCGTCCCATGCCACGGAAGAGGTCATGGGTGCGGCGGAATAGACCGTCATATTGAAACATTTATAGAATGCGTGCGGTCCGATGTAGCCGATCTCCCCGCGCATGACCACGGAGCCGAGCTGTACACAGTCGCGGAAGGCATTTTCGCCGATGTAGCCAAGGCTTGCGGGCAGCGAGAGGGAGGTCAATCCTTCGAGCCTGAAAAACGCGCATGTCCCGATCCTTTCGAGCCCCTCCGAGAAGTTGATCTTCTCGATCCCCGCGCAGAAGAAGGCGTAATCCCCCACCTCCTTCACGGTGGCGGGGAGGGTGAGCTCCTTCAGAGAGACGCACTTGCTGAACGCGAGGGCGCCGATGGTCTCCGTACTGCCGAGGCTCAGTTCGGCGAGCGCATCGCAGTTGCTGAACGCACGCTCCCCGATATAGGTGACGGAGGCGGGCAGCGCGACGGAGGGCAGGGCGATGCATTGGCAGAAGGCGTAAGCCCCCACCGTCTCGAGCCCTTCGCCAAAGGTGAGTTCGCTGAGGCTGCTGCACCCCCAGAAGGCGCCGACATCGAGGGTCGCAAGAGAGGTGACGGAGAAGTTGAGGGAGGTGAGCGCCGAGCACCCCGCAAAGGCGAGGGCGCCCACTTCACTGAGCGCACGGGGGAGGGTGGTCCCCAGCGAGATCAGGGAGGTACAGCCGAAGAAGGTCTGCGCGCCGATCGTCTCCAAATTGCGGCTGAGGGAGACGGAGGTGAGAGAGGTGCAGCCCGAGAAGGCGGCGACGCCGAGATGGCTGACGCGGTTGAGGTTCTGCACGCCCGTGATGATCTCGCAGTTTGCGAACGCGGCGTCTGCGATCCCCTCGACGCTCTCGGAGAGCGCGACTTCGCTCTGTGTGATGTTCGCATATCCCACGACCCAGTTCCCCGCATAGATGAGCCCCTCCTCCGTGGGAGAGTTCCAGAGCGCGGTGCCGTAATAGGCGCGCTGCCCGATGCTCTCCACCGTCTCGGGGACGAGAAGATAGACGTTGTCGCGGTTGTTGCTCACGCTGAGACAGCTTGCAAAGGCGCCGTCGCCGATGCGCTTCAAGCCCCTTCTCTGGAAGACGATATTGCTGAGCGTGCTGCAATTATAGAAGGCGTAGCTGCCGATCTCCTCGAGCGCGCTCCCCTCGTCGGTGATCAGACTGCGGAGCTTGGGGGAATTTGCAAAAGCATAGGTGCCCACATATTTCAGGCTCACGGGGAGCCTGACCGTGCCGAGTTCGGGGCAGGACTGGAAGACCCTCGAGGCGATGCCGACGGTGCCCTCTTTGAAGTCCGCCGCCGTGAGGTCGGTGACCGATTTGCTCTCCGTCGTGGCGCCCACGAGCCAATCCCCCGCATAGACGAATCCGCCGTTGGTGCCGTCCGCGGTCTGCTCCTCATAGAGCGCAGTGCCAAGGAAGACGTCCCGCCCGATCGCAGTGACGGAGGCGGGGACGGTCACCTCTTTGAGCGCTTCACAGCCCGAAAAGGCATAGTTGCCGATGGAAGTGAGCCCCTCTGCGAGCCCCACTTCTTTGAGCGCTTCACAGCCCGAGAAGGCTCTGACGCCGATGGAGAGGTCCTCCGTCTCGGCAAAGGTCGCCTTCTGGAGATTTTTGCGGTTGGAGAAGGCGTTTTCCCCGAGCGAAGAGAGCCCCCTGCCGAAGGACACCGAGGTGAGCGCATCCTCCGACGTGGAGGAGGCGGAAAAGGCGTCCGAGCCGATGGTCTGCAGCGAATCGGGGAATTCGAGGGAGGAGAGCCCCGTGCACGAATAGAACGCCGTGTCGCCGATGGAGAGGAGCTCTCCGCCGAATTCGATGGACTGAAGCGCCCTGCAATAGGCAAAGGTCGTGGGCGCGATCGCCTGCAGATGGGCAGGAAGGCGGACGGATGTGAGGCTGCTGCACCCCTGAAAGGCGCTCTCGCCGATGGAGAGGACGCTGTCGGGGAGCACGACCGATTGGAGGCGCGGGCACTGGTAGAAAGCGTTTTCCCCCACGGTGCGCACATTGGCGCCCACGATGAGGTTTTCGATGTTCCCCGAGGCGCGGAACGCCGCATCGAGGATGGCGGTGACGGGCTTTCCGCGGTAGACATCTTCGATCTCCACCGTCCCCTTCGCCTTGCCCACCTGCGAGATGGCATACTCCGTGTCCCCGTTGATGAGGGTATAGATGAGCCCCGTCTCGTCATTGTGGAAGTTCTGGACGTCCGACCATTCCGAGCGGAGGCTGTTCTGGCTGCCGCCCGTCGCCATCACCTTGATCTCGTAATCGCCGTTTTCGAGGGAGAGGGTGAACGACGTCCTGCGCGTGGTCTCGAGCGTCTCCGTCCCCGTCTGCAGATCGAGGATGCTCACGGTGTAGCTGCGCGCGCCCTCCACTTCTTCCCACGAGAGTACGTTGTTCTCGTCGATGGAGATGCCCGCGGGCTTTTTGAGCTCTGCGTCCGAGCACGCCGTGAGCGTGAACGCCAAAAGCAGCGCGACGATGAGAGCAAGCGACGTATTGAATTTTTTCATAAATTCCTCCTTGCAGGGGACGTGTCTCATCCGCGCGTCTTCTTTGCCTTGTATTCGCGATAGAGCTCGTGGGGCCATTTGAACTTGAACTTTCTGACGACAATATCGAGCAGGAAGAGCACCATCGCCGTGATCATGAAGAGCATGGTGGGGTCGAATTGCCGCCCGAGGGTGACTTCGATGCCCTCGAAGATGTCGAAGCGGTCCTCGATCTCCTCGATGAGCTTGCCGCCCCCGCTCGCCGCAAGGGAGGAGAGCGCATCGCGCGCGGGAGCATCCTCCGCCTCGGCGAACAGGTCGTATTCCTTGGAGAAGGAGAAGGACTTGTAGGTCTCGAGGGTCTCGACGACGGTGCCGTCCGCCGCGCATTTTTCAATGACGATGCGGTAGGTCCCGCTCTGTTTGAGCACGAAGGTACAGCTTGCGTAGCCGTTCTCCTTCGTGAGGTACTCGGTGACGTAAAGCGATTTGTCCTGCGACGACGGCGCCGTGTTCAAAGAGAGAGGCTCGCCGCCATCGACGGGCGTGATCGTCGCCCGCACCGTCTCCCCCTCCCCGAGCTTGGCATCCACGCTGAGGCGGTTGATGTAGTTCTCCTCCGCGAGGGTATAGGTAATGTCCCGCGGGTGGATGTTCTCCGTGGGCATCAGTCCGCCCACCAGATTGAGGAGGAACTTGCGCCCATTGTCATCGTGCAGGAAGTCCGCGGACCATCGCCCGCTGAGGTCGCACATGAAGGAGCCCACGCTCCCCGCGCCGTACTTCCACTGCGCATAGACGGGGACGCCGTACTCCCCTTCGAGGAGAAGATAGTCGCTGCTGCGCACCTTGACGCCGTAGAAACCGCCGAGCTGGACGCGCATCGCGTCCCTGTCGCTCTCGGTGCCGTATTCGACGCCGCGGAAGACGTTGGAGTGCGAATTGCTGATGACGGGGTAGAAGGGCTTGGGCTCGACCTCCTGCAGAACCTGTACGGCAAGGTCATTTTGGATCTTGCCCGCGACGTCGCTGAGCCTGCCGCTCGTCGCATACACTTCGCCGTTCCCGTGGTCGGGATCGGTCAACTGTTCCATGGCGAGGTACGGTCCGCTTCCCTTGCTGAAAAACCCGATCACGGAGACCGTCGTCCCGTTGGTGTTCCAGCAGTTCCTCGCCTCGTCGAGGTAGGAGTTCTTGTCGCTGCCCGAGGGCTCGCCGTCGGTGATGATGACGATGTGGCGGCGCTCCACCTCCTTGAGTTCGAAGAGAAGCTGCCGCGCACGCGCGATGGCTTGCGAATAGAGGGTGCCGCCCGTGCTGTTGACGCTGTTGATGGCGTTGATGATGACGTCCTGCTGGGTGAATCTCGTGAGGGGTAGCACCACGCTGTACGTCGTATCGAGGGTCATGAGACCGAAGTAGTCCCTGTCGCTGAGCACCTCGTTGCGCACGAGGTCGATGAGACCCTCCTTGGATGCCGTGCGCTTGGAGACCCCGAATCCCGTGTTGGAATCCATGGAGCTCGAGGTGTCGAGGATGAAGATGACGCCGACCGGCGGGGTGTACTCGACCGCCTGCACGGGGAGCATCTGCTGGTAGATGGAGCCGCCCATGTCGTCGCGGTCGTACGCGTGCGCCGTGTCGGGGTCGTCCGCCTCGCTCCCGCCCACCGTGAGCAGACCTCCGCCGTACTCGTTGACGTAGGTGTTCAGGAGCCTGTCGAGCCCTTCGTGCAGTTGAAGGTCGGCATTGGAGACGTTGTTGAGGATGACCTGATCGTACCTTCTGAGTTCGTCGATGGTCGTGGGGATGTCGCTGCTCGCGACGAGGTTCTTGACGTCGACCTCGTACTCCGCGCCGTTGGTGGTGAGGAGGGAGACGAGCTGCTCCGATTCCCCCTCGAAGCGCTCGAGGATGAGCACCTTGTTGTAGACTTCGAGGTAGAGATAGGCGAAGTATTCGTCGTTGTCCTCGAGCCGGTCCCCCTGCTGGCGGATGCGCACTTTGAGCTCGTGCAGCCCCTGCGTCTCGAAGGTGCAGCGGAAGTTGACGAGCTGGCTCCCCTGCGAGAGGTCGAGGGTTTGGGATGCCGTCTCCTCGTTCAGAACGTCGTTGTCGTACAGTTCGACGACGGTGTTTTTGGTGGCGGCTTTGCTCCTGAGCGAGACGCCGATGGTGCACTCCTCCCCCACGTTGACGTGGTACTCGGGAAGGGCGACATCCACGACCTGCACGGTGTCGTCATACTCGGAGGAGACGCAGACGGCGTCCACGCGCACGCCGCGGGCGGCGATGGTGCCGATGACAGCCGAAGCCCGTTCGTCCGTCTCCTTGCCGTCGGTGATGAGCACGATCTTGGAGGTGCCCCTTCCCGAGAAGAGGGACGCCGTGTAGTTGAGGGCGGCGGCGATGTCCGTCGCGCTCGTGTCGGGAAGCTCTGCGTTCAGATATGCCTGGTACATGCCCGAGGTGTCATAGCTGAAGGGAACGGCATACACCTGGTCGAACCCGAAGGTGACGATCCCCGTTCTGATCCCGTCGTAGCCGCAGTCTTCGAGAATGGCTTGCACGAATTCGTCCCGCCTCTCCTGCGACGGCTGTTCCGTATCGGAGACATCGACGAGGAGAAGGATCTCGTTGTCGGGATTGTTCACGCGGTAGTCGAAGATCATTCCCGAGAGGGCGCACACGGAGAGGACCATGACGGCGAGGTGCAGCACGAGGGAGATGATGCGGTAG
Organism: uncultured Clostridia bacterium; assembly: GCA_947625065.1. Lineage (GTDB taxonomy): Bacteria > Bacillota > Clostridia > Christensenellales > Borkfalkiaceae > Gallimonas. Next base: position 3,243 of record CANQNB010000015.1, on the reverse strand, counting down.
CGCGTGCGGCGGTATCTCTTCGCCACCCGAAAGTGAAGAATGAGGGGCACGGCGATCGCGGGGATGAGCAGCAGAAGCAGCCAGCCCGACCACGGGTAGGCAAATACAATGCGGAATTGACTCATCGCTCCTTACCTCCCTTCATGCGTGTGGAGCCACCACTCCGCAAATGCCAGCGCGACGAGCGCCGCCGCAAGATAGATGATGAGATTGGTGGCGAGATCGTCCCCAGCCGCCTTCCGTTCGGGCTCGGCGAGGGAATCGATCGTTTTGAAAATATCGCTCTCCGCCGCGGGCATCTTGACATACACCTGCGCGGTGAGTTCCTTATCGTACCACGTCGTGCCCGTAAAGGTATACGTCCCGGGAAGGGTGAAGGGCACGGCGGCGGGGAATTGCGTGAACTCCTCGGAAAATCCCGCGGGACCGGTCGCGGAGAGGGTCTCGCCGCGGGCATTGACTTCCACGCTCCCCCCTACGTCCGCAGAGAACCCGGAAACGATGCCGGGGAAGTAGTAGTCAAAGATGTTGAAGAACAGCGCGCCCATCTCGATCTCGCGGGGAAGGGTCGAATTGTGGACGCTGAACGAGAGCACCGCCACTTGGTTCTTCTCGTCCTTGCGCACCGCGAGCACGGGATCGGAATCGCACGTCATGAGGATGTCGTAAGAGGGATCGCAGGTGAGCACTTTGTAGCTCGAGACCCCGATCCTGTCGGGGACGAGCCGGAACCCGTTCGGGTCATTCATCACAAAGTGGTCCTCGTTGTCCACGTTCGCCATGCACGACGTGAGCGTCTTGTTGAAGTCGTTGACGGAGATCACGCTCAGCCCCGCCCCCGCCCAGCCGACGTTGGGATCGAGCAGAAAGACGACGCCGTCGCTCGGGAGCACGTCGGGCATGTCGTGTTCGAACACATAGAAATCGAAGCCCGTGAGTGCGGGTTCCTTGCCCTGCTGGACCTCGGTGATCTGCACATCGTAGCGTTGCAGACGGGAGAAGGCATTCTTCACCATGCCGAGGGCGCCGTTGACAAAGGGATTGGGACCGGGGTTGTCCTTGTCGCTGCCGCTTGCGGGGATGTGCAGCGAGCTTGCGTACTGCACCTTCAGAACGGGAAGGGTGCCCCCATAGAGATAGTAGTTGTCGTCCGCGCTGAGCGCATCGCCGTTCGTTCTCAGGGAGATACTGATGGATTTATAGGTCTGGAAACGTTCCCCGACGCCCAGCGGATAGTAGGTGACATTGGGTTCGTCCTTCATGCCGCCGTCGCCGTCCCCCTCATCATAGCGGAAGACGATCTTCTTGACCGTGTCCTGCTCGCAGAAGACGGGCATCAGAATGACGATGGGCTTTTTGTCGGGGGTGAGCTCCGAGACGTCCGGTCCCGTGACCTCCACATAGAGGTCGAGTGAGCCCGTCTTGTGGTAGGAGGCGATCTCCACGGTGAGTTCGCAGTAGGTATCCACGATCTCCGTCGAAGCGCTGAGGATGGCGCCGTTCCATTCGCCCGCGTCGTTGACCGTCCTGATGAAGATGTTCTGCCGCTCCTCGAGCTGCTCCGCATACGTCTCGTCGTAGATCTCATCGGTGTAGAGATAGATCTTTGCGGCGGGATTGGCGTCGAGCACCTTCTCGGTCAGTTTCATCGCGGCGTCGATGTCCGAATCGCCGTAGTAACATGCCTGCCTGTCGTCGTGGAGCGCCCTGAGCTGTGCGAGCAACTGTGCGCTCGCCGCGGGCGCCACACGGCAGCCCAAGTAGTCCTCGGGGGCGTCGTCCGCCACGATCACGGACATCATGCCGCCCTTGGCGAAGGTCTCGGTCGCAAGATCGATGACGCCGTCGACGGCGCGCACAAAGCGGGTCTCGCCGTTCGTCTCGGCATACATGCTCGCCGAGGAGTCGATGATGGCGATGACGTCGTCGCGGTCGGAGGCGTTGTGCTTCACGAGGGCGGGCTGTGCAAGGATGCCCGCAATGGCGGTGAGGATGAGCACCTGCAAAATGAAGAGCAGGATATTCCTCAGTTTGCTCGTGGGGAGACGGCGCCTCCTGTATCTGAGGCTGAGCTTCCACACATAGGTGGAAGGGATATGGTGCACGAGGTAGTTGGGGCGGATGATGTAGATAATGATGAGCGCCAGGATGCTGAGCAGCCCCAACAGCCCGAGCGGAAGCAAAAATTCAAAACTCATGACATCACACCTGCCTTCAGGAGCTCGCCGAAGAGCACCCGCTCGATGGGCGCATCCGTCGATACGGACAAAAATCCCGCCTCCCTCTTTCTGCAAAATTGTTTTGCATCCTCGATGAAGTCTTTGAGCGCTTCGCGGTAAGCCTCCTGCATCGCACGGGTGATGCGCAGTTTCATGTTCTTCCCGTCCGAGATGTCGGGGGCTTCGGAGTCCATCAGATGCACCCTGCCGTCGTAGAGAGGATCGATCTCCTCGGGCGTGAGCACCTGGATGACGAGCACCTGCCGCTTTTTATAGCACAAAAAATCGACCGCCTTCTTCCAGTCATAGTCTGTGCAGAGGTCGGAAATGATCACGGAGAGCCCGTTGTTCTCCGTCACATTGGGGCAGCCCGTCACGCACTTCTCGATGTCGACGTCCCCGTCGAAGTCGAGATCGGAGAAGGAGCCCATCGCCCTGAAAAAGGAATTCTTCCCCACGATCGTGCCGAAGGGATTCTCCGCGCCCCCCTCCTTCATGAAGTGGAAGGAGAGCTTATCCATGTTCTGCACGGCGAGAAAACCGAGCGCGGCGGCAGCCATCACGGCATACTCCCCCTTCGCGGGGCAGTCGAGCCCCATCGAAGCGGAACAGTCGAGAAAGATCTGCACGTGCATCTGCCTCTCGTCGGTAAACAGGCGGAGATAGTACTTCTCAAAACGGCTGAAAAGGTTCCAGTCGATCCTGCGGATGTCGTCTCCCAACTGATACTCGCGGAAATCGGCGAACTCCACCGTCTGACCGTACGTCCTGACGAGGTGCTTGCCCCCGAAATATCCCGCGAGGTTGGATCTTAAATTCAATGACAGCGTCTCCAGTCTGCTGAAGAAGTTGTCATTCAGTTTTTCAAGTTTCATGTTGTGTACTCATCGGATGCGGCAGCCGCTGCGCGCGGTTTCCGCCTTCTTAGCATGATGTCGGGGAGAGCCTTATTTTCTCCCGAAGAGCCCGCGCTTCTTCTTTTTGCCTTCCGGCTGCTCCGTCTCTGCGGGGGCTGCGGGGGCGG
>CANQNB010000014.1 GCA_947625065.1 uncultured Clostridia bacterium | reverse complement strand
TGTTGTTGATCACCCGTCTGCCCTCGTAGACGACGGTGGGCAGATTGCCGAAGTTGTTGTCCATGAGGACGAGGTGGGAGACGTTTCTCGCCGCCTCCGCACCCGAAGCGACGGAGATCGCGAAGTCCGCCTCCTTGAGGGCAAGGATGTCGTTGACGCCGTCCCCCGTCATGGCGACGGTGTTGCCCTGCTTCTTGATAGTCTTGATGAGGATCGCCTTCTGCTCGGGGGTGACCCTGCCGAAGACGGTGTATTCGGTCGCGACGTTCTCCACTTCGAGATCGGTGAGCCCTTCGAGGGAGATGAATTTATCGGCATGGCGCACGCCCACCCGCCGCGCGACCTCGGACACGGTCATGGGGTTGTCGCCCGAGATGATCTTGATGTCGACGTCGTTTTCGCGGAACCACTTGACGGTGGGGATGGCGTCCTCGCGCACGTTGTCGGCAAGGGTGATGACGGCGACGGCGCGCAGGTTGCTCGGGATGCGCTGCTCCGAGATGGGGGCGGAGGAATAGGCGAGGACGAGCACCCGCAGCCCCGTCTGTGCGTATTGGCGGACGATCTTCTCGATGCGGAGGGGGACGGGGCGCAGCACGAACTCGGGCGCGCCGAGCACATAGGTGCCCGCATCCGCAAAGGTCGCCGCGGAGAGCTTGGTCTTGGAGGAGAAGGGGAGGACAGTGACCGCTCTGAGCGGACCGCTGTGCCCGAACCGCTCCCCGAGGGCGATCGCCGTCTGGTTATTGTCTCCCGTTGCCGCGAGAAGGGAGCTCATGATCTCGTCGAGGGAGTGGTCTTCGAAGCCGCCGAGCAGCATGCAGTCGTTCACCGTCATGCGCCCGTCGGTGAGGGTGCCCGTCTTGTCAAGACAGAGCACGTTGACGCGCGCGAGCATTTCGAGAGAGGAGGAATCCTGCACGAGGGTGTGCTTCCTCGCGAGCCGCTCCCGCCCGACTTCGATGGCGAGGGAGGTCAGAAGGAGGAGCCCCGAGGGGATCATGCCGACGATGACGGCGCAGGTGAGCTGGATGGTCTGGGAGATGCGTTTCCAGCTGTCGATGCCGCCGGAGGCTACCATGTCCGCGGTGATGGCTTCCCAATTCCTCCACGCCATGAGGACGCTGATGACGAGGATGAGCCCGCCGATGACGCGGATGAACAGGCGGATGGAGTTCATGATCTCCGACTGCGGCTTGCGGTACTTTTTCGCCTTGGAGGTGAGGGAATAGAGATAGGTGGCGCCGCCCACCTTTTCCGCGCGTACGCGGCAGTTCCCGCTCGCGATGAAGGAGCCCGCATACAGCATGTCGCCCTTCTGTTTTTTGACGGGTTCCGCCTCCCCCGTGAGGAGGGATTCGTTGACCTCGACATTGCCGTCCGCGAGGATGCAGTCCGCGGGGACTTGCTGCCCCGTTTCGAGCAGAATGACGTCGTCGAGGACGATCTGCTTGACGGGGATCTCGACCTTGCTTCCCCCGCGCATGACCTTGACGGAGGAGGAGATGAGCACGGCGAGCTTGTCGATCTGCCGCTTGGCGATGAGTTCCTGCACGATGCCGATGAGCAAATTGACAGCGAAGATGGCGGCAAAGAGGAATTGGGTGATGGGCGCGCCCGCATAGATGAGCGCGAGCGCGACGAGCACGCAAAGCAGGTTGAAGAAGGTAAAGATATTGCCGAAGAAGATGCTCGCGTACGTCTTGGAATAGGTCTTATTGACGTCGTTGAAGAGGAAGAGCTTCATGCGCTCGTCCACCTGCTCCTGCGTGAGCCCCGCGTCGAGGGCGGGCGTGTAGCGGACCACCTCGTCGGAGGAGGGGATCTTCTTCGCATGGCGGAAGCGCTTGATGAGCTTTCTGTCGGCAGGAGCCTTCGATTCCTTTGTAAAATTGGAGAGGACGCGCGACGAGAACGACTTCTCCCGTTCGGGGGAGGTACGGCCGCCGTTTTGTTCTTGATCGGATCCCGGTTCCATGGTTTGCTCCTTCACGTTTGTGGCTCCCATTATACCACGCGGGGCGTGCGCTGTCAAGGGATTGCAAAAGGTGGTGGGACATAACGGGAAGTCTGCCCCTTGGCTCCACCATTGGGGGAGCTCCGCCATTGGGCGGTGAGGGGGTGTCGCCTCCCCCCCTTTTACCAGAGGGGGGAGGATGTCGCGGCTCCACCGCGACAGGTAGGGGGTGTATCATTGGAACGACACCCCTTCCGTTTCGCCGCAAAACGGCGAGCTACCCACTCGGGCTTCGCCCTCGGAATGAGGTGGTTGTATCCTTCGCGGGCAATGAGCAATTCACGCGCAAGGAGGGTGAGAAAAGCGCGAAGAATTTCTTGCGTTTTTGCGCGGGATGATGTATAATTAGAAAAAAGAAATCATCCCGAGAGGTAAAAAAGATGATCGATATTACGCTCCTGCGCTCCGACCCCGAGTCCGTGCGCGAAAATATCCGTAAGAAATTCCAGCACCAGAAACTGCCGCTGGTCGACGAGGCGCTCTCCCTCGACAGCCGCCGCCGCGCCCTGCAGCAGGAGGGGGATACCCTCAGGGCTTCCCGCAACACCCTCTCCAAACAGGTCGGCGCGCTCATGCGCGAGAAGAAGAGGGAGGAGGCGGAAACCGTCAAGGCTCAGGTGACGGCAAACGCCGAGCGCCTTGCCGCGGTCGAGGCGGAGACGGCAGAAGTCGAGAGCAAGCTGAAAGCCGTCATGATGCGCATCCCCAACATCATTTCGAAGGACACCCCGATCGGAAAGGACGACAGCGAGAACGTCGAGCGCCAACGTTTCTTGGAGCCCAAGACCCCTGAGTTCGAAGTTCCCTACCACCTTGACATCCTCGAAAAACTCGCGGGGATCGACATCGACAGCGCGAGAAGGACGAGCGGTCAGGGCTTCTACTATCTCACGGGGGACATCGCACGGCTGCACTCCGCCGTCCTCGCCTATGCCCGCGACTTCATGATCGGCAAGGGCTTCACCTACGTCATCCCTCCCTTCATGATCCGTTCGGACGTCGTCTCGGGCGTCATGAGCTTTGAGGAGATGGACGGGATGATGTATAAGATCGAGGGGGAGGACCTCTACCTCATCGGCACGAGCGAACACTCCATGATCGGGCGGTTCATGAACACCACCCTCGACGAAAAGCAGCTTCCGCTCACCCTCACGAGCTATTCGCCCTGCTTCCGCAAGGAGAAGGGCGCGCACGGCATCGAGGAGAGGGGCATCTACCGCATCCACCAGTTCGAAAAGCAGGAGATGATCGTCATCTGCAAGCCCGAGGAAAGCGAGAGCTGGTATGAGAAGATGTGGCAGTACACCGTCGAGCTGTTCGTCTCGATGGAGATCCCCGTCCGCCAGCTCGAATGCTGTTCGGGCGACCTCGCCGACCTCAAATACAGGAGCTGCGACGTGGAGGCATGGTCTCCCCGCCAGCAGAAGTACTTCGAAGTCGGGTCGTGCTCCAATCTCACCGACGCACAGGCGCGCCGCCTCGGCATCCGCTACAAGGGCGAGGGGGGGACGAAGTACGCCCACACCCTCAACAACACGGTCGTCGCGCCCCCGCGCATGCTGATCGCCTTCCTCGAGAACCATCTCCGCGCCGACGGGAGCGTGTACATTCCCGAAGTGTTGCGTCCCTACATGGGCGGGCAGAAGGAGATCGTGCCCAAGAAGTGAAGTACGTTTTTTTCGACATCGAATGTGCCTGCGTCTTCAAGTACGTCGCCAAGATCTGCGCCTTCGGATATGTCGTCACCGATGAGGACTTCCACGTGCTCGCACGTGAAGACATCCTGATGAATCCGAAGGGCAAATTCCACCTGACGGGCAGGAAGGGGGGAGACGGGCTGGTGCTCCCCTACGAATACGAGGACTTCAAAAAGTACCCCTTCTTCCCCGCCGAACACAAGCGCATCAAGGCGCTGTTGGAGGATCCCGAAGCCATCGTCCTCGGACATGCTACCCTCAACGACGTCAACTATCTCAATCTCGAGACCAAGCGGTATAAACTTCCCTCCTTCCGTTTCACCTTTCACGACACGCAGTTTTTGTGGATGAACACGGAAAACGACTACTCGCGGCAGGTGGGGCTCGGCGCCATGGCAGAGGATCTCGGGGTGGAATTCACCCCCCACCGCGCCGTCGACGACGCCTATGCGACCATGCGGGTGTGCGAGGCGCTCTGCCGGCGGGAGGGCATCGGCGTACAGGGGCTCATCGACCGCTACCGCATCCGCGGGGGCAGGATCGAGGGCTACCGCATCACGAACTGCACGAGCCCGGGGCTCAAGGAGTACTTCCGCGAGAAGGAGGAGCTGCGGGTGCAGACCGCCAAGGCGCACGACGAATTTTACCGCTACGTCAACAAAAACATGCACAAGCGCAAGAAGGGCGGCGCCCTCGAGGGAAAGGTGTTCTGTTTCTCTAAAGATGTTGAAACGGACGTACCCATGTCCGTGAAGCTGGTCGCCTGCATCTTCAATTCGGGCGGAAGATACACCTCCCATCCCGGCGAGTGCAACGTCTATATCGCGCGCGGCGAAGGGGGGACCCGCTTTGAGAGCGCGCTCGCGGGCGGGGCGGCGTATATCTCCCTCGACAGCCTGAAAGAGGCGCTCGATCAGAACCGGGGGACGCCCGTATGACCCAATTACCGCAACCATTTCTCATCCGCATGCAAAAAAGGCTGGGGCAGGCGTACCCCGCCTTTTTGGCGTCTTATGAGATGCCGCCCCAAAAGGGACTGCGCGTCAACACTCTCAAACTCTCTGCGGAGCAATTCTCTTCGCGCGCGCCCTTCCCGCTCGGGGAAAGGGTCCCGTGGGAGAAAAATGCCTTCTACCTCTCCGAAGAAAAGCCCGGCTCGGACGTCTACCATTTCGCCGGGCTGTACTATTTGCAGGAGCCCTCGGCGATGTCGGTGGGGGGCATGTCCGAGGTCTACCCCAAAAAACGCGTCCTCGACCTGTGCGCCGCGCCGGGCGGGAAGACGACGCACATCGCCGCGCAGATGGCGGGGGAGGGGATCCTCATCGCCAACGAGATCAATTATCCGCGGGCGAAGATCCTCTCGCAGAACGTCGAGCGCATGGGGATCGCGAACTGCGCCGTGACGAGCGCGTGTGCCGAGACCCTCACGGCGCGCTTTCCCTCCTTTTTCGATCTGATCCTGGTGGACGCGCCCTGCTCGGGGGAGGGGATGTTCAAAAAGGAGCCAAACGCCATCCCCGAATGGAGCGAGGGCAACGTCGCCCGCTGCGCCGGGCGTCAGCGGGAAATTTTGGACCGTGCCGCGGACATGGTAGCCTCCGGCGGGGTCATCGTCTACTCCACCTGCACCTTCGCCGAGGAGGAGGACGAGTGGCAGATCGAGGATTTTTTGAGGCGCCACCCCGCATTCACCCTCGAAAGGGAGGAGAAGCTCTACCCCCACACCGTCCGCGGCGAGGGGCATTTCTGCGCCGTTTTGCACAAGCGCGAGGGGGAGACGCGGCAGCTGCGTCCCTTTGTCGCGACCCGTAACGCGCGGGCGGAGGCGGCACTGCGGGAATTTGAAGAGGATTTCTTTTTCACCACCCCGAAGGGGACGGTGCACACCCTCGGGGACGGCAGGATGTTCCTCGTGCCTGCGGGCATGCCCGACCTTGCGGGCGTCAGCATTGTGCGCCTCGGCGTGGAGCTCGGCGCGTGGGACGGCAAGCACTTCAAGCCCGCCCATGCCCTTGCCATGGCGGCGGAGAAGGGGAACGTGCGGCGGTTTGTCTCCCTCTCGCGGGAGGACGCCGTGCACTATCTCCGCGGCGAGACGGTGACCTCCTGCCTTGCCGACGGCTGGTGCGTCGTGGGCGTGGAGGAATTCCCCCTCGGGCTCGGCAAGATCGTCGGCGGCGTCGTCAAAAACCACCTCCCGAAGGGTCTCCGTATGGTGAAGTCATAAAAAAGCCCCCTCCCGAGGAGGGGACACCGCCCTCATTCCGAACGGAGCGCAAGCGAAGTGAGTGAATCTTTAAGATACACTCGGCTTCGCCTCGGTATGAGGTTCGGTTTTCCCCTGCCTCCCCCCTTATACTTGAGGGGGGAGGATGTCGCGGCTCCACCGCGACAGGTAGGGGGTGTATCATTGGAACGACACCCCTTCCGTCTCGCCGCAAAACGGCGAGCCACCCTCTCGGGCAAGTAGAATCTTGCCCTCGGTCACCGTTCGCGCGGCGAATGCGCTCACTCACCGCAAAACGCCGCCCACAGCCCACTGGGCTGATGTGCGAGAATGCGTTTTGCGACCCTCGAGGGGTGGGCAAGGTGCATTTCCTCACCCCTTTTCTTTCTGAGATTGGCGGCGGCGCATACGCATCCAACTGACAAAGCCGTAGACGTCTTCGACGAGAAAGACGCAAAAACACACGACGAGGGAGATATATTCGGAGTTTCCGGCAGCCGCGAGCGACCACAGCACGATGAGCACGATGTCGTTGCACACATAGCCGAGGGCATAGTAGGGGCTCCTGCGCTGGGCGAGCACGGTCGCGACAAAGCTCGTAAAGACGGAGACGGTGCTCCAGACGAGGTTATTGGTGTGCAGGGCGCGTAAGATAAAGTAAAACGCGATGGCGACCGCAGCGCCGAGCGCAAAGATGATGAGATATTCGCAGAGCTTCAGATAGCGCGCCTCGACCTCCTGCCTGTCGCCGCGGAAGGGGTGTTTCAGCCACGAGATGACGGCGGCGATCGCAATGGGCGCCGACATGCCGAGGTAGGTGATCATCTCCCCGTAATATTGAATGGTAAAGGAGACGAACCCGTAGTAGAGGGAGAAGACGAGGCAGATGATCTGCCCGATCACGCTGCCCTTGGCGATGAAGATGAGCCCCGTCGCCCCGAGCAGCGAGCCCGCGAGGTTGAGGTAGTCGGTGTTCCCGCACAGGAAGAAGGAGAGCACGATCGCGATGACCGCGCCCGCCCACAGGCAATATTCAAAGGGCGTGATGGACCGGAAGAAGCGGACGATGCTCTCTTTGGCGTTCATAGGATCTCCGTGCAAATGGGGTGAAAAAAATCGGCGGCAGCTGCCGCCGATTTTTTGTTGTTACGATCATTCGTTGTAGGGGTCATTCTCGTCGACGGGACGCTCTGCCTTCTTCTTGGCGGGAGCGGGCGCTGCGGGCTGCTCGACGGGCGCTTCTCCCTGCGTCTCGGCTTTGGGCGCGGTGCGCTTGCTCTCTTTGCTCTTGACCTTGACCGTCTTCTTGCCGTACTTCTTGATGAGTCTTCTGACGAAGATCGCGATCACGGCGAAGACGAGGGCAACTGCGAGCAGGATGGAGGAGAGCAGGAGCCAGAAGTTCGCTCCGTTGAGGTTGGAGTCGGTGTTCGTCGAGGTGCTGCCGGAGGAGGAATTGTTGTCGCTACCGCTGTCCGTCTCGTCGGGCGTGACTTCCTTCTCGTTCTGCGCGTAGCTCAGGAACATGGACACGGTGGGGGTAGCGGTGCCGAGCAGGTCGCCGCCGTCCTCGACGTAGAGCCACGAGAGCTCCTCGGTGTAGTCGGACTGTTTGTATGAACCCCAAGGATCGCCGCCGTCATCCACCGTCGCATCGTAGCGGAGGTAGGAGGGAGAGTCGAAGAAGGTGAAGGTGTAGTAGAGCGCGTAGTCGGAGGAGAGCTTGGTCTCGTCCGTCTTGTCGCGGTAGACGTAGTTGCCTTCTTCGTCGGTGTAGTCGAGCATGGCTTCCGCCGCGGCGCTGCGGAGGGCGGAATAGTTGGAGACAGACGACGTGGAGACGCGGTCGAAGAACGCATAGCCGTTTGCGGGGAGGCCTTCGGAGGCATCGGCGCTCTGATAGTCGCGCTGACCCGCCCAGATCTCGAGGCGATAGTTCTTGGTCTTGTTGCCCGCCTCGACGTAGAAGGAGACGGTCGTCCAGACGTCGCTGCCGTCACCTAAGACACGGATGCAAGCCGCATACTTGGAGGGATCGGCGGGAGCGGTGTATCTTCTGCTCGCTTCGGGGACGGCACCGAGAAGGTCGGTGACTTCCTGCGAGAAGGTCTCCGTCTTCTTGTCGTAGTAGGCGTAGAACTTGCCCTCGTTGCCGTAGAAGGCGACGGTGCCGCTGCCCGTGACGAGGTTGCCTTCGTCGTCGGGCGTGCCGTAAGCGGAGAGGTTGGCGTAGTACTTGGTGTCGTTTTCGTCCTTGGCGTTCTTGTAGAGCCCGTTCTCTTCGAGGGTGAAGAGGATGTCGTTCTTCTCGTCGAAGCCGTCGGAAGAGGGATCCTTGCTGACGATGTTGCCCTCATCGTCGTACCAATAGGTCACGGCGGGGAAGTTGGGCTCGAGCTGCTTGTCGTGGACGTTGACATCGGAGACGTCGACGAGGTAGACATACGCCGGCATGTCCTTGGAGAGCTTCATGCGGAGGCTGATGCGGCTCGTCGCATTGGCGGAGACGGTGGTGCTCGATGCAAAGAACCCGTAGGAGGGCCGCTCTTCGGCGCTCGTGTTGACGATGACGAGGGGCTGATACGCCATTTCCGCGTTCGACCCGTTGTTGCCGAAGATGTTCTTCCACCAGAGGGAAGGCTCCGTCGCACCCTTTGCAAGGGAGTTGAGCGCGCCCGCCCAGCCGTTGGGATAGCCCTCTTCCTCTGCGAGGGAGAGGTAGGTCTTCGCGTTGTCGGAGGAGAGGAGCCCGGTGTAGATGCCGTACTCGGTCGCAAGCTCTTCCTTGCCGGGGTTCTTGGTGTCGCCCTCGACGAGCACGTTGCTGCCGGCGAGCACGCCCGTGTATCCGACGGGGGTCGCGAGACCTTCGTCGAGCTGGGTGCCGTTGGCGGCGGCGTCTGCGAACTTGCTCTCATCCTTCACCGAGGCGGTGAGGGAGACCTTCTGGGCGTAGGTGCCCGTCGTCGCGTAGCTGTACTGGGTCTTGGTGAGGTCGGCGTATTCGAAGTTGGCAAATGCCGCGTAGCCGTCGGAGTAGTCGGTCTTGGAGGTGCCTGCGATGGCGGTGGGACCGTAGGTGAGCTCGAGGTGGAAGGACTTGGGCTCCTCCGTCGCATTCTCTACGAAGAAGAAGCACTGGACCCAACCCTTATAAATATCGGTGAGTTCCTCTTTGTCGGTGTTGATGTCGACCGTCGCCACCGTGGTGGAGTCGAAGGGGGTGATGGTGTTCTTGTTGTCGCCGTCCACGAGGATGGCGCCCGCACCCGTCTTGCCGCTGCGGATGGCGCTCGTCTTCACGAAGAAGGAGACGAGGCAGCGCGACTTGGGCGCAAGCTCGATCTCGTTGAGTTTTGCGGTGTAAGCCGCGCCGTTCGTCGAGAGGAGAAGGATGATGTTGTTCTGATCGAAGGAGGAGGGGAATTTATCCTTGAAGTCGTCCTGATAGATCTTTTTGAGGTAGCCGTTGGTCGTGTTCTCGATCTCGGAGAGGGAGACGCGCCGCGCGATGTTGTTGCGGTCGGAAGCGCCCGCCGCCTTGGAGGTGTCGCCGAGATTGTCGGGGTCGATCGTCGCGGAGGTGTAGGTCTTGCTGCCCGAGCGCTCCTCGGTGAGGGCGAACCCGTCTTCCGCTCCCTGTGCGGAGAAGTCGTAGGGGTTGAACTCCTTGCTGAGGTCGAGCGCGTAGTTGTACACGCCGCTCTGCACGGGCTTGCCGTTCTCGGGGGTGTCCGCCGTCGCGAGGAACTTTCTGTCGTCCCCCTTCGTGTCGAGTCCGGCGAGGTTCTTGCCGGGGGTGTATTTGTCGGAGGTGACTTCCGCCGCATAGTCCTCCCCCGTGATGAGCTCGCACTCCACGTCGTCGAAGAATGCGTAGCCGTCGAGGGACTCATAGCGGTTGTCGTAGGTGCCCTGCCCGAGACCGAGCACGATGCGGAAGGTCGTCGTCGCGAACGTGTTGGCGCGAATATAGATCGTATAATGCTGCCATTCGTCCTGCGTGTTGATGTTCTTGATCTGCATCTGGTCGAGGGTGGTGCCGCCGACCGTGTTGGTGACGCCGATGTAGGCGCCCGCCCGTGCCGTCACCGCGACGTCGTTCTCGCCGTCGGCAGTGGACGCGTAGTGGTAGAGCTCGGAGGTGCGCACCCAGACGGAGACCTTCGCCGCCGTGCCCGCGTTGAGGGTGATCGTTGTCGAGGAGGTGTAGGACTGGGAGGTGCCGCGGATGCCGTCGGAGGTGCGGCGGTTGTGGATCATGAGAATGCTCTCTTCGCCCTCTTCGGCGCCCTCATGCACGAGCTTGTCCTGATTTTTGAGCTCGCTCAGATACTGCACGTCCTCGAAGTCGACGGAATAGCGGTAGTCGCCGTAAAGTTCGAACTTGGCGGCGTCCTTCACTCCATAATATTTGTAGAACTTGAGGCGGTCGTAGAGGCTGGCTTTCTCCCAGAGGGAAGTCGCCTTCTCAATGACGGCGTCGGTGAGTTCGTAGGTGGTCTCCTTGCCGTCCTCATCCTTGTTGGGCTCCGCGGGCACGAGACCCTCGGCTCCGGCGGAGGGCTTGGTCATGTAGTCCCAATCGCCGATGTTGACGATGCCCGAACTCGTATCCGAAGAGGGCGAGCCCGAAGAGAACGACCAGTCGGTCGGCGAGTTGATGAAGGCGCGGCGTTCGTCGCGGTCCTCCTCGTCCATCTCGCCGTAGAACTCGAAGTTCCCGTTTTTGAGGAGCTGGATGTCGGTCGCGGAGGGAGTCTTCTCCTCCTCTTCCGTGTCGTCGCCGCCCGTCTTGTTGCAGGCGGACATGATGCCCAGCGAGAGCGTGGCGGAAAGGAGAATGCTGAGTGCCGCGACGAGGCGCCGCTTTCCCTTCCCCGAATCAAAAAATCTTGCCATAAAAACACCTTTTCTGGCTGCGGCGCGTGTAGGACGCCGCACAGCCGTATTTTTCCTAAAAGCTACTTCTCCATTTTATAACAAAAACGCGATCCTTGCAAGCACTTTCGGGTGGAATCCGCAAAAAAGGCAAATTTTTTTTGGAAAAAGCACAAACTTTTCACAAAGGACGCCCGCCTGCGGCGGGCTTTTCCCCGCTTTGCAGCCCATAGGCACGCGGGGAAAAGGGGGAAGCATGGACAGAAGGGCATGGAACGATGTGTTGGGCGGAGCCGCGGTGGGTGCGGCGAACGGGCTGTTCGGCGGGGGAGGGGGCATGGTCGCCGTCCCCGTGCTGCGCGCGGGAGGGCGGAGCGCCAAGAGCGCCCATGCCACGGCGATCGCGGTCATCCTCCCCGTTTCGGCGGTGAGCGCGGCGGTCTATGCGTGGAACGGGCTCCTTCCCCCCGGCGTCCTCCTCCCCGTGTCGATCGGCGTCCTCCTCGGGGGATTTCTCGGTGCGAAGCTGCTCGCCCGCATCTCCGGCAGGGCGGTGACCTTTGTCTTCGCCCTTCTCATGTTCGCGGCGGGGCTGAGGATGATCTTCTCGTGAGCTTTCTCCTCCTCTTTGCGTGCGGGGTCGCGGGCGGACTGTTCGGGGGCATGGGCATGGGCGGGGGAACGGCGCTCATCCCCCTGCTCACGATCGGATGCGGCATTCCGCAGGCGGCGGCACAGGGGGTCAACCTTGCCGCCTTTTTGCCGATGTCCTCCGTCGCCCTCGCCGTCCATGCGCGCAGCGGACTGCTCGAACGGCGGGGGACGGTGCGGATCATCCTGCCCGCCCTCCTCTTTTCCGTCCTCTTTTCTCTGCTCGCCGTCCTCCTCCCCGCAAGGGCGCTCGGGAGGGGATTCGGCGTCTTTCTTCTGGCGCTCTCGCTGTGTGTGATGCGCCCCGTCCTCTTCCCTTCCGCGCACACCCTCCGCCCGCAATAAGAATTTGAGAAAAAATACGGAAAAATTTTTCAAAAGGGTATGGACAAACCCCAAAACCTATGTTACAATAGAATGACTTATAAGAAAGACTAAAATAGGGTAGTTTCGGATATGCGGGCCAAAAGAAGGAGAAAAGGTCCGCGACGGAGTTCTCCCGTGCGGCTGATCCGCAAATCATTCAAAGGACGGGACAAAGAAAAAGACATGGAAAAAATCGGCATCATTGACCTTGGTTCCAACTCCGCGAGGCTCGTGATCGTGCAGATGTTCGGCGACGGTCATTTTATGGTGGAAGACGAGCTCAAAGAGAGCGTGCGCCTCGGGCAGGACATGGACCGCGACGGTTTCCTCAAACCGCAACGCATCGCCGAGACCATCAAGACGCTCAAAATGTTCAAGCGCCTGTGCGACGCGACGGGCGTTGACCAGATCGTCGCGGTGGCGACGGCGGCGGTCCGCCGCGCCAAGAACCAGCGCTCCTTCCTCGATGAGATCCAGGCGTCCTGCGGCATCCGCGTCGACGTGCTCTCGCAGGAGGAGGAGGCGACCCTCGTCTACCGCGGCGTCATCAACTCGATGGACGTCCCCAAGGGGATCATCCTTGAGATCGGCGGCGGAAGCACCAAGGTCATCTACTACAACCGCCGCTCCATCATCAACTTTACGACGCTCGCCTTTGGCGCGGTCACCCTCACCGACCTCTTCGCAGACGACGGCATCCCTCCCGAGGAACAGACTGCCAAGATCGAGGAGTTCTTCACCGAACAGTTCAAGAAGATCGAATGGCTCTCCGAGGTCGATCCCGACACCCAGATGATCGGCGTGGGCGGGTCCTTCCGCAACCTCTATAAGATCAACCGCATCATCCGCAAGTACCCCCTCAACACGGTACACAACTACCAGTTCATGACGGAAGATTTCGTCTCCGTCTACGACATGGTACGGGTGCTTGACGTCGAAAAGCGCAAGCGCATCCGCGGGCTCTCCCCCGCACGGGCAGACATCATGCCCGCCGCGCTCGCCATCATCAAGTCGTTCACCGACTATCTGCACATCGAGAGCTTCACCCTCTCGGGCTGCGGTCTGCGCGAGGGGATCATGTTCAACATGGCGATCCCTCTGACGCTCGAGCGCCCCATCTCCGACGTGCTCAGTTATTCCCTCAGCACCCTCGTCAAATACTATGGGTGCAACGAGAAGCACGTCGAGAACGTGGTGCACCTCTCCATCCAGCTCTTCAAACAGCTGCGCGTGCTGCATAAGTTCCCCCGCATCTACCTCAAAGTGCTCAAGATCGCGGCGAGTTTGCACGACTGCGGGCTCCGCGTGCGCTACTATAACCATCAGAAACACAGCCGCTACATGATCCTGAACGCGGGCATCTACGGTGCGACCCACCGTGAGATCGTGCTCGCGGCGTTCGTCGCCGGCTGCCACCGCAAGGAGGACCTCTCCCCCTCCGACTGGAACCGCTTCAAGGACATCGTCACCGAAGAGGACATGGACATCGTGCGCAAGCTCGGCGTGCTCCTCCGCATCGCGGAGAGCCTCGATAGGAGCGGGCTCGGCATGGTGAAGGGGCTCAACTGCGACGTGCTCGGCGATTCCGTCATCATGAAGACGGAGCTCGCGGGCGACGCATCCCTCGAGATCCGTCAGGCGATGAACGCGGGCGGCGAGTTCAAACGGGCGTTCAAAAAGAACCTCGAGATCTTGTAGGTGGGTACCATGTCCTAGGAGGACCCCTTCGTATGAGACCGCTCATCCTTGCGAGCAACTCGCCGCGGCGGCGGGAACTGCTCGCCGAGCTCGGATATTCCTTTCGGGTAGAGCCCTCTTCTTTCGAAGAACGCGAGAGAGGGCTCTCGGCGCATGATACGGCGCTTGCCTTCGCGCGGGGCAAGGCGGAGGAGGTCTTCTCCCGCTTCCCCGAAGCCGTCGTTTTGGGCGCGGATACCGTCGTCTCTTTGGACGGCGCCATCCTCGGCAAGCCGAAGGACAAAGAGGACGCCGCGCGCATGCTCCGTCTGCTCGGCGGCAGGACGCACACCGTCTACACGGGGGTCTGCGTGCTTCTCCGCGGACACAGAGAGGAGAGGGTGGAGGCGACGGAGGTCGACTTTTTCCCGCTCACGGAGGAGGTCATCGGGCAGTACGTCGCGAGCGGGCTTCCCCTCGACAAGGCGGGGGCATACGGGATCCAGGACGGCTATCCGCTCGTCCGTTCGATCCGCGGAAGTTATACGAATGTCGTCGGGCTGCCGACCGAAACGGTGGGTACCATGCTCGCGGCGGCATATGGAGGAAAGTGATGTTGAAGCTTGCAATCGACTTCGGAACAGCCGTGACGAAGATCTACCGCATCGGGAGCGGCATCGTGCTCTCGGAGGCGACCTGCCTTGCCATCGACAAGGAGAGCGGGCAGATCCGCGCCTACGGCAACGAAGCGAAGCGTCTGCTCGGCAAGACGGCGGAGGCGACGGAGATCGTCTTCCCCGTGTATGAGGGGGAGATCGCGAGCGAGCGGTATGCGGGCGCCCTCCTCGAATATTTCATCGGCAAGGCGAAGGAAAAGAAGCACGCCTTCGGCATCGAGGCGCTCTTCTGCGTCCCCTGCGGCTGCACGGAGGAATCGCGCGAGAAGTACCTCCGCGTCGCACGGGCGGCGGGCATCTCCCGCGCCAATTTTGTGGAGACCCCCTTCCTCGTCGCCCTCGGGCAGGACATCCCGCTCTCCGACTCCAACCCCGTCTTCGCCGTCGACATCGGCGCCGGCAAGACGTCCGTTGCCGTCCTCTCCCTCGACGGGATCATCGCGGGGTTCACGATGGCGGTGGGGGGGAACAACATGGACACCCACATCATCGATTGCATCGCCGAAGCCTACGATCTCAAGATCGGCTTGCAGACGAGCGAGAAGCTCAAGGGCACGGTCGGTTCCCCCGAGGCGGACATGCAGAGCATGGTCATCAACGGGCGGGACATCGCCACGGGCAAGCCGCGCTCGGTCGCCGTCACCTCGGAGAAGATCGCAGAGCCCATCCGTATCTACATCGACAAGATCGTCGAGTACTGCGAACTGCTCCTCAAAATGCTGCCTGCCGAGGTCTCCGCGGCGATCTGCAAGAACGGTGTCTTCCTCGCGGGAGGGGTGTGCGCGCTCGCGGGGTTCGGCGACTATATTTCCAACAAATTACAGATGGAGGCGCATCTCGCCTCCGACGTGCACTATGCCGTGGTCTTGGGCGGCGGGCGCGTCATCGGCAACGCGGGGCTCTACCGCAGGCTCGCCATGGACTGAGGCGTGCCGCAAAGCCGCACTCCGCCTGATCGCGCGAGTGCGTTTTTTATGTTTTTGGGTATGAAGAACGTTTATCTCGACTATGCGGCGACGGCGCCGCTCGGCGCAGGGGTGCTCGAAGCGATGCTCCCCGTCCTGCGCGAGGACTTCGGCAACCCCGATTCCCTCCACGGCTACGGCAGAAGGGCGGCGGGCTATGTGACGCAGGCGCGCGATGAGATCGCCGACCTTCTCGGCGTGCGCCCCTCGGAGGTGTACTTCACCTCGGGCGGAACGGAGGCGGACAACTGGGCGGTGCGCTGCCTCGGCAGGGGACGCGCCCTCCTCTCTCCCATCGAGCACGCCGCACTTCTCTCCGCCGCTCCCCTGCGGGAAGGGGGAAGCGCGGTCTGCACGGCAGGGGAGGACGGGATCGTCCGCACGACGCATTTGGAGGGTACCATGTCCGAGGAGGACGGTCTCGTCTGCGTGATGGCGGTCAACAACGAGACGGGGTGCATCCAGCCCGTCGAGGAGCTTGCGGCATATGCGCACGCGCGCGGCGCCCTCTTCTTTGCCGATTGCGTGCAAGCGGCGTGCTCGCAGGATCTCAAAAAACTCACCGCCTGCTGCGACGCGGTCTCCCTCTCCGCGCACAAGGTGGGCGGACCCAAGGGGGTCGGCGCCCTCGTCGTAAAAAAGGGGGTGCCCATGCGGCCGCTCGTTGCGGGCGGGGAGCAGGAGCGCGGTCTGCGCGGGGGAACGCTCAACGTTGCGGGGATCGTCGGCTTTGCCTGCGCCCTTCAGAGAGCCGTCTCCTTGCGGGAAGAATTCTGCGCCCACACGGGGGCGCTCCGCACCCTGTTTGAAGAAAAACTGCGCTCCCATCTCGGACATGGTATGGCTGTCGACGGTGAATGCCGCGCGCCCAACATCTCCCACATCACCTTTGCGGACGGGGGAGGGGCGCTCATCGACCTGCTCGATCTCAACGGCGTTGCCGCCTCGGGCGGGGCGGCTTGTTCGGCGCACGCCGCCCTTCCCTCCCACGTGCTCCTCGCGATGGGGCGGACGGAAGAGGAGGCGCGGCGGGGGGTGCGCTTCTCCTTCGGTATGCAGACGACGGAGGAGGAGACGCTGTTTGCCGCGGAGACCGTCCTCCGCTGCCTGCATAGAAAATAAGATAGAATGATGGGATACAAAAAGGCGCGCCTGCCCGTTGCACGGGCAGGCGCGCCTTTTTTATGCTTCTTACAACAGACCGCGGATGTACTCCGTGAGGGTGGCGGCGTAGGAGCGGTGCGCCGCGCCGCCGGGGTGTGCGCCCGCGCCCATGTCGTTCTTGCGGAAGGTGAGGTAGCTCATCTTGGGGTCGTTCACCGCTTCGAGCGCCGTCCGGATGCCCGTCTCGACGAAGTTGTTGATCCCCATCATGCCGTAGATGCAGACGACGTGCGCATCGGGATAGATGTCGCGCAAGTGCTTGAGGAAGTTTTCGTAGTCGACGGGGAAGTCGTAGCGGTAGCTCGTATGGCGGTCGATGTAGGAGCCGTCGTTGGTGCCGAGCGCAAGAACGACGACATCCATGTCCGCATCATAGGTGTACGCATCCTGTTTGCGGTTGGAGAGATAGCTGTGCATCTGCACCATATTGATGCCCGCGCCCCACACGTCGGTGTTGAGGCAGATGCCGCTGAGCGCGACGACGGAGAAGTCGGCGCCGAGCTGCATGCCCGTGAGAGCGGCGTAAGAGATGCAGGCGTCCGAATTTTCCACCGACCAATCCCCGCCCGTGACGCGGTTGCCGTAGCCCGCCGTGATGGAGTCGCCGATGAACTCGATCTTGAGGTCGGATTTCTCGGGGAAGCGCAGAAATCCTTCTGCGGAGAACCCCTTGACGGCGAACTTGCCGCGGTCGATCTCCGAGGCTTTGAGGATGCGCGCCGTGTGCACGCCCTCGCCGAGCCCCTCCGCGACGGTGAAGCTGCCCGACTCGAGCTTCACGAACTCACCCTCGCTGTCGCCGTCGAGGTAGATGTGCGCATACACGTCGAAGACGGTGCCGTACTCTTGGTCGCACGTCACGTCGAGGTCCACCGTGAGCGAATCGCCCGTGAAGGCGACCTCGATGCCCGAGGCAACGTGGTCGACGTTGAGCGCGCCGTCCGTAAAATACTGCCTGCCGTAGCGGTTGACATAGGTCTCGTCGAAGCTGTTCACTTCCTCCGCCGTCGCCTGTTCAAAGACGTAGACGGGCACGCGCGCGGTCTGCCCCCGATAGGTCGCGACGAGCTCCGTTTTGCCGTACGCCTTGGAGGTGACGACGCCCTTCTCATCCACCGACGCGACGGAGGGGTCGGCGATCTCGAAGGAGAGCTCGGGGTCCTCCACCGTCTTGCGGTCCTTTTGGGCGACGAAGGAGGTGGGGGAAGAGCGGAAGGCGTCGCCCTCCGCGAGAAGGAGGCACGCCTTCGTCCTTGCGGTGAGGGTGTAGACGGCGGTATCCTCGGGCTCGGGCTCGGGTCCGGTCCCTTCGCCCGCGCATGCGCCGAGTGCGCCCGCGCCCGTCAAAAGGAGTGCGCCCAACGAGAGCGCGGCAAATTTTTTGCAAATGTTCATGGTCTTCTCCTGTCTGCGGGAAAAAACAAAAGGAGGCATCGCGCCGCAGCGCGATACCTCCCTCCCGATTTTTGTTACATCCAGTATAGCACACCCGCGGGAAGTTGTCAAGGGGGAGAGAGAAATTCGTCTCCATTGTATGAAAATCGCCCCCTGATTTGTCCGTTCGACAGCGAAATTTTCTTCTACTTCGAAAATTTTCCGCATAGAGTATAGTGTTTGAGAGGGAAGGACCCCCTCGGCGAAAACCACATTTTCATCAAGAGGTGTTGACATGAACGATGAACTGAGTTATGCGGAGATGCTCGAGATCCCTGTGGAGACGGTGACAGTCAAGCGCAAGGAGAAGAAGCGCCGCGGCAAGGAGGAGCTGTCCGACCGCCTCATCGACGAGGTGAACGGCAAGCTCGAGACGAACGATCCGATGTATGCGGAGAGCAAGGAGATCGAGCGCATCGTCAAAAAGCGCCCGAAGGAGAAGATCATGAAGGGCATCGTCCTCGGCGAATTCGTCGCCGTGTGCGCGCTGCTCGCCGTCATCTTCTTCACCAATCTGTTCTATGAGACGAGCGCGATCAATACCTTCGTGCGGGGGCTCTTCCGCGGGGACGCCGCAACGACAGACAGCCGTGTCTACTCCGACTTCACCCTCTCGCCCGTCATCAACGATTCGGTGGACGCGGAGGTCGCTGTCTCGGACATGGGTGTCATGTCTTTCACGGCGAAGTGCTCGGTCTACCCGCCCGTCGGGGGAACGCTTGAGTCGGTGAGCGGCAGCGCGGAGACGGGGTACACCCTCAGGATCCGCCACTCCGATTCCTTCTCCACCATCATCAGCGGGCTCGACGACGTGTACGGCGCCGCGGGCGACACGGTGCGCGCGAACATCCCCGTCGCATGGACGGACGGAGAG
>CANQNB010000013.1 GCA_947625065.1 uncultured Clostridia bacterium | reverse complement strand
AGACGGTCGAGATTGCTCACGCCGCGCTTTGTGAAGCAGACGTCGACGTTTTCTCTGACGAGCTGGTAGGCGTCGCGGTCGCCCGTGTAGATCAGAACGGATGTCTGCGGAAATTTGCGCGTCATCGTGCCGATCAGATCGTCCGCCTCATACCCGGAGCGCTCCACGGTGCGGATGTTCATCGTGTGGAGAAGATCTTTGAGCACGGGGACCTGCACGACGAGATCCTCGGGCATCGGCTTGCGCGTCCCCTTATAGCCGTCATACATGAGATGGCGGAAGGTCGGGGCAGGGAGATCGAAGGCGACGGCAAGGTACTCCGGCGCCTCGTCTTCGATGATCTTGAAGAGAAGTCTGACAAATCCGAAGATCCCGTTGGTCGGCTGTCCGCCCCTCGTCGTAAAGATGGTCATCGCATAATATGCGCGGTTGAGAAGGCTGTTTCCGTCGATGAGTATGAGTTTTTCCATAGCTCTATTTTACCATGTTCTTTGCCGTTTTGCAAGGTTCTCGGGGAAGTTTTCCCAAAAGAAAATGTCACCGCGGGTGCGATGACATCTCTCTCCGATCGCCGAAAGGCGGGTCAGCGCTTGCGCTTTAAGACGACGATGGCGACGACGACCGCGACTGCCACGAGGACGACGAAGACCGCCGTCACCCCGATCACGATGGGAACGATCGCATCGGGCGTGTCCGTGTTATCAGACGTGCCGGGTTTATCGGGCGTATTGGGATCGTCGGGCGTATTGGGGTTGTCGCCTGGCTTGTCATCTTCGGAAGGAGTCTGGGAAGGCTGGTCCGAAGGCTCACCGGACGCCTTTGCGACGGTGACCGCGAAGGTCGCGCTCTTTCCCCCGTAGGTGACGGTGACCGTCGTATCCCCCTCATGGAGGACGGTCTTGTCGGCGGTATAGCCCGAGGAGATGACCTTGGACGACTTGTCATTGTAGTGCGCCGTGACGACGAGGCCGCTCAAGTCGAGCGTATCCCCGTCGGTGTAAGCCGTCTTGACGTTCTCGGTGTCGAGCGAGAGGCTCTCGACTTCGAGGAGGGAAACTCGGACGGTGCACGTCGCGCTGCCGAGTTCGACGCCCCCCTTCGAATAGGTCGCGGTGATGACCGCCTCGCCGACGCCGTGCACGGTGACGGTACCGTGTTCATCCACCGTGGCGACATCGGGCGCCTCGGAGCGCCATTCCACGGTGTAATCGGTCTCCTCGGCGGTCGCCGTGACCGAAAGGGTGAATTCTGTGCCGTCGAAGTAGACGTGCGTCTCCTCGGGCGTCAGTTTGAGGGTGGAGGGAGTGCGCACGGTGACTAAGCATTCCCTGCTCGTGATGAACGTGCTGCCGCGGTAGGCGGAAACGGTAATCTTCGCCCTGCCAACTTCAAGCGCCGTGAGCGCTCCGCCGTCCACAGAGACGATCTCGGGGGCGCTCGAATCCCAAACGAGGGTGTAGAGGTCGGTGTCGATCGCGGTCGCGGTCAGCTGCGCCCTCTCCGATGTGCCGAGCATGAATTCGAGGGAGGACTCGGAGATGGTGAGCTCGGGATCGATGGAGACGAGGATGTTGATGACGGTATCCTCGGAGACCTCGACCTTGATCTCGCCGTTTTCGTCGAAGTTGATGTCGACAAAGCTGTCGGTCTCGACATAGATGCCGTCTTCGTTCGTCGCGAGCACCTTTTTGCCGAGCTGGTAGCTGTTGAAGCGGTACCCTGCGGGGAGATCGGTGGGCTCCTTCAGGGTGATCACATCGCCGAACTTTTTTGTCTCCCGGCGAACATCCCCCACCTCCGAGCTGTCGTTGTACTTATAGGTCACCGTATATTCGTTTGGCTCGATGTTGACGATGATACCATAGCTAAGCTCTGCATCTGCATGTGCGATGCGGAAGCCTTCGATCTCTTCGGCTTTGGTATAGTTTCCGATCTCCTCTTGGTCGCGGGTGATCCGGATCTCTGTGATATGGTAGCCGTAAGGGATCTGGGCAATGGAAATGGTGTACGAGGCTCCGTGCAGAACATAGTCAAACGGAGTGGTCACGCCTTCGTAAATTTTCGATCCGCCTTGGGTCAGATAGGTGTAGAAAACAACGATGGGCTGGCTCACGACAACGGCATAGAGATCGAGGTTCTGGGTGACGGTGTAGTTGGAGAAGTCGATCTCCTGTCCGTCTGCGGTCACGTAGGTATTGATGAATGCACCCGCCGGGAGGTATTCTTGGGGCAGCTCTTCGTCCGTCCTCGCAAAGCGGAGCGTCTCACCGAAGCTGTAATAATAGGTCGCGATGAGATAGTTGCTGTCGGCGCGCGCCGCATAGGTCGTCACCTCTTCGTAGGGGCGGACGAGGTAGCGGACGCAGAGTTTGTCGGTGAGCTGCGCCTCGAAGGTCAGATCTCTGTCCACGACGATGGAGGCAAACGGTTGATAGAGTTCCTCCGAGCCCCGGAGTTTCCACCCAGTGAGGTCGTACTTTTCGAACTCCGCATTGCGCGCGAGGTCGAGCTTGGGAAGGGAGATCGTCTCCCCGTGGATATAGTATGCCGTTTCCGTGGAAAGCCCGTCACGCGGATAGACGAATTTCACGACCGCCTTGTCCTTGACCTCCGCAGTAAAGGTGATATCCCTCTCCGCAACGCATTCAATGCCCGGCTCGTAGGTTTTCCCTTTGTCGTCCGTCCACGAGAGCATGTATTTGGTGGCATTTTCAAACGCAAGGGGAAGGACGAAGGTGCGCCCGACGATGTATTTGTTTGTGACGGTATTGCCGTCCGCCGAGAAGGTGACTTCCACCGTTTTGAGTGCGAAGACGAGGGAATTGTTGTCAAAGGCGATGTCTCCCCCCTCTGCCGTAAAGCCTTCTTCGTCGCCAAGTTGCCCCTGGAAGCCGCTGGCGGCAATGAACGTTCCGCCGACTCATCTGACCGCAAGAGAGTCCTTCACCTCCTTCCCGGCAGGAACGGCGGGGAAGGACTCTCTTGCGGTCAGATGTGCGATCTTTGCGAGGAAGACGTTGCCCTGCCATTCGCCGCCGGGAAGGGCAAAGGAGCCCTCGGCAAAGTGGATCGCATAGCTGCAGTCATTCTCTCCGAGCGTCAGACCAAGCGTGCTGTTGCTGCGCAGGTAGAGCGCCGCGCCCCTTTCGCACTTCGTGCCCGAGACCGTCGTCTCGGTCAGGGAGAGGTTGTTCCAATTCATATTGTTCGTCCATCCCTTGCGGGCGAAATAGACGGTGCCGCCCTCCTCGGTGGCAACATTCCCCTCAAAGACGATCTTGTTCCCGGTAAAGGACTCCGAGTCAAGGTACAGCGCGCCGCCGAGCGTAGCCTCGTTGCCCTTGAAGGTGAGATCTTCCGCCTTGACGTTGGCATACCAATTGGCAGTCACGATGGCGCCGCCCTTGGGCGTGACGCCGCTCAAGCCGCCCGCCTCCGCGACGTTGTTCTCGAAACTACTCCCCGTAATGGTCAGGGTCGTGACGTATCTTACGCCATTGTTGATGTACAGCGCGCCCCCCTCTACGGCACGGTTGCCGACAAAGGTGCAGTTCTCAATGGTGCGGTTGACGCCGCCTGCGAAACAGATGGCTCCGCCGAGATAGGAGGAATTGTTTTCAAAGCGGGTATCGGAGATGCGGATGGCGGCCGCTTCGTTCCCGGTGGCGATGTCGATGGCGCCCCCTCCCTTTTTGGCGCTGAAGCGGATGTGGTTGTTGCGCAGCACGCAGTGGGAGATGTCGAGGGAGCCGAAGGTGCGCACCAACGCGCTGTCCTGCTCATAGCCGAGCCCGTCGATCGTGAGCGGCGCATTGGATTGCCCGCACAGAATGAGCTTGCCGCCCGCCTCCACGGAGAACATCACGCCCGCACCGCCGCGGGAGAGGGTGCACGCCTTCCCCTCCGTTGCGATGGTGAGCGTCTTGCCCGCCTCCACCGTCAGTCCGCCCATATAGCAGTCTTCGAGGAGCACGATGGTGTCCTCCGACTTCGCCGCCATGTAGGCGTCATAGAGCGAAGTATAGCGCACTTCCCCGATGCGGCACACGGGCGCAAGTTCCTTGAGCGCCACGTCCTTGCTCCTCCCCGAACAGGTCAGCGCGCGGTCATATGCGACCACGGAGTAGACGGGGAGATAGCCGTTTTCGTACTGTGTGGAGTCGAGGAACACGCTGTCGGTGGTGAATGCGATGACCTTTGCGTTCTGCCCCTCGCCCTCCCAGATCTCGAAGCCGAGATGGGAAGGATCCTTCATTTTATCCGAGCGCAGGAGCAAGCTGTATCCCGCGCTGCCCTTGGTGACGGCTTCGATGGATGCCGTGCCCTTTCCGTCATAGATCTTCGTGGGCGTCTTGCCGTCGTCATGGCGCGCCCACCACTCGGCGGCGTCGGCATACCAGATCTTCGGGCGATAGTCCTCCCTCTTCACCGACCCGTTCGCCTTCGCCTCCTCCATGAGCAGGCGGAAGGTGGGCGAAGCCGTCTCCGCGGAGAACACGGGGTCGTTCGACGAGAGATTATACCCCCACCGTTCGAAGTAATAGGAGAGGTCGTAGCCGAAGGAGATCGAGGCGAGCAGCACCTGTTTCTCGGTGGAATTGATGGCGTCGACGAGCAAGTTGTTCTTCCCGTCGCGGTGATCCTTGTAGATGTCGTAGTAGCGGTAGAGATTTTCGAGGCGGGGCCACCATCCGTTCTGGAAGCTCTCGATGAGCCACCAGAAGATGAAGTTCCCGCGGTTGGTATTCCAGTAGGAACTCTCCGCGCGCACGTCGGGAGCGAGCGCCTGCGTCGTCTTGGCGAAATCGCCGCGCGTCGCGACCTTGGTCATGACCGTCTCGTCGTACTTGGAGAGCATGTTGTTGGAACATTCGCTCACGGTGCGTTCGCCGATGTCCATCATGTGCCCGAGTTCGTGCGTATACCCCCAGCCGAAGGAGGAACCCGTGAGTGCGCCGCCCTCCCAGCTCACCTGAATGCCCACGTGCTCGATGTGCGCATATGCGGCGCCGTAGGGCTGCATGAGACGGATGTTGCAGTTGAGCCATTTGGCGCGCGGGTCATACTTTCCGCGGTATTTTTCGATATTGGGGTCGTTCTTCTCGAGGATGACGCCGTCCGAACGGAGCAGTTCCTTGACGTATTTGTCCCATCCGAGGCACGCTTCCTGCGGGCTGACGCCCCGCTCATTGTAGTAGAGGTCGGCTGCGGTCGCGCGCACCGTAATGATGATGTTCTCGCTGACGATCTCGGTGACGTCGACCACCTTATAGTCGCGGTGAGGGAGCATCAGACTGAGATCATTGTTGATTGCATCCGCCTCTTTTCTGTCCCTTTGGACCTCTGCCGCGTACTCCGAGACATATTTTTTATAGAGCAATTCATCTCCCCCGATGCGGTAGATGGGGAAGAGCGTTCCGCCCTCGAAGTAGACTTTGACCCGATCGGACTGCACCTTCTCCGTGCGCTGCGGTTCCTCTTTGAGAAGCTCCTCGCTGATGTAGGGATTGGTGAGGTAGACGGGACCGCCCGCGGGGAGCGCCTGCCCGTCGTTGGTGGTGAAGCCGGGCTGAAGATAGGAGTTGGGGCGGATGATGTTCTTGCCGAGCGAGAGCTTGTATTCGCCGCTCCGCCAGCTCGACCACGCTCCCCAGAACTGCGTGACGACGAGGGAGGGAAGAGGATCCCCCTCCTTGCCGTCCACATAGACGATGAGCTCCTCCCCGGGAGCGACGCTCACTCCCGTCGCCTGACGGTTGGTGCCGAACCATGCCATTTTGAGGGTGCTGCGGGCATAGCCTGCGACATCTCCCCTCCGCTGCAACACGTTCCCGCTCTTGGGGTCGGTCCCCATCTCCCTCCGCACGTCATATTGCACCTTGCCGTTGAGGACCTGCTCGGCGCGGTCGAGAAGATAGGAGAGCTCGGTGTCGTAGGAGGCGTACTTCGTGACACGGCTGCGCAGCTCGTCGAGCCGCTCCTTGGTCATTTTGCTGTCGGAGAGATGTAGCTGGTTGTAGTCGGAAAAGAGCGTTTGCACCGCCTTCACTTCGTCCCTCTCGGGTTGCAGGAAGACGATCTCGCTCGCGGCGGCGCAGTGAAGGTGCCCCGTGTGGACGGCGAGCCACTCGATTTTGATCGCCCACGCAGTCACAGGTTCACGGAAAGTGATGAGGTTCGCATAGGTGTCGCTCGTCTGCTGTACTTCGACCTCGGAAATGGTTTTCAGCGCTGTGTTCTCGGACATGGTACCCCCGAACGAGGTGTCGCTCTCCGGAACATAGGAGAATCTCGCCTTGGTGAAGCTGCCGCGGTTGTACCATCCGCAGTCTGCCTGATAGAGGATCCTGTCGACCTCCGTCGGCGTGTTGAAGACGACCGTCACGTCGATGACGGTCTCCGTCGGGC
The DNA here is from genome assembly GCA_947625065.1 of uncultured Clostridia bacterium. Classification (GTDB taxonomy): domain Bacteria; phylum Bacillota; class Clostridia; order Christensenellales; family Borkfalkiaceae; genus Gallimonas. The sequence goes on along the minus strand of CANQNB010000013.1, from coordinate 12,325 downwards.
GCTTGGAATCCCACTGCTTTTCCGAACGCCAGATGGAGGAAAAATTTCTGTCGAAGGCGGAAGTGAGGGGCGCGCCGCTCTGTTCGCCGCCGTTCGATGTGTATGTGAATTTGGACGTCGGCACGCCGTAGAGTTCGAGATAGGCATTGCGCATCACCTTTTCGGTGTTCGCGTTATCGGGGGTCAGACGCTCGAAGGTCAACGACTCGGTCGCCACCTGATAGACGTCTGCCCGCGCCGAGATCCGCCCGAAGCAGAGCGCAAAAATCGCTGCCGCCAAAAACACGGTAGCGAGCACGGAGAATAACGTGATGAGCCTCTTTTTTCTTGTCATATCACACCTTCCGATGGGTTTGATCGCCCCCCATTATATCATTTCAATATATGGCTGTCAATCGTCTTTTTGCGTTCCGCCGCAAACTTTTTTACACTGCGGCAAATATTGAAGGACCAAAACGGCTGAATTGCATCTCAATTCACAAAAAGCGAGGACAAAACTACCCTCGCTTTTTTGCTGCTCTTCTGAATGGAATTTTAACCCTTTTTGACTTTCGGCATCGGCAGGTCGTCATACATTGCCTCAATCTTCTTCGCGAACTTCCGTTTACAGCCTTGAAGTATCCAAATAATATTTCTCTCCGCATTGACGGAGGATGCCTTGTTCTACCAAGCACAAGGTAAACCTATGAAATCCGTTTGGATTTATCACGCCGGCTTCATGAAAAGTAACGGCGTTTTCTTCCGAAATTGCATTCATTTTCAATAGCCTGCCGATGATATGTCTTTTCCTCATCAGCAGAACAGGCATCATCATATTCCTTCCTCCAAAGCGTCCGCCTTTTCTCCGCAAAATTGAAGTTTACCTTGTGCGCTTGAAATATTCTTCCCGTAAAATGCCGCGTTCCACAATATTGACGCGCTCCCCGGTCGTGGGAGGACGGAAGAACTTTCTGCGCGTCCCCTCATAGGTGAGCCCGCACTTTTCCATGACGCGGGAGGAGCCGAGATTTTCCGCCGCATGCTCGCCGTCGATGCGGAAAAACCCCACTTCCTCAAAGCAATAGCGCAGGACTTCGGAAAGAGCCTCCGTCATGATGCCCTTTCCCCACCATGCCTTGCCCATGCAGTAGCCGATCGTGCCGCGTTCCTGAACATCGTCCGCACGCAGGACGGCAATGTCACCGATGAGGACGTTCCCCTCCTTCCAAACGATCGCCCAATGGTAGATATTCGGCTCGCCGCTCTCCCCTTCCCACATTTTGAGGAGAGCCCGCGTCACTTCGATGTCCCCGTGCGGCGTCCAGGTGAGGTACTTTGTGACGTCAGGGTCGTTCATCCAATGCGCAAACACCTCTTCGGCGTCGCTCTCCCTCCATCTGCGAAGGAGCAGCCGCTCCGTTTCAAGAATTTTCGTTCCCTTGTGTTGCATATTCTCCTCAATCTCCGTGAAATTGGAACTTACCGCTTTGCATGAATCATACAACTTTTTCCTGACAAAGTTCTTGACAAAGTATTTGAAAAAAATATACCTTTTTTGACTTTGAGTTTCGAGCCCCAAAATCTACATTTTTGATAGAAACATTATAATCTTTTCGCCTTTTTTTGTCAATGATTTCGCGTCCGAAAAAGGTATAGGATATTTGCACTCACCTAAGGTATCATTCGTGCGGAATTTGCGGCCATTTGGCACCCCCCTGCGAGCTTTTCCCCAACTCCGATGCCCAAAAAGTAAAATTCGCCACTTTACTATTGGGAATATAGGGAGACATAGGGCAAAATAGCGGAGGAGCCATGCGGCGGCGAAAGAAGTAACGATTGTAAAATAAAAAATCAAAAAAAGGAGAAGATGTATGAAGAAGAAAAGCAGGTTTTTGCTGTCGTCGATTCTGACAATAGCATTATGCATTTCACTTATCACGGGTGCTACGCTTGCATTGTTTACGGACGAAAGTAAAGTAGACATTGCCGTGACAAGTGGTAAAGTGCAAGTTACCGCTACGATCGATGGTGACACGCTGACAACGGGAAGCACTCTTCCCGATCCTAACGAGTCGAATCCGATGCTTGGATCGGCGAAAATTGAAGACGGCAAGCTTGTCATATCCGACATGGCGCCCGGCGACTACGTTCAGTCCAAGGTGAACATCATCAACGAAAGTACGATCGACTTCAAGTGGCAGGTTGCCGTAAGCGCAGAAGAAGGCGACGCAGCAGGCCTCCTCAAATTGTTGACGGTCGAACTTGCGCAAGGGGGAAAGGAAATCGAACTTGGCGAATCGGTTTCGGGAAAGTTCAGCGCTTGGAAGGCAGCAGGCGAGGCAGCTACGCCTATCGACGTTAAAATCACCATGCCCGAGTCCGTAACGTCGGCGCAGGCAGCACCTTACTTGAACAAGACGCTTACAATCGTCTTGACGGTGAATGCAACTCAAGCCAATGCCCACACAGTGGATCCCGATCCCGCCCCCGGCGTTATCAACATCACCAAAGAGGATGAAATGGAGATGTTGCAAGGCGCAGGCGAGATCACCCAAAATGTTGCCCTGTTGGACGATATAGAGCTTGAAACGTGGACTCCGCTCAGCAACCTTGCGAACGGCATTGAGTTCGACGGAAAGGGTAATACGATCACCGTTAAGGAGCTCCCCGAAGAATTCAAATTTACAGATGGAGAAACAACTGCAACAGTCAAGAACGTCACCCTGCGCTATGAGGCAGACTTCGGTAAACGGGCTTCTTGGGACGATGCAGGCGAGAAGACCGAGGCTTGGCAGGCAAACAACGAAGCGGGCTTTGAGCAATTTGCAAACGCAGTAAACAACGGCGCAACAACGATAAATCGTATTGCATTCAGCACGCTCGGCGCACGCAATGTAGCTGAAAATCAGTACGAAGAAGGCTTTGCAGGAGAAACCGTTGAGCTTACGCAAGGCATCGATCTTACAGATGTAACGTGGGCACCTATCGGCACTAAGGAAAATCCGTTCAAGGGCACCTTCAACGGCAATGGAATGACGATTTCCAACCTTACGATCAATCAGCCAGAGGGTGCAGAAGCAAGGGAATATGTCGGCTTGTTTGGCTACGTTGATGGAGGCTCAGTCAAGAATCTTACAATGACCGATGTCAATGTTCGCGGCAGGGCAAAAGTTGGCGCAGTGATCGGTTACTTCTGTGGCAGCGGAGCTCTTGAGAACGTAACTCTCGATCAAGTAGTTGTGGCGAGTACTTTGACCAAGGGTGATTCCTACGTATTGGACCATATGGAAGAGCTCAGCGTAGGCGGTATTGTTGGTGAGGCTTGCGGTAGCGTTTCCATGACTGTGGATGGTTCCAAGCTCACAGAGGTTACCGTAAAACCGCTTATGACGTATACCCCCTCCGCAGAACTTCTTACCGTAAGCGAGGGCAATTATGTGCCCGCACAGGTTCTTGGCAATGTTGTAAGTTCCGTTGACGCAGAAACCTCTGTAACTCTTAACGTTACGGGCAGTTTCGAAGGCGTAACCGTGGAAGATCCCCTCTTTATGTTCGATGAAACCAGCGTACATATCTACACCGCCGAAGGATTTATCTATGTGGCAGATAACTATGGGTTGAAGGCAAGAAGAGTTAACGGCAGAACCGTTATTGAAAACGAAAACAGACCTTGGCTTTATCAAAACAAGGAGACAGCCGTTAAGGGATTGGTTCTCGAAAACGATATAGACTTAACGCAAGACGAACGGAATTGGGCTAATTATTGTTTTTCGTATGGTGAATTATACGTACCTTTGGGATTTACTACCTTCAAAAGTAGTTTGGACGGAAAGGGTCATACCATAACATATAACATAGAGGCACAAGGCTCGGGTTCGAGATCATATTTCGGACTTTTCGGTGAACTCGTAGCTGAGTCCAGCAATACTTCTATCGCTAATAAAATAGAAAATCTTGTTTTGGACGGTTCAATCAAGATTACTGGATACAGCTTTCTTAGCACTGTTGGCTCTCTTTATGGAAGGAATTCTGCGGTTTCCAACTTTAAGATCTCCAATGTTATCAGTAAAGTAGGTATCAATTTGACGGAGTGCAGTTCTAATTCTTCTGTTGTGGTAGGCGGTATAGCCGGAAGCGATGCATATGGTACGATTAAAAACGTGCTTTATACCGGTACCATATCACTTCCCGAGGGTTGGCAGAATATGGGGCTAACGATAGGCGGCATTGTCGGAAGTAACAATATCAATACTTCGGGTTGCAAAATAACTAAGGCTTTATATGCCGGGGCAACTAAATTGGAGGGAGCGTATAAAACGACCGACGTTAGTAAGGCATCGGCGGGCGGAATTGTCGGTGCGGATGCATATCATAACGGCACCTTGGAAAATATCTACAGCCTTAACTGCCGCACAATAGGTCAGAATCTTAAGGATGGAACATATGTGGAAGGTGATGATGACGCTATTTCCGAAACCTTGACAGCCGAAAATTGGGCAGATGAAGGAAAACTTGCAAAATTGTCCGAAGCCGGTTGGACATGGAATGAGACGCTTGGTTGCCCCACTCCGTTTTCGTACAATGCATGATCAATCGACTTTCATTGCGAACCGCACCTGATCAGGTGGCAAAAAAATATCTACTCGCTCATGCGGGTAGATATTTTTTTCGGAAACGAGCGACCGAGGGGCTCGTGTCGACTACGCTACTTCGCCTACGGCTCGTGTCGACCTTAGCTGCAATAGAAGCCTCGGTCGGTATGAGGAGGTAAGTGTTTCTAATCGCGTCACCCTGTCCGCGCGCACTATTGTTTACTAAGCGCGACACGAGCGGGCTCTTCCCGCGAAGTAGCATAGTCGAAGGGTCACCGCAGTCTTATAATAAGGTGATGTTTCGACAAGCTCAACATGGCGTAATTAGGAGCATAGGGCAACATGACGCGATGAGCATGCCCCCTCCCGAGGAGGGGGGGAGGGGGGTGGGTACGAATTCTGAACTCGCCCCACCTCAGTCACTACGTGACAGCTCCTCCCACGGAGGAGCCATGGTCGCGCGTCTCCCGCCCTCCCTCATTCCGAACGGAGCGCAAGCGAAGTGAGTGAATCTTAAAACTCGAGATACACTCCCCGCTCGGCTTGCGTCTCGGGGTACTTCGCCCTTACGGGTTCGTGTCGACCTTAGTCTACAATAGAAGCCTCGGTCGGGCGGGGTCGTCGACTCCGCAGTACAGCACCAAAAAAGGCAACCTTTTAGGGGGTGAAAAAAGCGATGATACTTCGCCCTTGGGGGCTCGTGTCGACCTTAGTCTACAATAGAAGCCTCGGTCGGGCGGGGTCGTCGACTCCGTGGTACGGCACCAAAAAAGGCAACCTTTTAGGGTTGCCTTTTTTGGTGCCGGTGATCGGGGTCGAACCGATACGGTATCACTACCACAGGATTTTGAGTCCAGCGCGTCTGCCAATTCCACCACACCGGCGCGTGTAAATAGATTATACCCGAAGTGCGGCGAAATTGCAAGTGTTTTTGATGTACGAACACAAAATTTACCAAAAAAGAGGTCCTCTGTGCGAGGGCCCCTCTCTTGCTCATGCAAATGCGTAGGAGAGCACGACGTTTGCGTTTTCCGCGGACACATAGGAGATCTTGACCGTCTTTAAGACCCCGTCCGGGAACATGATCTCCGTCTTCATGCCGGAACAGGTAATCGGCGTTCCGAGGAAGGCGGCGGGATCTTTGACATCGGCGGTAAAGGCGCCCGTGAGCAGTCCGTTGACGTTTTCAAAGTTCTCCGCGGCGAAATTCATGCCCTGCAGGCTGAGACCGGCGACGGAGATGTCGATCTCCTCACCTTCCAGCGTCTCAAACCCATCCGCCGTGACGATGCCGTTGCCGTGGTGCGTCGATTTGACCGCCCCGGGGAGGGTAAAGCTGCCGTCCGCATTTTCGATGATGGGATCCATTTGCTCATAGGTGTATTCGACGGCGATCCCCTCCTCCGACCGCATCATGGTGTACACGCCCGTGAGCGTGACGTCCCCGAGGGTCGTGGAGACGGTGAGGGTGACCAGATCGTGCTCCTCCGCGGTGAGGCGTTCGAGCTGTTCATAAGCCGACGTTTCGCCGGGTGTGGGGTTCGTCCCTCCATGATTGCAAGCCGCGAGGGCAAGGGCTCCGGCGGCGCAGACGGCGCAGAGCCCAATCGCTGCGGTCATAAACAGACGGTTTCTCATAATCTACCTCCTCTCTTGATGAAGGCGAGCAGTGCAAGACCCGCGAGTGCGGCGCCTCCCGCCGAAAAGATCCCGAGCGCCCCGTCCACCGCCGAACGGTAGCTTTGGTTGACGCTCTCCGCAGTCTCGTTATATGCCTCGATCTCCTTGCGGAGAAGGGCGTAGTCCGCAGATACGCTCTCCTTCTCTTTGTCCGTGAGGGCGGAATAACTGGAAAGCGCCGTGCGGATCGCCGCGAGTTTGCTTGCCGTGCCCTCCGCCTTGAGGAGCGAGGCGACGTCCTGCCGGAACGCCTTGACGTTTTCGCTCTCTTCAGGGACGTCGGGCTCCTCGGGACCGACGGGAGGATCGGTCTCCCCCGTCTCTTTCAGGGGATCGAGAACGACGTTCTTCAACGCGTAGACCGATCTCACCGTCCCTGCTTTGAACTCCGCTTTGACCGCCTCGGTAAATTGCCGGATGGTGATGCTCGATTGGTTGAACGTCGCCGTCGGGGCATAGGTAAGCTTGGCAGTGCCGTCGCGGGAGAAGGTGACCGACCCGTCGGCGCCGAAGGAGACCGTTGCGCGGCCGCTTCCGAAGAATGCCTGCCAATCGCCCGGTCTGCCCGAGGGGTCGGTGCCCGCCGCTTCGAAGATGCTCACCCAACGGGTTCCGTCATAGTATTCGAGGACGGACAGATAGATGCGGAAGCGCTCTCCCGAGAGCACCTGCGTCCAGTCGCTGGCGTAATCCCGATAGTCGAAGGAGATCTCCCCGACGTTGTCGACGCAGACAGGCTTCTGCCCTGCGGCGAGCTCGTCATATTCTGCGGCGTGCGCGCTCTGACCGACGGCATAGACGCCGATCGGCTTTCCGTTCGCACGGACCACGACGCTCCCATCCTCCCGGGCGAAGGAGACGGTGACCCCTCCCCACAGATCGCTCGTGATGTTTTCGGGGAGACGGGCTCCCTCGCCGAATTTTGCGGGGATGGGATAGCCCGAGGCAAGGTAGCGCCCCGCCGTTTCCGCATCGGGATAGCGGTAGCCCCAATAGGTCCGCATCGACCTGTCGCGCTCTTGCCTGTACGCATTCGCATCTGTGCTTACGGCGGTCAATGCGAGTGCGGAGATGGACGTTCCCTCGAGAGCTTGGCGCAGGAGATACCCCTTGTGAATGATGTCTCTGCTGTCATATCTGATCGTGAGTTCGATGGCGCCGCTCTGCGCGTCGTACGTCCAGCTCCCGCTCTCCGCGCCCGAGATCTGACCGTCCTCTCCGAGCGTGACCTTTGTCTCGCGCACGGGATCTCCGTAGGCGCCGTTTTCGCGGGTCATCGCGAGGACGCCGTAGTCCCCCGCGATCTCCGCAGGGGTGAGCCCCGTCGCAACGGTATCCGTGAGGTTGCTCTCGAAGGGCGAGGTGACGAGCCAGCCGTCGTCGGTGACGAGCAGTTCGTGCACCTTCATGACATGGAAGACTGTCCCGTCCATGTACTTATTGTGATAGGCGAGATAGGTCTTCCCCGTCTCGGTGTCGCGAACGACGGAGTTGTGCCCCTGCGCGACGTAGGAGAAATCCCACCAGCTCCAGCTGTAACCCGTCATGACGCGGTTGCCGATCCTCCCCTTGGGGGAGCTGTTGTTCTGGTTGATGTCTGGCTGGGAATTGGCAAAGATCGCGCTGCGCCCCGCTCCGTCGAGGTAGGGTCCCGTGATCTGTTCGCTGCGGAAGACGCGCATATTGTAGTTGCCGTCGGGCGCGTATCCGCCGTAGGAGACAAAGAGATAGTAGTACTCGCCAATGCGCTCGATATACGCCCCTTCGCCGCCCTCGGGCGCGTGATGCCCGCCCGCGAGGTGGATGCCAAGATAGGCATCGGAGTTCACGCGGAAGGTGTTTCCGCTCGCGATCCCGAGCGCGGGATCCCCGCCCGTATAGTCCACGTCGTTGGGATAGGTGTGGGTGTAATCGCGCAGCCCCGTCTCCTTGTCGAGCGCAAGCAGGTAGATGCCGCCGAACCACGAGCCGTATGCCATCCACAGCTCGCCCGACTCGTCATACTGCACCGCGGCGTCGATGGCGTTGACCCCATAGAGAAGGTTGTCCTCGCTGTTGCGGTAGACGGAATACTTTTGATCCACCGTCGTGCTGCCGGTCACCCGCTCGAAGTCGGTCTCCCCCACGTTGGAGGAAGTGATGCGCGAAAAGGTGACGTCGCCGCCGTAGCTCCAATCGCCGCCGAGGTCCTCCGCCGTGAGCAGGACGATCACCGACTTCTGGTGGTCTCCGTTGACGGAGAGATACATGCACCACCTGTTCATCGTGCCGTTCCAGATGACGTCGGGCGCCCAACAGTTCTCTCTGAGCTTGTCCTCCGCCGTGTGCCCCGCATAGGCTGCCTCCTTCGAGAGAAGGGGCAGGAGCTTCCCCGCGCTGTGCAGATTGGTCGTAAAGGGCGTCCAGTTGACAAGGTCGTAGGACTTGGCAAAGGAGAGCTGGGTGCCGAACGCATAGTAGACTTTGGTGCGCCCCTCCCCGCTCTCCGCATAGTGTTTCCCCTCTCCGTCCTCATAGGCGATGACAACGGACGGATCGTGCACGGCGACCGTCTCGTGCGCGACGTCCTGTGCGACATCCTGCGCGGCGGCAGAGACCCGCCCGAGACAGAGGACACCGAGCCCGACGAACGCCGCGAGCAGACAGCCCATGAGCGAAAGAAGGGACAGTTTGAGTGTCTTGTTCATGATTCCTCCCCCATTTTTTTCCTATTATAGCACGCAGGGTGCTCCCTGTCAAGAGCGAAAATTCCCCGCCATCGAGACGGGGAACAGGAGAACGGGCGTTCTATTTTGTGATTTTCGCGCAAAAGAAGCCTTCATAGAGATCCGTCGGGCACACCGCAAGCGTGCCAATGGGAGAGGGAAGCAGCGGGAGCCCCTCGAAGGGCTCGATCGGCAGTAGCCGCGCCTGCGCCAGAGGGAGCACGCGGCTTAAAAGCAGCTCGTTTTCCTCCTTGAGGACGGAGCAGGTGGAGTAGACGAGCGTCCCGCCCTTTTTCAGGAGCCGCAGCGCCTTTTTGAGCAGTTTCTCCTGCGCGCGGACGCACTTTGCAAGGTACTCACGCGTAAAGCGGATGGGCTGGGAGGTGCTGACCGTCCCCGAGCCCGTGCAGGGTGCATCGAGAAGGATCTTATCGAAGGAGAGAAAGTCATCGAGCGCCGACGCATCGCAGCACATGGCGTTGACGCGGGCAGCCCCCTGCCGCTCGAGGTTGAACTTCATCCTCCCGAAGCGGATCCTGTCCCGCTCGCAAGCCGTGACGAGCGCTTTTCCGCCCGAGAGCGCAACGATCTCCGTCGTCTTGCCGCCCGGCGCCGCCGTCATGTCGAGGATGTTCTCCCCCGTCTCCGGCTGCAACAGGAGGGGCGGAAGCATGGAGGAGAGGCTCTGCAGATAAATCTTCCCCTCCCGGTAGAGCTCCGTTCCGGTGAGATCGCTCTCCCCGCCCTCCCGCAAAATGAAGGCGTCCCGATACCACGGGACGCGCTCGACGTTTGTAATTCCGCATTCGGACAATGCAAAAATCACCTCGGAGGCAGATGTCTTCAAGGTGTTTGCACGAAAGGTGACGGGGCGTTCTGCGGAATACCCCGATCGGATGCGCGATGCTGTCTCCGCTCCGTAGGCCTGCCCGAGGAGCGCGTAAAGCTGCTCCATCAGTCGAGTAGCGTGAGCCACTCCTTGATGTCGGTCTCGGGGGTCTGCTGGATGCGTTCCTCATCGAAGAGCACGCTGAGCACGGGAGCGACTTCGGCGCCCTTCAACGCCTTTCTGAAATCGCTGGGCGTGTGACCGAGCGTACCGCCGTTGGTCGCGAAGGGATAGACCTTTTTGCCCGTCCAATCGAGCGATCTCATGAAACTCTTCATCGCGGGGGCGAAGGAGGACCACCACACGGGGGTGCCGAGGATGACTGCATCGTACTTTGCGAGATCGACGCGGAGCGGATAGAGCTGGGGAAGATACCCGACCTTGACCTCCTGCTTGCCGAGCCCGAGGAGAACATCGTAGTCGTCGGGATAGGTCTTGACGGTGCGGATCTCGAGGATGTCGGCTTTGAGATTTCTCGCGATGCGGCGTGCGACCGCGCGTGTATTCCCACTGTATGAATAGTAAACAACCAAAATTTTCATAATTTCGCCTCCGTTGTTCATATTATATCATACTTTTAAGAAAATGTAAATATTTGGAAGAAAATTTTTTGGGTAATTTTTTGATTTTTTTCTTGGGTAGACATAAAATCCCGCGACCATGTCGCGGGATTCCTTTCAGAGAGAAGGTCAAGGCGATTTTCATCGTTTAAGACGAGCGTGCAACAAACGCATAAAAACCGCATCCTATGCATTGAAAAAAGTGAGAGGATCAAAGCGAAGATCTCAGAAAAACGTCGCAAGTTCCTGCTTAGGCGGATCGGCATAATCGAGCGCGGACGCCGTGAGAACGGGACCCTTTTGCCCGTAGATAGGATGATACGCAAAGTCGATGCGGGCAGTCAGAATGACCCAATCGCGCATCCTCAGCGGGAGGGGCGAGGCGTGGCGGCAGACGAGCCCGCTGTATTGGATGTCCGCCTCGCAGCAGGTCATGATGTGCCTGCCGACGACGATCGTCCCCGGCTTCATCTTTTTGTCCAAGGCGACGAGCCCCTTGAAGCGCACGACTTTGCCGATGTACTTCTCCGTCTCCTCGACGAGGTCGCGGTAGAAGAAGGCGTAGTCGCGGTCGGCGATCTCGATGACGGGGGCGTTGATGTCGAACGGGAGCGGATCCACGATCTCGTCATAGACGGCTTGACCGTTTTCGTACTCATAGACGATATTGGGACGGCGGGTCATGGCGCGCACCGTTTTGTGGAACTCCTCCTGCGAATCGCTCTCGCGGAAGCGGTTGAACACGACCATATCACAATATTGCAGTTTGTCGTAGACGAGCTGGCGCATGTTCTTGTTGTAGGAGAGGAAGGTCGACGCATCGAAGAAGGTCATGACCTGTGCGATCATCCAGCCGTCGGGCATCGCCTCGAAGAATTTGTCGAGCGTCAGCATGCCGTTGTACTCGACGACGACGCGCTCGGGGCGGTATTCCCGCTGGATCTTTGCGAGTGTGTCCCCGGTGAGCTGCTTTTCGTTGACGTAGCGCACCGCAAAATCTTCCACGGCAAAGCGGGAGGGATCGTATTCGGTCTCCCCCTCTTCGCAGACGAGCAAAAGGGTGCGCTCGCTCTGATCGTCGAAGCGCTCGTCTTCAAAGGTCTCCTGGATAAACTTTGTCTTTCCCGCGTCAAGGAACCCGAGAAAGAGATAGACTGCGATCTCGTTCATGGCTTTAACCGAGGAAAAGCGCTTCGAGCGCGTGCGCGTCGGGTTTGCAACCGATGACGCAGAGCCTGCCCGTCACGGCAGGCGAGCCGCTGCGGATGTCGATCTCGCCGGGGACATAGTCGAAGTAGAGCCAGCCGTTTTCGCCGTCCACGATGCCCTTGGCGCGCAGGATCTGACCGTATTTGCCGCTGTCGAGCGCGGCAAGCGCCGCCCGAAGCTCCTGCTCCGTGAACTTTTTTGCCGTCTCCGTTCCCCAGCTCGAAAACACTTCGTCCGCATGATGATGGTGATGATGGTGATGGTGCCCCTCTTCCTCGTCATCGTGGTGGTGATGGCATTCGCATTCGGGGTCGTCGCACTCCTCGTCATCGTCGTCATCGTCATCATGGTGATGGTGGTGATGGCGCTCCTCTTCTTCGTCGTCATCGTCGTCATGATGATGAGCCTCCTCCGAGGCGAGCTTTTCGAGTTCTGCGGCGAGGCTGTCCGTCTGCTGCATGGCGCTTAAGATCTCCTTTCCGCCGAGCGCATTCCAATCAGTGGTGACGATCGTGACGTTGGTGTGCTCTTTCAGGAGAGCGACCGCCTCCTCCACCTTCTTTGCATCCGCTGTGTGCGAGAGGACGATGCAGCTCGCGTTTTCTACCTGATCGAGGAAGAACTCCCCGAAGTTGCGCAGGTACATGGCGCACTTCTTCGCATCGACGACGGTGCAGAACGCATTGAGACGGCTTTCGGGGACATCGGCGC
>CANQNB010000012.1 GCA_947625065.1 uncultured Clostridia bacterium | reverse complement strand
CCACGCGGATGATGCTCTCCACGCCGTAGAAATTGAAGAGCTCATAGGAGTAGATGCCGATGGAGGGCTGCCCCATGCCCGAAGCCATGACGGAGACACGCTTGCCGTTGTAGGTGCCGGTGAACCCGTTCACGCCGCGCACGTTGTTGACGAGGACGGCTCCCTCCAGAAAGTTTTCGGCGATGAATTTTGCGCGGAGCGGATCGCCCGGCATGAGGACGGTCTCGGCAAAGTCGCCGTAATTTGCGGTGATGTGCGGGGTGGGGATGTTGGGGTGCTTTTCGCTCATAATAAATTTTCCTCCTTGACGATCTTGACGATGCGCGACGTCCCGAGCCGCGATGCGCCGAGCGCGACGAAGTCCTCCGCATCCTGAATGGAGGAGATGCCGCCCGCCGCCTTGATCTTCACGTCCTTGCCGACGTATTTTTTGAAGAGCGCGACGTCCCCGCGGGTCGCCCCCGCCTTGGAGAAGCCCGTGGACGTCTTGATGAAGTCCGCCTTCGCCTCGGTCACGAGTTCGCACATCTTGATCTTTTCCTCCTCGGTGAGAAGGCAAGTCTCAATGATGACTTTGAGGATCTTCCCTGCGCACGCCTCGCGAATGGCTTTCATCTCGCCGAGGACCTCTTCGTACCTCTTTGCTTTGAGCGCGCCGATGTTGATGACCATGTCGATCTCGTCGGCGCCTGCCGCAACGGCGTCCTTCGTCTCAAAGACTTTGGCTGCCGTGCTGTTGTAGCCGTTGGGGAAGCCGATGACCGTGCAGATCGCGATCCTGCCCGCCGCATAGCGCTTCGCCTCGCCGACATAGCAGGGCGGAATGCACACGGAGGCGGTTCCGTAGCGGATGCCGTCGTCGATGAGGGCGCGGATGTCCTCCCATGTTGCCGTCACCCCAAGCTGTGTATGGTCGCATTTGTTCAAGATGTCTCTGATGTCCATTGTCCTTTCCTCTCGTCGATGAAGTTTTTGTCTGTCATGACCTATACCTATTATAATGCAAAACCCGCTTTTTGTCAATAGAATTCGGAGAAATTGGACGGGCGCAAAAAGTACAAAAAAAGGGAGAGCGAAATCTCCCCAAAAAACAAAAAACGAAGCCACATCGCGGACATGGGCGCCTCTTTTTATGTCTATATGCTCATTTGCGCAGGGATCTGATCGCATCCTTCGCCCGGGCATCGCCGCAGCGTGCCGCACGCTCGTAGGCACAGAGGGCGGCGGGAAGATCGGCTGCCGCCCCGATGCCCCGCTCGAGACAGCTTCCGAGACGAAACGCACCCTCCGCGCTCCCCTGCTCGGAACTTGCGCGGAAATAGGAGAGCGCCATAGCATCGTCGGCGGGAACGCAGATGCCGTACAGGCGGCAGAGCCCGAGATAGGCGAGGGCGTCGGCATTGCCGTAGCCCGCCGCGCGCTCCAAAAGTTCATGCGCACAGCCGATGTAAAAGGTGCGGTCGGCTTCCGTCCACGGTCTCTTGCCGATGTGATGCCGATACTCCGCGAGAAAGGCGTCCTTCCCCATGCGGAAGAAGCAGACGCCGAGGTGTTCGTCCGAACCAAATGGACCGGCATCTTGCGCGCGTTTCCAGAAATAGTAGGCGCGCTCGAAGTCGATCGGCGTCCCCCTGCCGTGCAAAAAGCAGAGGTGGATGCCGTAATAGACCAGATTTTCCGTCTCGGCGGGGAGGACGTCGGGGGCATCGAGCAGGCGGAAAGCCTCCTCCCACCTGCCCTCCTCGAAGAGGGCGATCGCCCGACCGTTCAGATCATTCTCTTTTGTTTTTGCACAAATTGGAGGCCGTTCCTCGGACATGGGTGCCCCGCAACAGGCGCACTCCATCCTTCCCGCAAACATGACAAATTCCGTGCTTCCGCAATTTTTACACTTCATGCGCATTTCCCCTCCTGCTTCTTTTGCCCATCAGAAGAATTTTCCGCCCCCCTCTTCTTCCGAGCCGCTCTTCTTCTCTTCGCACCCGGAGCCGCCCCGCACAAGCGCAGAGACGGTGCGCGCGATCCCCTCCGCATCCTCCGCGACGACGGGTTCCAGGAGGGAAAAGGCTTGAAGCCCCGCCATTTCTTCGGGCGAACGGGTGAGCGCCACCGCGACGACGGACAGTTTCCCCTCCCGCTGCATGCGAAGGAGGGTCCCGGCGATGCGCGACGTGTCGTCCGTCGGCTGCCCGTCGGTGAAGAGGACGAGACAGGGCGGAGGGGAAGCTGTCTCTCCCCCCTGCTCGCACAGGAGGCGAAGACTCAGTTCGATCCCCTCCGTCACGTTGGTGTTGCCGCGCGGGCGGGGAAGGGCGGGGAGCGCTTTCCCCTGCACGGGAGAAAAGCCTTCGAAAATGCGTGCGCGGTCGTGAAAAGTGACGATCGCCGTCTCGCAGGTGCATGCACTTTCCCGTTCGAGCGCGCGACAGAAGTTTTCGAGCCCGACAGCGAGCATGTCCGCCTTGGTCAGGACGCTCCCGCCGCCCGAGGGGAGGGGCTCCATGTAACCGTAGGCGCGCTGGTCGCCGAACACGCTCTCGCCCGTGGCACGGCAATGTTCGCTACCGAAAACGATCTCATCCATCGAGAGGCTGACGTCGGCGAGAAAGCAGACGCGGAGCCCCTTCCCGTCATGTAAAGAGAACTTCTCGGTGTCGTCTGAAATGGTTTTTGAAGGCTCTTCCTCGGACATGCCCCCATCAAATGAGGTCTCCGCGCGATCGGAGCCGAACAGAGACGGGGCTCCGCCGAGAGCAGCTTCCCCCAAGGAAGCGAAGAACGCGCGGAATCCCCCCGGGTCGGAGAGGACCATGGCATGGTCGAAGGCAGAAAAAGCGCGCATCTGCCGCACGGCGCGCGCATATCCGCCGCAATGCGCCTCACTGATGAGCACGGGGAGGACCGTGAGCTCTTTCTCCTCCTCCATGAGGCGGGTCCGCCGCTGCACCGCGGCGAGACGGCAGTCGATGTCCGTGTGCAGCCGCCGCCCCGTGAAGGGGTCAACGGCGGGGGTCGCTCTTCCGTCCGAAAAGAGGACGAGCCACGGGGTACGAAAGGTCTTACCGTCCTCACGGAGGCGGCTGAGCTCCTCCTCGAGCAGGCGCAGGGCGAGGGCGACCCCCTTGGGCGTGTCCCCTGCGCCCCTCTTTGCCCTGAGGGTGAAACTCGGGATCTCCCCCACGGCGGAGAAGGTCTGCACGACTTCCGCCTCCTCTTCGAAGGCGACGACGGCGATCTCGACAGAGCTTGCAAGCGCGTCTTCCTCCTGCACTTCGCGGAGGAACGCACGGATGCCCTCGTTGAGCTGATCGATGCGTTTCGGTCCCGTCCGCGGGAAGAGGGACATCGACTTGCTCACGTCGACGACAATGCAGATGGGCGTAACCGTGGCACCCATGTCCGCGGTCACCCCCCTCCGTTTGAGCAAATATGCCCCCTTTGCCACCTCACACCCCCTTCTCGACGACCTTCACTCTCCGCCGCCGCCAGAGCAGCCCGTAGCCGCGGCAGCCGTCATCCCACGAGGGGTCCCAACCGGGGAGCGCGCTCTGCCCTTTGTGAATGATGACGACGGGGCTGTCTGCGTTTTCGAAGATCTTCTTCCCCACCGTTACCACCGTTTCGGGGAAAGCGAGTTCGTAGTCCTTCATGCGCGTCCCCGCAAACGCACCGTCGCCGATGCTCTCGAGCCCCGCGGGGAGGACCGCCGCCGTCAGCCATGCGTCTGCGAATGCCCGCTCGGGGAGCCGTGTGAGCCCGTCGCCGAGCACGACTTTGCGCACCTTCGCGCCTGCAAACGCCTCCTTGCCGAGTCCGCGCAGCAGGGGGAGCTCCAAATGCGCCACTTCGCCCGTCGCGGCAAATGCGCGCTCCCCGATTTGCTCCGCACGCCCGAGGTCGATCTCCTTGAGCGACGTCCCTTCGAAAGCGCGATCGCCGACGGTGCGGACGTTCTCCAAATTGATATAGACGAGCTCTTTGAACCCGCAAAATGCGCCGCACGGGATGTCTGTGACCGACGCGGGCAGGATGACCTCCCTGAGCGAAGTCTGTCCCGAGAAGGTGTCCTCGCCAATCGTTCCCCCCTCGATCTCCAGTCGCCTGAGCGAGCCCTCCGCAATGCCGAACGCGGAGAGGGCGCGATGATCGGGGAGAGGGGTCACAAGGGTCTCGACGGGGGCGCCCTTCGCGAGGTCCTCCCCCAGCCGCACCGCATGCGGTCCGATCTCAAGTTCCTTGAGGGAGGTGCAGCCGCCGAATGCGCGGGAGCCGATCTCTTCCGCACCGCCGAAGCGCAACGCGGCAAGAGAGACGCAGCCGAGGAACGCCTCCTCCCCGATGCGGGTCACCCCGTCCGCAGCGCGCACCTCCGAGAGAGAAGTACAGCCGCGGAAGGCGCCCGCCCCGACAACTTTGCAAGCCGCAGGAAGGTCGATCGCGCGAAGCGAAGTGCAGTTTTCGAAGAAGCGGTCGGGGATCGCCGCGGTCGGGGGAAGAACAACTTCTTCGACGCGTTTCAGCCCGCAAAGATCCCCGCTGTGGAGGGCGCCCGTCAGCGTTACGTGACGCACTGTCTCGGACATGCCCCCCTCAAACAACGTCGCAATGGCGGTCGAGCCGTCTGCGTCGACCCCGTCCGTCGTGATCTTTTCGAGCCCGCACGCGCCCTCGAAGATGCCCCTTTCCGTCTTCACGGAGAGGAGGGTAAGGTCCCTGAGGGCGCCGCACCGGACAAAGGCGCCCGCCTCGATCTTGCCCACGCCGTCGAGGGTCAGCTTCTCCGCGCCGCAGTCCGTCATTGCACCGCGGCGGATGACGCCGATCTCCCTGCCGAAGGTGAGCTCCCTGCCGCCGGCGGGAGAGACATAGACGAGCGCCCTCCCCGCCCGCTCGATGAGGCAGTTTTGCGAAGAGAAAAAGCGGGGATTTTCGGCGTCCACCATGAGGGTGCGAACGGGCGCGCCCTCCGCCCAGCCCACGCCCAGCCGACGGAGCTTTTTGCCGAGGGAAATTTCGGCGAGCGATTTACAGCCCGCAAACGCCCTCTCGCCGATCTCCTCCGCGCCCATGAGAGAGATCTCCGCGAGGGAAACGTCGTCAAGGAACGCCTCCTCCCCGATGCGGGCGGCGACCTCCGCACGAAAACGGGCGAGGTTGCGGAGCCCCGAAAACAATTTCGGCTTGATCTCCCTGCCCGAAAAGGCGATCTCCCTGAGGTGGAAGCCGCGGTTCTCGAAGATCTCGGAAACGCACTCGTTGCCGCAGCCGGCGAGGGCGAGCTGCGTGAGCTTGGGGCATTCCCTGACCGCGCCCCCCTCAAAGGTGATGTCCGCATGGCGGACGGTGAGAGAGCGGAGCTCGGGCAGGCGGTCGAACGCGCCGGCGCACACCCGCTTGACAAAGGCAGGGATCTCGCAGTCGGTGAGACCTTTTTCGAAGCAGTAGACGAGCTCGCGCGTACCATAGAGGATGCCCGCGTCGAGGCGGTAGCCACCCCCTTCCCCAAAGGTGAAGCGGGCGACCTGCGTGCCGGTGAATGCGCCGCTCTCGATGTGCGCGGCAGAGCCGATCTCCACCGAGGAAAAGCCGAGGGCGGTGAACGTCCCCTTTGCGATGGTGCCGACCTTGCCGAAGACGAGGCGGTCGGCGCGGATCCCCTCCAACATGCCGTGCGAGAGGTCGCAGGCGTCGATCTCGAGCGAACGCAGCCTACCCATGCCCGCGACAGCCGCGCGGTCATACTCTTCGCCCGTCAGTTTGAGTTCGCTCACGAAGAGCGCCACCCGCTCGTTGAAGAGGGAGGAAATGGAGGAGATGGCGGCGCCGTTCAGCTCGACCCGTTCGATGGTGATGCCGTCGAGGGCGGTCGAAAAACTCCCCTCCGCCGCCTCCGCGAGGGAGAGAAGTTCGAGGCTGCCGACGCGGAAGAGGGCGCAGGGTTCTAATTTGCAGCCCCGTTCGACATAGATGCGCTTGACGCCGCCGCAGTCGACCGCGCGGGGCATCAGATGCAGGTGCGCGGGAAGAACGAGTTCCTCCTTTGAGGGGCGCACGGCGTACGGCGCGACATCGCAGACGCCATCGAGAAGCTCCAAGGCGCCGCCCGCGAGATAGTTCAGACATTTGCCGTTTTCCGAGAACACACTGCCGTCTCTGCTCGCATACCTCGGACATGCCCCCTCGATATGCGCTCTGACCCGAGGGCACGCGGAGAGCGCGGCTGCCGAAAAGCGGGTGAGGGAGGCGCCGAGACGAAGGACTTCGAGCCCCTTGCACGGGAGGGCGGGAGTCTCTAAAACGGAGACGTCAAGCGAAAGCTCCCGAAGACGGTCGCATCCGACGAACGCCTTCGGATCGATGTCCGTCACCCTTCCTCGCACCTCGATGCGCTCCGCCCCGCATCCCGCAAAGGCAGAGGATGGAATGACGCCGTCGGTGCACGCGCATTCGATCGCGCAAATATTGGTCCGATGGGCGAACATGCCCTCCGCGAGTCCGCCGCCCACCGACAGGACACCCACCGAGCACTCCTCCGAAAACGCCTCCTCCGTCTCCGAAAAGAGGGCAAAGAGGGGCAGACCTCCCCCATCGCTCATGCCGTCCGCGTCGATGCGATCCACACTGCGCAGTCCCCGGAAGGCTCCGCGCTCCGCCCTGCAACCGCGGAGGTCGAGCTTCACCCCCTGCGGAAAGACGCTGTCCGCAAAGGCAGACGCGCCGAGAAAGACAAACGGGCGGTCGAAGGAAAAATCGGTAAGGTCGGTGTGCGCCAGAGCCTGTTCGCCGAAAGAGCACACCTCGCCGAGAAAGTCGAAAGAGAGCTGCCCGCACCCGTAAAATGCCCTGCGGGGAAGCTCCTTCCCCAAAAAGCGCATCTGCGCCGACGAGAGGGAGGAACAGCCCTCAAAGGCGCTCTCGCCGATCTCCGAAACGGGGACGGTGAAGCGCACGGACTGCAAATTTTCGCACCCGCGGAAGGCGAACGGGGGTACCATGTCCGAGGATGACTCAACAAAACGGAGATCCTTCCACCCGTCGAACTCATGGGCGCGGAGGACGCCCGTCTTCAAAGAGACGAGATCGTCGCACCCCGCAAAGGCGTCTTCGCCGAGATGTTCGCAGGAGGAGAGGTCGGCTTCCCGCAAATTGCAGTCGCAAAACGCCCTGTCGCCGACCCGTTTGAGGCGGGCGAGAAAGGCAAAATCGGAGAGGCTCTTACAGAAGGAAAAGCACTCGCTCCCCACCCGCACGAGAGCAGAGGGAGAGACGGTGCGCAGCAGAACACAGTCGCGGAAGCACCTGCTCCCAGCGGAACGAACGGCGGAGAGGTCGATTCTTTTGAGACGGACGCAGCCTTCAAACGTGCTTTGGGGAAGGTCAATAACGGCGGGGCTCAACGTGACGCTCTCGAGCGACGTGCAGCCGCGGAAGGCGGACGCCCCGATCCTCGCGACCGAACCGGGCATCTCGACAAAGCGCACCGACGTGTTTCCGCTGAACGCCTCCTCGCCGATCTCCCGCAAGCCCGCGGGCAGAACGACGCGCTCCGCGCTCCCCGCATACCTCAAAAGAACGCCGTCCTCGACGGTAAATTCCTCCTGCGGCTGCATGATTTCTGCAGAAAGACTCTGCTCTTGGGAGGGATCGGGCTCCTGCGGGAAAAGTTCCCCGAGCGGAAGCCCCTCTTCCATCTGAGAGAAGACTTGCAAAAAACTGCGTATAAAATACACGCAGGTAGGGCAGGAAATTTTGAGAAGCTGCGCCTTTTGTTTCGCCGCGTCCACTGCTTCGGCGAGGGCGCGAAACTCCTTTTCGTCCTCGTCGAGAGATGTGCACAGCCCATTGTAGAGCAAATTGGCAAGGGGCATGCCCGCATCGAGCAGCGATTTATACGCCTGCAGGTGCAAATAATCGTCGTCGCTCTCACACAGCGCGGCGTACGCTTTGAGGATCTCCCTGTCCGCATCTGCGGAGGAAAACTGAATGGCTTTGCGGGAGACAAGTTCTCCCAATGCTTGCATAAATTCCATAATTTTATTCTTTTATGCGCCCGATCTCCTCAAAATATTTCAGGCATTCCTTTAGGACGTCGAGGTTGTGCACCGCCGCCATGGCGTAGCTCGCATAGCTCGCGTGCGCGGTGATGTTGCCGCGCGCCTGCACCGCCTTGATCTCGTTGGAGAAGGCGCCGCTGATCGCGCCCTCCGCCTCCAGCGCTTTACGGATCTCGTCGAACCCGAGGTCGCGCCGCTTTTTTCTGCCCGTCTCGTCCTCTTCCTCGCGGAAGACGGGTCCGATCCTTCTCTCGTACACATCCTTGATGTACTGCTCCACCGCCATGCGCGAGAGGATGAGGGAGGTGTACATATCGTAGACGAACTTGCCGCCGCGCGGCTGCGGTTTGTAGTACATTTCGGCACGCTTGGCGTTGCGGTAGAAGCATTCCGCCCTACCCATGCCCGCGAACCTGCCGTCATCCCACGGAAACGCATTGCTGCGGTCGAGGTACTCCTTGTTCTCCTTCCCGAACAGATTCGCACTGCGGGGGATGACTTCGAACCGCCGCAAGATCCAGTTCACGAAGCGGGCGTTGTGTGCGATGCCGAAGCTGTACATCTCCTCCCCGCGCTTGCAACAGGCGATCCTGCCCGTGGCGACGAGATACTCCGTCCATGCGACGTCGCACCCCTCGCGGAAGCGCTTGCGGAACTCCGCCTTGATCGGCACGTTGACGAGCGGGAGGGTGAGCCCCGAGTCGGCGCCCGTCAGATAGATCTCGAGCTCTTTGATGAACTGTTCGGTCGCGGCGACCGACTGTGCCCCTGCGCCTACGTCCTTGCTGAAGTAGCCGTCGAGCACCTCTTCCGCCGCCGCGATGAGCCCCTGCGCGCGCGGATCTTCTGCCGTATAATATCTCATGCCGCGTCCTCCTCAGTCGAAATCGCCGTCGTCGGTGAGCACCGTGTCCGGCGCAAAAAACAGCTTGCCCGCGGACATGGTATGCCCCGATGAGCCAGAGACGAGGGTGGACGTCCAGCGGATACAGCGCACGAGGTCGGAGGGATCCCCCGCTCTGAGCACGAGCGCGGGGTCGGAGGCGAATTCCGACAGGACCTTTCTGTCGGCGTCCTTTCCAATCGCGACCGCTGCCCTGACTGCCCGCTTCCCCCAAGGGAGGGAGAGGAGATCGTCGAGCGCAGTGCGGTAGTCGTCGGACGGTCTGCCGTCCGAGAGCAAAACGGCGACGGGGCGCAGGCTCCTGTGGGGCATGACCGAGCTCTGCAATGCACCGCAGAGGAGGGAGATCGCACCCCCCATGGGCGTCGTGCCGCTCACCTGCGCGATGTCGCGGAAGGAGAATTTTTCGACGGGCACCCCCTCCGCCTGCTGCCAGAACGCACCCTCGCCGCCGAAGACGACCGTGCGGACGAGGACCTGCGCGGAGGGATTTTTGTGCGCCTCCGCGCGGAGGGCGATCTCCAGCTCGTGCATCGCCCGGTTGACTGCCGCGATCTTTTCCCCCTCCATCGAAGCGGAGGTGTCGATCAGATAGAAGACCCCGAGCGGACGCTGCGAGATCCTGAGCTGTTTCCCCAAATCTTTCAGTCCCATTCGCTCCCTCCCATGGTTTGGTGTGAATGCTTCTTGCCGCGCGGACGGGGGTCGCGCGCACGGCGGAATGCCGCAAAGGTCTCCTCTTCCGCCTCGGCGGCAAAGCAGACCGTGCAGTCGTCGCCGCTCGCACGGGAGAGGCGGCGCAGCAGGGGGGTCAGTTCCCTCTTGAACGACTGCGGCTCGGTGCGAAGGCTCTCATACAGCCCGACGGCGAGAGTTTTGAGCTCCTCTTCCGTCTGTAAGGCGTTGGCGACGCCGTCCGTCGTGAGCAGCAGCATGGGGAAGCGCTCGCAGATCAGGCGCACGCCCAGCCGATCCCTGGCATCTTCCTCGCAGAGGGAATGGGTCTCGTCGGCGATCTGCTCCCCCTGTCTCAGGGTGAGGTCGACCGCTTCGCCGCCCCTTTTGATTGCCGTGATATTTCCATCGCCGATCTGCAAGATGACAGTAAAGCGCCCTACCATGCCCGCACTGAGCAGCGTCGTACCATAGAGGAGGCGGAGGTCCGACGCGGGCAAGGGGAGCCCGGATGGGTGATCGACGGGGTGCGCCGCAAGATGGGCGTCGACCGCCTCCCGCCAGCCCTTCACGACCGCCCCTCTGAGCTCCGCAAGGGCGGGTTCCAAAAGTCCTTCCCCCGAAGAAAGTGGGACGCGGCGTTCGCCGAGAAAGCGGGACAGCTCCCTCTTGGCGACGCGGACGGCGAGCTCCGCCCCGACGCCGGAGCGGACATGGGGTGCCCCTCCGTGCCCGTCGGAGAGAGCGATGACGGCGATCTCCCCCTCGGGATCATTTCTGCAATAGGAATGGGCGTCGCGGCAAGCCTGCCCCGCCGGGCATCGTTCTTTGCCGACGGAAGCTCCATAGATGAGCGTTTTCATCCCTCTCCTCCTTCGGGCTGAAAGAGGGTGCACCGCCTCCCCGCGGCGAAGAATGTATCGCCCGAGGTCAGCCCAAATGTCCACGTTCCCCGTCCGATGTCCCGTCCGCCGCAGAGGACAGGCAGCCCGCCCGTGTTGCAAAAGAAGAGCTTCCCCTCGCCGCAACGCACCGTGAGGGCGTCCGCGACGTCCCCCTCATGCACGCCGAAGAGGTCGGCGGGCACTTTCTTCCCGTCGGAGAGCATGACGAAGACCGACGGCTCGATCTTGAGGATGGGGAGGGCAAGACGGGTGCCGCACCTCGTGCAAAAGACGACGCCGTTCGTGCGGGCGAAGGCTTCCCTCTCGAAGAAGTGGGGCGTGCCGCACTGCGGGCAGGTGTAGTGCATGCCGAGCAGGGAAGCGAAGACATCGATCCACTCCTGCGGCGTCGGGCGGAGATGGGGAGAGGAGAGCCCCGCGGTGAACGCCCTCACAAACAGCGCGCGAAGAGGGGCGGGAAGGAGCTTCCACATCTCCTTTGCGTCCCTGTGGGAGGGGATCGCGGGGTCGAGGGCGCGGTCTCCCTCCGAAAAGAGAAAGATGGCGTCCGTGCCGTAGATCTGCCTGTTCCACTCCTCCTCGGTAAAGTCCGCTTCCCTCCTGCCGCAAAAATTCCCCTCGAGGGGGTGCTCGCAGAAGAGCATCTCGAAGAGGAGGACGGCGAGGGCATGGTTGTCGGTGAGGCGGGAAGGCGTCTTTGTCAGACCCTCGATGAGCTCGGGCGCCATGAAGCGCGGCGTCCCCACGACACCCGCCGAGCCCAAGTTGGGGGTGATGTTGTCGTTGTCGAGGATGCGGACCTCCCCCGTCTCGGGGCAAAAGGTCACGTTGGCATCCGAGATGTCCTTATAACTGTACCCCGCCGTTTGCAGGGCGCGGAAGGCGCGGCAGAGGCGGAGGCACGCGGTGAGAAGGCAGGCAAGCGTGGTATCCACCTCCCCGCCGAGCCAATCGGTGACCGCGCGGTACCCCTCGGGGAGGAGCTCCATGACATAGCCGAAGCGGTCGCCTCCTTCCACAAAAAACAGGGGGCGGAGAAACGCCTCCGAGCGGATGGGGCGCTCTATCAAAAGGAGAAGGCTCTTCCGCCTCCCCTCCTCGCAGAACCGGGGGAAGAAGAGCTTCATCGCATACTCCTTCCCGCCGAGCAGGATGCGGTAGACCTCGCCCTGCCCGCCGGAACCCATCCGCCCAAGCACGGCGATCTCCCCCGCCGCGCAAAAAAGACGCGTTTTGCGACCTCTTGCCATCGCACACTCCCTGTCGTCCGATATGCAAACAGTATACCATAGATCGCGGGAAATGTCTATCCGTGCGCCCGATTTTCCTCAGAATTTTCCCTGCGCGTTCGCCGCGGCGGGGATGCCCGCCTCCTCGAGGAGCTTCTCTTCGAGCGCGCGCTCGTAGGCGAAATCAGAGCCCTCCGCGCCGAAGTTTTTGGCAAAGATCTCGCCGAGGGCATCTGCCTTGCCCGTGACCTCCGTCTCCACATCGGAAGTGAAGCCGACGTTTTCGGTGAAGTCGCGCACATCCACCGTCTCGCTCTGCAGCGCGATCCTCTCTGCCTCCTCCTTTGCGAGACGAACGTCCTCCGAGAGGATGAGATTGCGCCTTCCGGCGAGGAGGGAACGATAGTTCTTTTGGATGACGAGCATCTTGTTTTTGAGACAGGTGCGCCGCGAGTTGAGCATCTCCCAGAGATTCTTGTCTGCGCCGAGCGCGGCGTCCATGCGCGTCTCGATCTCCTGCACCTGCCGCTCGAGGACGCACAGTTCCCCGAGCATCTCGAAGAGGCGGTCCTCGCTCTCTGCGGAAATCTTGCCGATCTCCTCCGCGAGTTCCTCGCTCTCGAGGCACCCCTCGATCTGGGCGCACTTGTGGAGAAGGAGCTGTTCATACTGCTCCCCCGCGTGCCGCTCGATGGAAGTGAGGCACTGCGCGATCCCCCTCGCCTGCGCCTGCGTGAGCGGAAGGGCGGGGTCGTCCAGGCGGTCGGCGATCTTGTCGAGGCGGGCGTTCGGGTGATAGAGTTTGTGCTCGCCGAGCTTTTTGCGGACCTGCTCGGTGCGCGCGATGAGCTTGAGTTTTTCCTTCTTCGCATCGAATTTCTTTTTGAACAGCTGAAACATAGTCCCTCTCCTTTTTTGTTTCAGGCTTGCGCCTCTTCGCGCTCCTCTTCGAGGACGACAGTGAGACGGGAGATCTCGACGCCGTAGTTGCAGAGAGCGATCCCGCCGAGCTCCTCCGCCGCCCCGTCCGAAAGTTCTTTGAGCCGTCTCTGCGAGAGGGGGAAACCCCTCCCGACGGCGTCTGCGACATACCGCTTGAGCTCCCCGCCGAGCTTCTCCCTCAGCTTTTGCACGAAGTAGCGGCAGGAGTACATCCTCGCACGGTCGGTGAGCAGTGCGAGCGCGCGGTCCCCCCGCACGACGCGGAAGGTGAAGGCGGCACGGACGAACAGGCGCCTGCCCTCGCCGAGCGGCAGATTTCCGCCCCAGCTCCCCTCGCGGAAGGCACGGTCGATGAAGTAAACGACGTGCCGCCGTTTATCGGTTTTTGAGGGCGAGTTTCGAACATGGGGTGGGTCGATGAGGTCCTCGTCCAGCGCTTTGAGCCGCCGCGATGCGCCGTCCGTCACGATGACAACCTCGCTCTGCGCGGGGCGGACGAGCTTCGTGCCCGAGGGAAGGGCGGTGTACTCCTCCCTCTCGATGAAATTTTGCTCGGTAAACCCGTCTGCCCGCATTCCGACCGTCATATCCCCCTCCGTGCGCGGTGTAATTTCTGTGATTTTTGCGTTTTCCACACGCCTTCCTCGGACATGGTATGCCCGTTTCGTGTCAAAGTCACGCTTCCTCTCTGTTCTCTCCGGGAGGCGGGAAGGGAAGGTCCTCCACCGTCACCGTCACGATCTCCTCCTTGGAGGGGTCGGTGAGCCGCGCGACCCTGCGCGACTGCAGCTTGACGATGTTCTCGAAGAGGTTGCGTACATCCCGCGCGTTGCCGTTGAACTTGTTGAGCTCGCGGTCGCCGAGGTAGCGGCGCACGGCGTCGTTCGCCTCCTGCGTGATGCGGTATTTGTTCTTTTGGAGGATGCCGAGAAAGATCTCGTAGAGCTCCCTCCCCGTGTAGTCGCGGAAGTCGATGGTCGTACGGAAGCGGGAGCGCAGCCCCGGGTTGGAGCCGATGAAGGTCTCGATCTCCCGCTTGTAGCCCGCGACGATGACGACGAGGTCGGCGCGCGCGTCCTCCATCGCCTTGTTGAGGGTGTCGATCGCCTCCTGCCCGAAGTCGTTCCCCCCCTTTTTGAGGGTGTACGCCTCGTCGATGAACAGCACGCCGCCCATCGCACGGGAGAGGACCTCCTTCGTCTTGAGGGCGGTCTGCCCGACGTACCCCGCGACCAGATCGCTCCTGTCCACCTCGACGAGGTGCCCCTTGGAGAGGATGCCGAGGGAGCGGTAGATCTGCCCGATGATGCGGGCGACCGTCGTCTTGCCCGTGCCCGGATTGCCCGTGAACACCATGTGGTGGGAGATCTCGGGCGTCGGGAGCTGCTGCGCCTTGCGCATGCGGAACACTTTGATCTGGTCGACGAGGTCGGAGACCTGTTCCTTGACCTCCCGCATGCCGACCATGGAGCCGAGGGCGCCCAGCGCCTCGTCGATGGTCATCTGCTTCTCTGCCGTGACTCTGAGGGCGGGGGCAAGGCTTTCGCGCGCGTGGCTCTCCTGATGGGCGGGCTGCTCCTTTCTCTTCGCCTCGATCCTCTCGGCGAGCTCGCCGAGTTCCTCCGCACGCCGCACCCGCTGTTCCTTCAGGGCGCCGTTCGACTCCTTGGCGAGTTTGAGGAGCGCCTCGGCTGCGGCAAGAAGGTTGCGCCGCGCCACCTCCAGTTTGTTTTCGCCGAGCGCCTCCATGCCCTTTTCATAATAGATATTGAATGCATCGTACAGCAATCTCGAATCCTTCATCGGCGCCCTCCCCGCTCAGACAGACATCTTTTGCCTGATCGCATCGATCTTTTGGTCGATCTCCTCGTCCATCTTGGTCTCCGAGTCGGCGGCGCGGCTGTTGATGAGGCGGTCGAGATCGTCCTCCGAGACGTCCCCCTCGTTGCCGTTGAACGCCTCGATGCTGTCCTCCGCCTCACGGAGAAAGGCGTCGAGCGCCTCGTACTGTCCCTCGTTGTTGGAGAGCGCCTTTTCGTATGCCGCCTGCGCCCGCGCGATGTCGATGGAGGAGGTGATCCCCTTGAGGTTCTCGGAGATCGCGTTCATCCCGCCGATGAACTCGTTGATGACCTTGTTCATCTCGTTCATCTGGAGGGCGATCTCGAAGTTGGCGACCATCGAATCGAGGAACCGCTGCTTGGAAAGGCAGAGCCGCAGCCCCTGCTTGGCGAGGTTGTACGTCTGCTTGTTGCCGATGAGCGCCGCCTTCCGCGCCTTCTCGATGTAATCCTCCTTAAAGGAATCGAGCTTGGCGGATTGCGAGCGCATGTTGTTGAGGGTGCGGCGGATGCCGAGCTTGGTGGCGATCTCCCTCTCCCGCTTCGCCTCTTCCTCCGCCTTGCGCCTTGCTTCCTCCTTCTGCGCCTTTTTGCGCTTGATGCCGAACAGATCCATTTGCTTTGTTCCTCCTTTTCTTTGTCTGTATTATACCACGTCCCGCGGCGCACGGTGATACCCGGCTTTGCAAATGTTCTTGTTCCTGTTTTTGACGTTTTTTTGAGTTTTTTATAAAATTCCGTTCCGTAAGGCTGAACTTTCCCTTGATTTTTTGCTTAACACGGGCTATAATGGACACAGACAGGGAGGAACTTATGGAGCAGTATTCGTTTTATGTGGAGGACTACGCCACCGAGCTCAAACAGCACCTCAATCTCTCGGAGAGCGCGTGGCTCGTCATCGAAGAGGACATGAAGAACTTTTCGGACGGCAAGGAAACGCCCTCCTTTTCGGGCTTTCTCAACAGGGTCTTTGCCAACTTTTACCAGCGGGCGGACGCCTCCGTCGAGCTGCGCCGTCTCGAAAGGGCGGAGGCGATGCAAAAGCTGTACGCCAGCAAGGAGTTCTCCGCCTTCGACAAGGGCACCGTCGCGCTGTTCATCGACCGCTACACGATGGTCTACGCCTCCGAACTCCGAGAAAAAGCCCGCGCCTATCCCAACGGGCACGGAGAAAAGTTCCGCATCAACAAGCGCAACCTCGACCTGCTGCGCGAGTCCCCCGAGGCGGGCAACTATGACGGCAGCATCGGGCTGTATCTCAAGGCGATCTTTGAGGAATACGCCGGAAAGCCCGCCTATCTCCGCGAGCAGATCTACTTCGACGAGACGATCGCGCGCATCAACGACGCCGCTCGCCGCGCCGTGAAGGTCAAGATCGCCCTCAACGAAAAACTGACCGCGTCGGGGGAGCGGACGTACACCAAAAAATACTATCTCTCCCCCTACCGCATCGTGCAGGACAAGACCAACACCTTCAACTACGTGATCGGCTATTCGGAGGAGATCGTGGAGGAAATCGAGCGGGACGGGAGCGGCAGGACGAGAAAGACGAGCCGTTCCCTCGAAAAATGCCCCGTGTGCTTCCGCATCTCCCGCATCGGGAAGATCGACGTGCAGATGAGCATGGGTGCAAAGATCTCCAAAGAGCACGCCGCCGACCTCGAGAAGATGCTCGTCACGCGCGAGGCGATGTTCCTCTCGAGCGAGCCCATCGAGGTGAAGATCCGCTTCACCCCCAAGGGGCTCGAGTCCCTCCGCATCCAGCGGTACATGCGCCCGCGCTTCTATACCGTCGACAGGGAAGACAAATTTCTCTACACCTTCCGCTGTACCGAACGGCAAGCCGTCAATTACTTCTTCAAGTTCGGCTGGGATGCGCACATCGTGGAGCCCGCCGCCCTCTCCGAAAAGTTCAAGGTGCGCTATGAACGGGCGTACCGCGCCTACTGCGGCGAAGGGCGGGAGGAGATCCTCGCCGCGGAGAGAGCCGCCCGCCGCACGGAATAGACCCCGAAGAGGTAGGGATGGGCGCCCCTTGCCGTCCCCTTTGGGGAAAGTGGCGCGCAGCGCCGCCTTGCTGTCCCCCTTGGGGAAAGTGGCGCGCAGCGCCGCCTTGCTGTCCCCCTTGGGGAAAGTGGCGCGCAGCGCCGAAAGGGGTTTTGAACCCCCTCAGTCTCGCTGAGGCTCGACAGCTCCCCCAGAGGTGGAGCCAAGGGGCGGACTTCGTACCTCGGGATTCTTCGCTACGCTCAGAATGACGGTGAGGGCGCCTCAGGATGACGGCGGAGGCGGTGGAAGCCGAGAGTTTGCTCCAACGGGGGCAGGACAGCAAAGCGGTCCGCCGTATCGGCGGACCGCTTTCGTCTTCATTCTTTCGGTTTTACAGGCGATCAGTCTTTGCTCTCTCTGTACTTCATCGCGTAGACTTCCGCCGCCTTCCACGTCACGCCGCGGATGGGTCTGCCGTGCGTCCCGCCCGCGTCGATCGACACTTCCTCGGTGGAGATCTCGGACATGGTACCCTCCTCCGTGACGATGGCAAGCATATACGGCACGGTGACATAGTCGGCGAAGATGACCTGTTCGTCCTTGAGGTCGGCGATCTTCACCCCCTTGCGGTAGCGGGGAAGCGGATCGATCTGCGCCGCGATGACGCGCTTGAAGCGGCTGCCCGAGACCGCCATGACGATCTCGCCCTCGCCGTCGATCTGGGAGGCGAACACGACCTCGTCGCCCTCGTTGCAGTTGATCCCCTTCACGCCGCCGGCGACGCGCCCCTGCGCGGGGATGTCGTCCTTCTTCGCGTTGAGGCACATGCCCCGCTTGGTGACGAAGAGCACCGTCGTGTCCTCGTCGTCGAGGTAGGGCTCCACGGTGAGCAGGCGGTCGCCCTCGTTGAGGCGGATGCCCTGGAAGACCGTCTTGGAGATGTTATATTCCGACCACGCCGTCTTTTTGAGCATGCCGTACTTCGTGATGAAGAGCAGCTCGCCCTCCGCCGTGTCCGCCTTGAACAGGGCGACGGGATACTCGCCGTTCTCGGCGTCGGTGAACAGGTCGGAGAGCTTGAACCCGCCCTCGGTCAGCTTCTTGATGCACTGCTGTCCTTTGAGGCGGAAGGCGTTGCCGCGGTCGGAGAAGAGGAGGGCGACTTCGTCGGAGAGGAGGGTAAGGCTCCTCTGCACGATCTGCCCCTTCTTGGAGCTCGCGCCGAGGGCACGCTTGACCGTGTAGTTCTTCTCCTCGACGAACTTGACCTTTCTGTCCGCCGTGATGCACAGGACCCCGGGGACACCGGGCGCCTGAATGTCTGCACGCTCGACTTCGGGCTCCTCCGCGGCGCCCACGACCGCCGACTTTCTCGGCGCGCCGTACTTCTTTTTGATCTCGAGGAGTTCCCCCTTGACCACGTCGAACTGCAACTGCTTGCTGCCCACGATGGCGGTGAGCCGTTCGATGAGCTCTTTGAGCTGTTTGAGTTCCTCTTCGAGCTTGAACACCTCGAGCTTGGTGAGGCGGGCGAGACGGAGATCGAGGATCGCCTGTGCCTGCCGCTCGGAGAGGTCGAACCGCTTGCGCAATTTATCGCGCGCGTCGGAGGTGGAATCCGCCCCCTTGATGATCTTGATGACCTCGTCGATGTTCCTGACGGCGATGATGAGCCCTTCCAAGATATGGCAGCGCTCCTTCGCCTGCGCGAGGTCGAACTTGGTGCGGCGGAGCACCACCTCGCGCTGGTACTCGGCGTAGTACTTGACGATCTCTTTGAGCCCCATGAGCATGGGCTTGCCGCCCGCGATCGCCACCATGTTGATGCCGAAGGAAACTTCGAGGTCGGTGTATTTGAAGAGGAGTTTGAGGAGCTTGGGGATGTCGGTGTCCCCCTTCACCTCGATGACGGCGCGCATGCCGACGCGGTCGCTCTCGTCGCTCACCCGCGTGACGGACGCCATCTGGTCCTTCTTTTCCTCGCGCAGCTCGGCGATCTTGCGGAGCAGGCTCGCCTTGTTGACCTGGTAGGGAAGCTCGGTGATGACGATGAGCTTCTTGTCGCCGTCCCCTTCTTCGACGCGGATCTTGGCGCGGATGCCGATCTTGCCCTTGCCCGTGCGGTATGCCTGTTCGAGCTCGTGCGGGAGGATGAACCCGCCCGTGGGAAAGTCGGGCGCGGGGATGTACTTCATCAGCTCTTCGAGCTTGATGGCGGGATTGTTGATGTAGGCGACGACGCCGTTGATGGTCTCGCTCAGGTTGTGCGGCGGGATGTTCGTCGCAAGCCCGACGGCGATGCCCGAAGCCCCGTTGACGAGGAGGTTGGGGAACCGCCCGGGGAGCATTTCGGGCTCCTTGAGGGAGTCATCGAAGTTGAGTGCAAAGGGAACGGTGTTCTTGTCGAGGTCGCGCAGAAGTTCGAGCGCGAGCGGTTCGAGACGCGCCTCGGTATAGCGCATCGCCGCGGCGGGGTCGCCGTCGACCGAGCCGAAGTTGCCGTGCCCGTTGACGAGGGTGCGCCCCATGTTGA
>CANQNB010000011.1 GCA_947625065.1 uncultured Clostridia bacterium | reverse complement strand
AGGGAAGACGACGCTGCTCAACGTCCTCTCGAATATGACGGAGTACGACGGAACGGTCGCGGGCGCCAAGCCCTTCTCCTATCTGTTTCAGGATGCTAAGCTCCTTCCCCACCTCACGGCGGAGGGAAATCTGAAACTCGTTCTCCCGAAATCTGTCTGGGGGGACATCCGTCCGATGCTTGGGCGCGTCGGGCTGTCCGGCAGGGAGAGGAGTTTGCCTAAGACCCTCTCGGGCGGGGAGCGGCAGCGGGTCGCCATCGCCCGCGCCTTCCTCTTCCCCCATGAACTTCTCCTCATGGATGAGCCCTTCTCCTCCCTCGACCTCGCCCTCAAAAAGTCGCTCATCGAGCTCGTCGCCTCCCTCTGGCAGGAGCGCAGAGAGACGGTCGTCTTCGTCACGCACGATGTCAGGGAGGCAGTGCTTCTCGCCCACCGCGCCGTCGTGCTGCGCCATGGAAAGGTGGTCGGCGACCTCCCGATCGCGGGCGATCCCCCGCGCGGCTTCTTCTCCCGCTCCCCCGTCGAAGAACAGCTCATCCGCCTCCTCATGGGGGAGGATGTCCCCGCGGATGCGCCCCCGCGCATATAAAGAAGAAAAAAGCGGACCGTCTTCGCCGACCGTAAAGAGACTTCGGCGGCAGGGCGGTCCTTTGCTTTGTCATATTTTTCCCGTCCGCCTCATATGGTAACATAGCAAGAAATTCGGCGGAGGCGATTATGGAAACTTTCGGAGTCTACGAGGACGTTGCGACCCGTACGGGGGGCGACATCTTCATCGGCGTCGTGGGACCCGTCCGTACGGGCAAGTCGACGTTCATCAAAAAGTTCATGGAGACGCTCGTTCTGCCCTCGGTGACGGGGGAGAAAAAGAAGCGCTACACCGATGAACTTCCGCAGTCGGCGGCGGGCAAGACGGTCATGACGACGGAGCCCAAGTTCGTCCCCGAGGAGGCGGCGGAGATCCGCGTCAAGGATGCCGTCGCGCGCGTCCGCCTCATCGACTGTGTCGGCTTCCCCGTGAGCGGTGCGGCGGGGTTCGAAGAAGACGGCTTCCCGCGTCTCGTCAAAACGCCGTGGAGCGAGCAGCCCGTTCCCTTCGACAGGGCAGCCGAAGAGGGGACTTTGCGCGTCGTGCGCGACCATTCGACCATCGCGGTGCTCGTCACGACGGACGGCTCCATCGCCGATCTCGACCGCGCGTCATACGAAAAGGCGGAGGAACGCGCCGTCTCCGAGCTCAAAGAGATCGGCAAGCCCTTCGTCATCCTCATGAATTGCGAGGCACCCATGTCCGCGATCGACCTCTCGCAAAGCCTCGAAGAGAAGTACGGCGTGCCCGTGATCGCGGTCAACTGCGAGGCGCTCGACGCCCAAAAGATCTCCGACATCTTGGAGCGCATCCTCTATGAGTTCCCGGTGGTGTCCATCGAGGTCGACATCCCCGAGTGGATGCGCGTGCTCGAGGCAGACAGCCCCATCATCTCGGAGCTTCTCTCGGGCATCCGCGAGGTGGCGCCCAAAATTTCCAAACTCTCCGACTGCGCCCTGCTCGACACCCTGTTCTCGGCGAGCTCCCGCCTGAAGCCGCCCGTCTCCATGCGTCTCGACGCCGCGACGGGGATCGCCGCCTGCCGCATCGAACCGCAGGCGGGGGCGTTCTACGAGGTGCTCGGCGAGGAGTGCGGGGAGGAGATCGCCGACGAATTCGCCCTCATGCGCTATGTGCTCCGCCTCTCGGAGGCGAAGCGGCTGTACGAGCGCGCCGGGCAGGCATTTGCCGACGCGCGGGAATACGGCTACGGCATCGTTCCGCCCGACGAGGGGGACATGAGCCTCTCCGAACCTAAGCTCGTCAAGCGGAACGGCAGGGTGGACGTCAACCTGCACGCAGATGCGCCCAGCTATCACATCATCCGCGTCGACGTGAGCGGGGAGGTGCATCCCGCGCTCGGCAACGAGGAGCAGAGCGAGGCGTTCGTCAGGGGGATCAGCGAGAGCATGGTCTCCGAGCCCGAGCGCGCGTGGAACACGAACATGTTCGGCAAGACGCTCAAAGAGATGCTCGGCGAAGAGCTCACGGGCAAGAACCGCGCCATGCGGGAGAACGTCCAGCGCAAAATGCGCAAGACGGTCACGCGCATCGTCAACGAGGGAAAGGGCGGGGTCATCTGCATCCTGCTGTAAGCAAACATCCGATCAAGGCGATTGGGACGGTCTGCCCACATTCAGGGCAGACCGTCTCTCTGTGCCCCGAGCCCTGTTTCCAAACCGTTGCTTGCAAATTTTCCCAAAAACTTTGCCCCAAGCTATTGAAATTTGTCTGCGGGTGTATTATAATATATCCTGTACATATGTGTACGATTATCAAATGGGGGGATACTAATGGAAGCAGCAAAGCTCATTGAGCTCGGCAGGACCGCACTCGGCATCGAATTCGGCTCGACGCGGATCAAAGCCGTGCTCGTAGACGAAAACAACCGACCCGTTGCTTCGGGCAGCCACGAATGGGAGAACCGCCACATCGGCAACATCTGGTCCTACTCGCTCGACGACATCCGCGAGGGTCTGCAGGATTGCTATGCCGACCTCGCAAAGAACGTCAAAGAGAAATACGGCGTCACGCTCACCACGATCGGCGCGATCGGCGTCTCGGCGATGATGCACGGCTACATGGTCTTCGACAAGGACGACAACCTTCTCGTGCCCTTCCGCACATGGCGGAACAACACGGCGGCATACGCGGGGGACAGGCTCTCCGAGCTGTTCGGCTACCACATCCCCGCCCGCTGGTCGGTCGCCCACCTCTATCAGGCGATCCTCGACGGCGAGCCGCACGTCAAAGACATCGTGTTCCAGACCACCCTCGAGGGCTACGTCCACTGGCTGCTCACGGGCAAAAAGGTCGTCGGCATCGGCGAGGCTTCGGGCATGTTCCCCGTCGACCCCGTCACCAAGCAGTATAACGCCAGGATGCTCGAACAGTTCGATGCCCTGATCGCGGGGAAGGTCCCCTTCAAACTGGAAGACATCCTTCCCGGAATTCTGCTCGCGGGCGAAGACGCAGGGCGCCTCACGCCGGAGGGGGCAAAGTTCCTCGATCCTTCGGGCAACCTCCGTTACGGCATCCCGCTCTGCCCTCCCGAGGGGGACGCGGAGACGGGCATGGTCGCCACCAACGCCATCAAACCGCGGACGGGCAACGTCTCGGCAGGGACGAGCATCTTTGCGATGATCGTCCTCGAAAAGCCGCTCTCCAAGGCATACGGCGAGATCGATCTCGTCATGACGCCCGTCGGCGACCTCGTCGGCATGGTGCACTGCAACAACTGCACGTCCGACATCAACGGCTGGGTCAACCTCTTCGGGGAATTCGCCTCCCTGCTCGGCGTCGACATCCCCAAGTGGAAGTTATACGACACCCTCTATTTCGAGGCGGAGAAGGGGGACAAGGACTGCGGCGGTCTGCTCTCCTATAACTATGTCTCCAACGAGCACGTCACCAACGTCGACCACGGGCGCCCGCTCTTCGTGCGCAAGGCAGATTCCTCCTTCACGCTGGCGAACTTCATGCGCACCCACCTCTATTCGGCATTCGGCGCCCTCAAAGTGGGGTGCGACATCATGCTCAAGGAGGAGGGCGTAAAGCTCGACAAGATCACGGGGCACGGCGGGCTCTTCAAGACGGAGCGCGTCGGGCAGAGCTTCCTCGCCGCGGCGATCAATGCGCCCGTCACCGTCATGACGACGGCAGGCGAGGGCGGCGCATGGGGCATGGCGATCCTTGCCAATTACATGATCCGCAGGACGGCGAACGAATCTCTCGCCGACTACCTCGAGGAGAAGGTCTTCAAGGGGCAGGAAGGGGTCACGATCGCTCCCGACCCCGCCGACGTCGCAGGGTTCGAGGCATTCTCCGACCGCTATGTCGAAGGGCTCCCCATCGTCCGTGAGGCGATCTATTCTTTGAAATAAAACCATTGGCGCCCGCGGCGGCGCACAGGAGGCAGCGATGTTAGAAGCATTGAAGGAAAAGGTACTCAGGGCAAATCTCGATCTCGTCAAGAACCATCTCGTGCTGTTCACGTGGGGGAACGTCTCGGAGATCGACAGGGCGAGCGGGCTCATCGTCATCAAGCCCTCGGGCGTCGAATACGACAAGATGACCGCAGAGGACATGGTCGTCGTCGACCTCAACGGCAAGGTGGTCGAAGGGGAGCTCCGCCCCTCTTCGGATACGCCCACGCATATCGAATTCTATAAGGCGTTCCCCAACGTGGGCGGCGTCACGCACACCCATTCGACCTATGCCACGGCATGGGCGCAGGCAGGCAGGAGCATCCCGTTCTACGGGACGACGCATGCCGACTATTTCTATGGCGACATCCCCTGCGCGCGCTCCCTCACCAAGGAGGAGATCGAGGGGGAATACGAAAAGAACACGGGCCTCGCGATCATCGAGAAGTTCCGTGAGGACAACCTCGACCCGCTCGAAGTCCCGGGCGTGCTCATCAAGAGCCACGGCGTGTTCGCCTTCGGCAAGGACGGGGACGCCTCGGTCTACAACGCGACCGTCATCGAGGAGGTCGCCAAGATGGCGACGATCACCGAGCAGGTCAACCCCACCGTCGTGCGTGCGGACAAGTTCATGATGGACAAGCACTATCTGCGCAAGCACGGCAAGCATGCCTATTACGGGCAGAAGAAATGAGCTTTCCGCCCCGCGCGCGGGGCAAAGGGGGAGGACCCCGCCTAAACCGAGATAATTTTTAAGGAGAAATATTATGAAAGAAAAAGTAGTTTACTGGCTCACAGGCTCCCAGACGCTCTACGGTGACGACGTTCTGGAACATGTCGCACAGCACTCCAAGGAGATGGCGATCTACGTCAACCGCCATGTCCCCGTGACCGTGCGCTATCTCACCACCTGCAAGAGCTCCGACGAGGTCGTCGCGGCGGTCAAGCGGGTGAATGCAGACGAGAACTGCGTCGGCATCATCACGTGGTGCCACACCTTCTCCCCCGCAAAGATGTGGATCAAGGGGCTCTCCATGCTACAAAAGCCGATGTGCCACTTCGCCACCCAATACAACGAAAAGCTCCCTTACGACACCATCGACATGGACTTCATGAACGAGAACCAGGCGGCGCACGGCGACAGAGAGTTCGGCTACATCGTCTCGCGGCTGCGCATGGACAACAAGGTCATCGTCGGCTACTATAAGGATCCCGAGGCACTCAAAGAGCTCGCTTCGTGGTGCCGTGTCGCTGCAGGCTACGCCTTCTCCAGGACGGTGAAGGTCGCCCGCTTCTCCGACAACATGCGCGACGTCGCCGTCACCGAGGGCGACAAGATCGACGCCCACATCAACCTCGGCTGGACGGTCGATTACTATCCCATCGGCGACCTTGTCGACTATATCGACGCCGTCTCCGAGGCAGAGGTGGATGCCCTCATGGCGGAATACGACGAGAAGTACACGATGGGCACCGACCGCATCGAAGTCGTCCGCGAGCAGGCGAAGTACGAGATCGCGATGGAAAAATTCTGCCGCGACAAGGGCGGCTACATCGGCATCGTCGACCACTTCGGCTCCCTGCACGGGATGAACCAGCTCCCCGGGCTCGCCATTCAGGACCTGCAGAGCAAGGGCTTCGGCTTCGGCGCAGAGGGCGACTGGAAGATCGCCGCGCTCGGTGCGACCATGCAGTACATGGCAGCCCAGAAGGGCACAGGTCTCATGGAGGACTACACCTATGACCTCGCCGACGGTCTCTGCCTCGGCGCGCACATGCTCGAGGTCAGCCCGCAGTTCGCGGCGACCAAGCCCGAGATCCAGGTCCACCCGCTCAGCATCGGCGGCAAGAGCGACCCCGCCCGTCTCGTGTTCGAGGGCATCGAATCCCCCGAGGCGATCGCCGTCTCCATGGTCGACATGGGTGACAGGATGCGCCTCATCGTCCAGAAGATCGAGCTCGTCAAGTATCCCAATCCGATGCCCAACCTCCCCGTCGGCGGGTTGATGTGGAAGTATCAGCCCAACTTTAAGGAGGGCGTCGCGGCATGGATCTACGCGGGCGGCGCGCACCACACCGTCGTCTCCTCCGTCGTCACGGCGCAGGAGATGGTCGACCTCGGCAACATGTGGGGGGTGGAAGTCGTCCTCATCGATGAGAACACGAAGATCGAGGACTTCAAGAAGCAGCTCATGTGGTCGGATGCGATCTGGAAGATGAAGAAATAACCAAGGGCAAACCGTGGGGGCGGTACCAACGTACCGCCTCCTTTTTTCAGACCGCCCCATGGGGCGGCAACGGGAGGAGTCATGTTTTTGAAGAGATACACCTTCGGGGAGACCGAGGTCATCTACCGCGAAGCAGTCATCGAGGGGCACGAGGGCAAGACGGCGGTGGGGCTCGCCGTCTATCCCAAGGGGGCAAATGCCGACGCAGAAAAGCTCACGACCGACAGCCTCGTGCAGGTCGCATTGCTCGGCGACGAGGCGCTCATCGACTATACCGAGGGCGTCACGATGCGCAACCGCAGTTCCACTATTTTGAAAATCGAACGCCAGACCTCGGACATGGGTGGGGTCGAGACCGTCCTCACCGACGGAGAGGGCAACTTCTACACGCACATTCTGCGCTACGATGAACAAAGCGGCGTGTTCTCCGTTCAGGTCATCTATCAAAACAGATCCAACGAGATCCGCACCCTCGAGAGGCTCGACAGCATTTCCCTCTCGGGCATCGGCGCCCCTGCGACGGGCAG
This sequence comes from uncultured Clostridia bacterium, assembly GCA_947625065.1. GTDB lineage: Bacteria > Bacillota > Clostridia > Christensenellales > Borkfalkiaceae > Gallimonas. The sequence continues at coordinate 13,075 of CANQNB010000011.1, read as the reverse complement.
CACGGAGGGGTTCTCCCTCCACCGTATGACGAGCGCGTGGTCCCGCGAGTGCAGGTTGCAGACCGATCCCTTTTCCCGCCTCGGGCTCGACATGAGCTGGGCGCGCTACGGCATCAAGACGGAGCGATGGGGGCAGAACGGGAGCATGCCCAACCGCGGACACTTTCCCTTTGCCGCCATCGAAGGGAGCGGCTATTGCCTCGCCGTGATGCTCGAAGCTCCCTATTCGTGGCAGCTCGAAGTGTACAAGGAGAAGGAGGGCTGCGCGCTCTCGGGCGGGCTCGCAGACGACCTGTACGGGCATTGGCGGAAGGACATCCTCCCCGGGGAGAGCTTCTCGACCGATCTCGCCTTCTTCACGGTGGGGCGCGACCTGCTCTCCGCCTGCAATGCGCTCGTACATTTTCAGGACGCCCGTCTCGAAGTCCCCGCCTCCGAGGAGGGCATGCCCGTCCTCTTCAACGAGTACTGCACCACGTGGGGCTGCCCGTCCGAGGAGAACATCGAGCATATTCTCGCTGCGATCGAGGGGCTTCCGATCGGCTATTTCGTCGTCGACTGCGGCTGGTATAAGCCGGACGACAAGGGTTGGTGCAACGCCATCGGCGACTGGATCCCGTCGGGAACTCTCTTCCCGAACGGCATCCATTCTCTCACAAAACGCATCCGCGATGCGGGCATGTTACCGGGCATTTGGTTCGAGTTCGAAAATGTCGGGCGGGACAGCGCGGCTTTTGGGCGGGAGGAATTGCTCCTCCACCGCGACGGAAGCCCCATCACGAGCAAGAACCGCCGCTTCCTCGATCTGAGAGAGGAGGGGGCGGAAAGCTACCTCTCCGACCGCATGCTCGCTCTCCTGCGTGAGAACGGGTTCGGCTACATCAAGATCGACTACAACGACACCTACGGCGTTGGCTGCGACAGCGAGGACGGAAGTTCGTTTGGGGAAGGCGGACGGCAGGTCGCGCAGCAGAGCCTCGCGTGGCTGGAGCGCCTCAAAGACGCGATCCCCGGTATCGTCATCGAAAACTGCTCGTCGGGCGGAAGCCGCATCGAGCCCAAGCGCATGGGCATGGTCTCCATGTGCTCCTTCTCGGACGCGCACGAGTGCGACGAGATCCCGCTCGTCGCGGCAAATGTCTCCCGCGTCATCCCCGCGCGCCAGTCGCAGATCTGGGCGGTCCTGCGCGAGGGGGAGAGCGACAGCCGCACGATCTACTCCCTCTGCGCCGCGATGATGGGGCGCATCTGCCTCTCGGGCGACGTCCTCCGCCTCACTCCCGAAAAGAAGTCGCTCATCGCGCAGGGGCTCGCATTCTACGGGAGCGTCAAGGAGATCGTCCGCCGCGGCGACATCATTTCGATCGACTGCAACGTCGAGTATTACCGCGCGCCCGAGGGCAGGCAGATCTTCGTCAGGCAATTTGCAGATAAAAAACTCGTCATCGTCCATTTTCTGCGCTCGGAGGAGACACTCTTTCTCCCCGCGGAGGGCTACGAGCTCACGTCGTGCTTCACCGATTTGTGGCATACCATGTCCGAAGACGGGCTCTCGGTTTTTGGCGAACCCTTCCACGCGGGCGCCTTTTTGTTCACTCGCCGCGGCTGAGTTTTTGGTGCGATTTTCGCACGAAAGGGCGGCAAAGAGGGCAAGAAAATTTTACGGCGGAATCTTGACAACTCCGCCGTATTTTTTTATAATATAGAAAAGACCGCAACGGAGGATGCCTATGGACATCAAACAGACCCTGAAAGCGCACGGGCAGGAGCACCTATGGAACTTTGAGGGGCTCCCCCCCGAGGAGCGCGAAGACTACCTTGCCCGCCTCGAAGCCATCGACTGGGAGACCGTCGAACTCTGGAAGAACCCGGAGGACCTGAGCGGCAAGGGGGTCATCGAGCCGATCGAGGGGCTCCGCATCCCCGAGATCGAGAAACGCCGCGAGGAGTATGCGCGCATCGGAAAACAGGCGATCGCCGAGGGCAAGCTCGCAGCCGTCCTTCTCGCCGGCGGGCAGGGCACCCGCCTCGGCTCCGATTCGCCCAAGGGCGCCTACGACATCGGCATCACCAAGCCCCTCTACATCTTCGAACAGCAGATCAAAAACCTCCTCGACGTCACCCGTGACTGCGGGGTCTACGTTCCCCTGCTCATCATGACGAGCGAGAAAAACGACGCCGAGACCCGCGCCTTCCTCAGATCGCACGGCTATTTCGGCTATCCCGAGAGCTATATCCGCTTCTTCGAACAGGAGATGGCGCCGAGCGTCGGGTTCGACGGAAAGCTCCTCCTCGAGGGGAAGGGCAAGCTCGCCCTCTCCCCCAACGGCAACGGCGGCTGGTATTCTTCGATGAAGAGGGCGGGCGCCGACCGCGATTTCCCCGGCATCGAGTGGTACAACGTCTATTCGGTGGACAACGTCCTCCAACGCATGGCGGATCCCGTCTTCCTCGGCGCGACCATCGCGAGCGGCAAGCTCTGCGGTGCAAAGGTCGTCTGCAAGAACGCCCCTGACGAAAAGGTCGGCGTGCTCTGTCTCGAGAACGGCGCACCCTCCGTCATCGAATACTATGAACTCACGCAGGAAATGGCGAACATGCGCGACGAAAAGGGGGAGCTCCGCTACATCTATGGCGTCATCCTCAACTATCTGTTCAGCGCAAGGCGGCTCGAGGAGATCGCGCAGGAGCGCATCCCCGTGCATGTTGTCAAAAAGAAGATCGCCCACCTCGACGAAAACGGCATCCTCGTCAAACCCGAGCGGGAGAACGGCTATAAGTTCGAGACGCTCATCCTCGACATGGTGAAGCTCGCCGGCAGTTGTCTTCCCTTCGAGGTGGCAAGAGAGAAGGAATTCGCTCCCGTCAAGAACAAGACGGGGGTGGACAGCGTGGAATCCGCCCGCGCGCTCCTCCGTCAAAACGGGGTCGAGCTGTAGGAGGGAGAGATGGAAGAACAGGCAAACGAACAGCATCTCGCCTTCATCGGGCAGCTCGCCCGCCTCAACGGTGCGATGGAGAAGCTCGCAAGGACGGGCGACCCCGACCTCATCCTCGAAATGCACGGCGCGATCACCGAGCTCCACAAGCTCCAGCACGGGTCCGAAGACGGGGTATTCCGCGCGATCGACCCCGATTGCGAGGTCATCTACGAGAATTTCGACATGGTCATCGGCATCTTCCGCACGCTGGAGGAAGACCGCATCGACCCCGCCGCGCAAAAGGCGCTCAACAAATTTTTGCACAACATCGACGACGCCGTCGTCAACATCGCAGCTCAACTGGGGGTAGTATAAACCGTGTTCAAACATAAAACGATCATGAAGAAGACCAAAATTTTCGCCGACGCCAATCTCACGGTCGGCACCGTCGATCCCAACCTCTACGGCTCCTTTATCGAGCACCTCGGGCGCGCCGTCTACGAGGGCATCTACGAGCCCGACCACCCGACCGCCGATGAGGACGGCTTCCGCACAGACGTCATCGACCTCGTCCGCGAGCTCCATGTCCCCATCGTCCGCTACCCGGGCGGCAACTTCCTCTCGGGGTACGATTGGAGGGACGGGATCGGCGAAAAGAGCAAGCGCCCCGTCCGCCTCGACCTCGCATGGTTTTCCACCGAGACCAACCAGTTCGGCACTGACGAATTTATGAAGTGGTGCAAAAAGGCGGATGTCACTCCCATGATGGCGGTCAATATGGGGACGGGATCCATTCAGGATGCCGCCCGCCTCGTCGAGTACTGCAACCACGAGGGCGGCACGGAAATCTCGGAGATGCGCAGATCCAATGGCAGCAAAGAGCCATACCATGTCCGCTATTGGTGCATCGGAAACGAGATGGACGGTCCCTGGCAGATCGGTCATCTCACCGCCGACGAATACGGGAAGAAGGCGCTCGAAGCGGCAAAAGTCATGCGCTGGGCGAACGGGGAACTCAAAGAGGAGAGCGGGAAGAACTGGTCGGACGAACCCTTGAAGCTCATCGTTTCGGGCTCCTCCAACCATGAGATGAAGACCTTCCCCGAGTGGGACCGCATCGTGCTCGAGCACACCTACCGCGCGGTCGACTACCTCTCCATGCACCGCTACTACATGTATGATGAGGACCGCGAGAGACCGCTCGAGGACTTTTTGGGTTCCGCCGACGATATGAGCGAATACATCGGCACGCTGCGGGCGACGATCGAGTACGTCCGCGCCAAAGTGCGTTCGAAGAAGAAGCTCTTCATCTCCTTCGACGAGTGGAACATCTGGACGGTGACCGCCCCGCGGACCGAGCCCCTCTGGAAGACGGCGCCCCATCTTCTCGAAGACGTCTACACCTTTCAGGATGCCCTCGTGTTCGCAGGTCTCATGAACACCCTCCTCAACAACTGCGACGTCGTCAAGCTCGGCTGCCTCGCCCAGCTCGTCAACGTCATCGCACCCATCATGACGCAGAAGGGGGGAGGGACCTTCAGACAGACCTCCTTCTATCCCTTCCGCTACATCGCGGGGACTGCCCGCGGCGAGACCCTCCGCACCTTCTCCGATTCGGATACCTTCGAGAACATGTACGGAACAGCGCGCTACATCAACGAGGCGATCAATCACGACAGGGCCCGCCGCACCGTGTGCGCTTCCCTCTGCAACTACGCGCAGGAGGCGCGCGAAGTGGAGCTCGAGCTCCGCTCCTTCGGCGAACTGCGTGCAAAGAGCTATGTCGAGCTCTCCCATCCCGACCTCCTTGCGACCAACGGCTTCGACCATCCGGACGACGTCGTGCCGCACGAAAAAGACCTCCCCGCCGTTCGGGATGGAAAGGTGACCCTCACCCTCCCCGCGATGAGCTGGAGCTTTTTGATCTTCGAATATTGAGATTGAGAAAAGGACATGAAAAAGAACAAGAGAAATATCGTTGCCCTCATCGCCCTCCTTCTTGCGGCGCTGTTCCTCCTCGCCTCCTGCGGAATGTTCGGCTCAAACACTCCCCCGGATGTGTCTGATCCCACCGTGCCGTCGACCCCGCTCGACCCCGAACCTGAACCCGAGCCTGAACCCGAGCCTGAACCCGAACCCGAACCTGAACCCGAGCCTGAGCTTGACCCCGAGCCTGAGCCCGAACCTGAACCCGAACCCGAGCCCGAGCCCGAGAAGAAGGCGGAGCTCGAGATCCACTTTTTAGAGCTCGGCAACGGCAACGCGGGCGACTGTACCCTCGTCAAGACGGGGGACACCGAGGTCCTCATCGACGCGGGCTCCAAGCGCGGTTCCGCCGCGACCCTCGTGCCCAAGATCAAGGAGTACTGCACGGACGGGGTGCTCGAATACGTCATCGCGACGCACGCGCACGAGGACCACATCGCCTCCTTTGTCGGCAACAACGGCTCGGACGGCATCTTCGCCAACTTCAAGTGCGGCACGATCATCGACTTTGTCTATAAGAACACGACCTCGAAGATCTCCGCAGACTACATCACATGGCGGGACAAGGAGGTCGCAAGCGACGGCGCCGTGCACTATACCGCCCTGCAATGCTGGAAGGAGACGGACGGCGCGCAGCGGGAATATGCGCTCGCCGAGGGCATTTCCTTTGAGATCCTCTATCAGAAATTTTACGAGCAGAAGAGCTCCGACGAGAACAACTACTCCGTCTGCACCCTCTTCTCGCAGGGCGACTGCCACTACCTGTTCACGGGCGACCTCGAGCAGGAGGGGGAGCAGAGCCTCGCGGCGTCCAATGAGCTCCCTCACTGCAAGCTCTTCAAGGCGGGGCACCACGGCAGCAAGACGTCGTCGAACGACATCCTCCTCTCCGAGATCACGCCCGAGAACGTCTGCGTCTGCTGCTGCGCGGGTTCGAACGAATATACTTCGAACAAGAACAATCAATTCCCCACGCAAGCCATGATCGACCGCGTCGCGCGCTACACCGCAAACATCTATGTGACGACCCTCTCGCTCGACGGAACGACAAAAAAATTCGGCTCCATGAACGGCGAGATCACCGTCCGCTCCGACGGCACGGAATTCTCCATTCACGGCAGCAACAACGACACCATCCTCAAAGAGACGGCGTGGTTCAAGGCGAACCGCACGTGGCCCACTTACGGCGTCTGAACACTCATACATAAGCGCACTTGACAAAAAAGGAGGCACCCATGTCGCGGATCACGGGTATCACGCCGCAAAAAAAGGACAAGACCCGCTGCAACATCGAGCTCGACGGGCGGTTTTATTGCGGCATGAAACTCGAGACGGTCGCGCGAAATCGCCTGCAGGTCGGGCAGGAGATCGCGGGCGAAGAACTCGCGCGCATCCAGCTCGAGAGCGAAAAGCAGACGGCGTTCGACAAAGCGCTCACCCACATCACGGCGACCATGAAGACGGAGAAGGAGATCCGCACCTTCCTCGCCGGCAAGGGGTATCTCGAAGACGTGATCGACGACACAATCGAACGCATGAAAAATTACGGCTTTCTCGACGACGAAGCCTATGCTAAATCGTATGCGGAGAGCGTGTCCAAGCGCAAGGGGAGCCGCCTCATTGCGCAAGAGCTCCGCAAAAAGGGGGTCCCGGACGAGGCGATCGAGGGTGCCCTCTCCTCCGTTGAGGGGGAGACGGAGAGCGCGCGCGAAGTGCTCCGCAAGTACCTCCGCGGCAAGGACCTCTCCGACCGCAAGACGGTGCAGAAGGCATACAGCCATCTTCTCTCCCGCGGGTTCGGCTACGACACCGCCCGCGAGGCGCTGTCTGCACTCGTGCAGGAGGACGGGGAATCATGAAGGTCATCCTGTTGGAGACGGCGTCCTCCACCAACGACGTCATCAAGCAGTATCTCCCCGCGAGGGAGAACGTCATCGTCTGTGCCGCGCGCCAGACGCAGGGGCGCGGCACAAGGGACCGCGCCTTTCTCTCTGAACGCGGGGGCGTCTATTTCTCTGCGCTCACCTTTTATGAGGGTCTCCCCGCATCGCGCGCCTTCGAGGTGATGGCGCATGCCGCCGTCGCCGTCTGCAAGACCGCTGCCCGCTTCGGCGTGGACGCCGAGATCAAGTGGCCCAACGACGTTTTTTCGGGCGGGAAAAAGCTGAGCGGCATCCTCATCGAAAATTCGCTCGCAGGGAGCATGCTCGACAGCAGCATCGTCGGCATCGGACTGAATGCGGAGAACGACGTCTCCGCTCTCGGCGGCATCGCAACGACCCTCTCCATGGAGGCGGGGCGGCGGATCACGGCGAAGGAGGCGCGCGAGGAGCTCATCCGCAGCTACACCTCGCCGACGGACTTCGACGACTATCTCTCCCGCATCCGCTTTCTCTCCCGCACCGTCCGCGTGACGGAGGGCGGAAGGGAATACGACGCCGTAGCGAGGCGCATCCTGCCCGACGGGCGGCTCGAGATCGAGGAGAACGGCGCCATCCGTGCGCTGTCATCCGCAGAGATCCGCATCAGGATCTGAGGAGGAAACGATCATGAAACGTGCATGGACGTACGCCGAGGTGCGTGCCGCCGAAAAGCAAGCGATCGCAGGGGGCGCGAGTGTCTCCGCGCTTATGCAGCGGGCGGGCAGCGCGCTCGCAGACGCGGTCGGACGTGCGATGGAGCGTCTTGGCATCACGGACGCGCTCTTCGTCTGCGGCGGCGGCAACAACGGCGGTGACGGAGAGGTCGCGGCAAAAATTCTGTTTGAGCGGGGCTTGGACGTCGCCATCCTGCGCCTTTCGGGGACCACGTCCTCCTCCTGCCCATGCGAAGTTATGGGGCGCATTCCCCGCAGAAGATATGCCCTCATCGTCGACTGCCTCTTCGGAACGGGGCTCTCCCGTCCCATCGCGGGGGCGGAGGCGGAGCTCGTCGATTTCATCAACCACAGCGGCGCATACGTCATCGCATGCGACGTCCCGAGCGGTCTCTCCCGCGGCGGGGTCGCGGAGGGAAGCGCCGTTCGCGCCGACGAGACGCTCACGATGGGCTGCCTGAAAGCCGAACTCCTCCTCTCGGACGGGGCGGACCTCTCGGGCGAAGTCTCCGTCGCCGACATAGGGCTCAGTTTCGGCGGGGGAGCGGAGATCTGGGAAGAAGAGGACATTCGCGCCCTCTTCCCCAAGCGGAAGTCGCACACGAACAAGGGGGACTACGGGGCAGCCGCCATCCTCGCGGGAGACGGAACGCTCGGCGCGCCGTTGCTTGCGGCGGGCGCCTGTCTGAAGTCGGGCGCAGGCTACACGAAGCTCTATCTCCCGGCTCTGCCGTCGCCCGAAGGGGAGGAATTGCGCCGCACGGTGATCGCGGCAAAGTACCCCGCCTGCATCGTGAAGACGCAGCCGCGCGGACCCCTTTCCTGCAAGTCTTGCGAGGCGGTCGCCTTCGGCATGGGCGCGGGCGTCTCTGCCGCCACCGAGAGCGTCCTCAGAGAGCTTCTTTCGACCTATGCAGGCACCCTCGTGCTCGATGCCGACGCCCTCAACACCCTCGCGGCATGCGGAACAGACATGCTGCATACCAAAAAGTGCCGCGTGATCGTCACGCCGCACATCAAAGAATTTTCCCGCCTCACGGGCAAGACGACAGAGGAGATCGTGCGCGATCCCATCGGCTGCGCAAGGGAGTTTTCCAAGGAATACGCCGTCACCGTCCTCCTCAAGAACAACCGCTCCGTCATCGCGGAGGGGGACCGCGTTGCCATCAATACCACGGGCTCTGCCACCCTCGCCAAGGGGGGAAGCGGAGACGCACTCGCGGGCTTTCTCGCGGGGACGTGCGCGCGGGGGACCCCTCCCTTCGAGGCGGCGGTCTGTGCGGCATTCCTCTCGGGGAGGGCAGGTGAACTCGCCGCAGGGGAGATGGGGGAATACGCCCCCGATGCGGAGGATGTCATCGCCCGTCTGCCCCTCGCGATGCCGAGAGGCTGAGCGCGGCGGAGCCCGGAGACAATCCTAAGAATCAGGCGTAGCCGAACGCCCGCACGGCGACCGCGGTGAGCAGGAGGATACTCCCCGAGATGAGATAGTAGAGGGGGAAGAAGGTAAAGAGGCTCATGACGAGCAGCAGCATCCCGCTCACGAAAAAGGGCTTCGCGTTGCGCTTGGAGAAGCTCCTCTTGAGCCGCGCGCGGAGTTTGGGGCGGGGCAGGTCCCCGCAGATGAGGGGAGAGGGCGTCGTCCCCGTCCGCTCGAAGAGGGCGAACACCTCGTCCCCCGTCACGGCGTCCTTGCCGAACGACCGCATGAGCTTCTCCGCCTCGGGGGTAAGTTCGTTGCAAAGCAAGCCGAACGCGCTCCCCCCGTAGCTGCGCAGCATCTCCGCGACGGCATCCGCAGACACGGGCTGCATGGTGAACAGCACGACCCAGCGCTTTTCGCCCTCCGTGAGACAGCCGTCCCCGATCTCCGTCTGCCTTCCGTCGGCGGCGTATGCCCGCTGCAGCGCCTCGAGGACGCGCCCCTTCTGTTCGAGGGCGAGGTGGAGCATGAGCCCCTCTTTGCGCGCCCGTTCCGCCTTGGAGAGGGCGTATTTTTTTCTCTTCGAATAGAGGATGAGGAAGGCGATCCCGCCCGCGGCGAGGGCGAACAGGACGGCGCAGAGCAGGGAGATCGCCATCGGAACGCGGTAAAACCGCAGGATCCCCACCGAGAGGAAGAAGGCGCATGCGCCATAAAAGAGCACGTCGCAGATGAGCGGCAGGTCGATTTTTCGCATGACGATATTTTTGACAGGTATTTGCGGAATGATACTTGTCAAACGGCAAAAAGTGTGGTAGAATACAGATATGAGACTGGGCATCTTCGGCGGATCGTTCGATCCCATTCACTCTCAGCATGTTGCCCTCATCTGTGCCGCAAAGCGGTCGCTCTCCCTCGACCGGGTCGTTGTGGTGCCCTCCTTTGTCGCGCCGCACAAGCGCTTGGGGGCGGCGGCGGGCGGGGAGGACCGCCTCGAGATGTGCAAACTTGCCCTCGGCGGATGTGACTTTGCCGAGGTCTCCGACTATGAGCTCAGATCGGGCGGCACGAGCTATTCGTATTTGACTTGCCGCCATTTCAGGGAAGAATTCCCCGACGCCGAGCTCTTCTTCCTCGTGGGCGCCGACATGCTCAAAGACTTCTTCACATGGAAGTGCCCCGAGGAGATCGTGCGCTGCGTCACGGTCGCCGCCTGCGGCAGGGGAGAAAGGCCGGATGCGGGCGTCCATAAAAAATTCAGGGAGACATTCGGGGAGGACTTTGCGGAGATCCCCTTCACGGGGGAAGCCGTCTCGTCCACCGATCTTCGGGTCATGCTCGCCTTCGGAAAGACCCCCGAAGCGCTCGACGGCGGTGTATGCGGTTACATCCGTGCGCACGGTCTGTACACGCATGCCGCTATCGCCCCCGCCCTTTCGCTCGAGAAGGAGGGGAGGAGGGAGCACAGTTTCCGCGTGGCGAAACTTGCCTGCCGGCGGGCGCGCTCGCTCGGGATCGAAGAGGGGAAAGCTCTTCTCGCCGCGGCGCTCCATGACTGTGCCAAATCCGTCCCGGCGGACGATCCCCGCCTCGCGGGATGCGAACTCCCCGCATGCGTCCCCGAGCCCGTGGTGCATCAATACACGGGGGCGTACCTTGCCGAACATCTCTTCGGCATCACCGACAAGGAGATTCTGGACGCCATCCGCTATCACGCCAGCGGAAGGGAGGACATGACCCCGCTCGGCAAGCTCATCTACCTCGCAGATCTGCTCGAAGAGGGCAGGAGCTTTCCGGGGGTGGAGGATCTGCGCGCTCTTTTTTGGCAGGATCTGGACCGCTGCCTTGCGGAGTCCCTGCGGCATCAGCTTGCCTATTTAGAGGAGAAGGGGGAGCCGGTCTATCCGCTCACGAGGCGCGCGTATGCGTGGCTCAAAGCCGAATAAAACAGAAAAAAATCGCCGCATGCGAAGTACTATGCGACGCATAATACGCGCCAAACGGCGAAAAAAATGAGAAAAAGGGGGTAATTTTATGGAAAGTTACGAACTCGCACGGGCATGCGCCAAGGCGCTCTCGGAGAAGAAGGCGGAGGACATCGTCATCCTCAACGTGTCCGACCAGACGGTCGTGTGCAGCTATTTCGTCATCGCGAGCGGCAAGTCGACGACGCAGGTGCGCGCCCTTGCCGACAACGTGGAGGAGCAGATGAAGAAGCAGTACGAGCTCTCTCCCGTCCGCAGCGAAGGGTTGCGCGAGGGGCGCTGGGGCGTGATCGACTACGGCGACGTCGTCGTCCACGTCTTCAACGAGGAATCCCGCCTGTTCTACTACCTCGAGCGGCTGTGGGACAGCGGCAAGAACGTCGAGCGGTACGAGGACTGAGCGCACGGCGCCCATTCCCTCTGCTCCGCGGCTGTCTGATGCTGTCTGACGGCATGAGCTGAGCGTGCACAGCCCGTTCGGCTGTTTTGCGCCCATCATGTCCATTTGCATGTTCATTTGAAGGAAATGCGCTTGGGATCGGAGTACTCCGCCCGGGCGCGTTTTTTCTTTTTTTCGACGATGTAATAGACGGGCTCGGGCGCGTTCCCGCGCGGCTCCTCCTTCGCCTCTTCCTCCTTCTTCTCCGCGGGCGGAACTTTGCGCATCGCGCGCAGACCGATGCGGGCGAGGCTCAGCAGAACGGCAAAGGCGAAGCAGACAGAGAGGATCATGGCGGCGTAGAGGGCGCCGAGCCATTGGGAAACAGACAAAAGCATGCCTCCATTGTAGGCGGGGCGGTCTGTCGCAAATTGCAAAGAAGTTGCATATTTTCTCCCATTTACGGGAAAGATACCGCGTATGGAAAACACGGTGCTGTCCGCAGCCGAGGCTGTGGAATACGGAGAATTCAAGAGGACAAAGCGGGAGGCGGAGATCGCCGCTTCCCTCCGCAAGCTCATCGTCGACGCTTCCCGCAGGGAAACGGACAAATTCGCGCTCCGCTCCGCCTGCGAGGGGGCGCGCAAACTCAATGTGCACGGCGTGCTCGTCTCCCCCGTGAACGTCGCCTCCGCGCGGCGTCTGCTCGAAGGGAGCGAGACGTACGTCATCGGGCTCGTCGGCGGGACGGGGGAGACCCTCATCCCCGTCAAGAAGCTCGAGACCAAGACGGCGGTGCGGCAGGGGGCAAGGGAGATCCGCCTCGTGCTCTGCTATTCCGCCCTTCGCGCGGGGAACGCTTCCTACCTCAAAAAGGAGGTCAAAAAGATCAGGCGTGCGGCGAAGAAACTTCCCCTCATCGTCTCTCTCGAGGACCACAGCCTCGGCGAAGAGGAGATCGCGCGGGGCACCAAGGCTGCGTGCGAGGGGGGAGCGCAGGCAGTCTGCGTGCGGGGAGAAGTGCAGCTCGTCCTCCGCGCCATGCGTGCGGGCGGCGGCAAGGTGCGGGTGGATGCCGCCGATGTCGAGAACGCCGAGCAATACCGCAGCCTCGTCAAGGCGGGTGCCTCCCTCTCCCAGACCAAGCAGCCCGAGCGCATCGCCAAGGAGATGTACGACGCGGCGAGCGAGGAGGCGGGGCAGGTGTCCGCGGTGCGCATCCCGCGCGATTTGCTCAAAGAGAGCGATCCCGGCTGAACGGGGCAAAGCGGCATGCCGAAACAGCGTGCCGCTTTCTCGCTTTTTGGGGGAAATGCGGCGGGGCGCATGGGGCAGAGAGCGAAAGAATTTTTCAAAAATGCGTGACCGTCGCATGAAAATCTCGAAAAGTCTCCGAAATCTCTTTGACTTTACAGGAAAAATATAGTAAAATAACCAAGTGATGACCGCACGTTGAGACGTGCGGAAACTTGGAGCAACATTCATGGGATTGATTTCTTATCTGAAAAACATCGACGGACGGAGAAGCCTGAGAAAGCTCAACAAACAGGCGAAAGCCGTCGAGGCGCTCGAACCCAAATATGCGGCGATGACCGACGAGGAACTCAAAAACCAGACGGTCGTCCTGAAGGGGCGCCTTGCAAAGGGCGAAACGCTCGACGACATCCTCTGCGACGCATTCGCGGCTCTGCGCGAAGCGAGCTGGCGGGTGCTCGGCATGAAGCACTTCCACGTCCAGATCGTCGGCGGCATCTGCCTCTTCCAGGGGCGTATCGCCGAAATGAA
>CANQNB010000010.1 GCA_947625065.1 uncultured Clostridia bacterium | reverse complement strand
GATCGAGGGCTTCCGCACCACCCTCTCTGAGGAAGACTTCATCCGCCAGGTCAACGACATCGGCATTGCGATCGTCGGGCAGTCGCGGCAGTTCGCCCCCGCAGATAAAAAGCTGTACGCCCTCAGGGACGTCACCGCCACCGTCGACAGCATGCCCCTCATCGCATCGAGCATCATGGGGAAGAAGCTCGCCGCGGACGACGACATCATCGTCCTCGACGTCAAGACGGGGAGCGGCTCCTTCATGAAGAGCGTCGAAAAGAGCGGGGAGCTCGCCCGCCTCATGGTGGACATCGGCAAGCAGGCGGGCAAGAAGATGGTCGCCCTCATCACCAATATGGACAGGCCGCTCGGCTATGCGATCGGCAACTCGCTCGAGGTCATCGAGGCGGTGGACACTCTGCGCGGCAACGGACCCGAAGATTTCACCGAAGTGTGCCTCACGCTCGCGGGCTACATGCTCTCGCTTGCGGGCATGGGTGGGGTGGAAGCGTGCAAACAGCTCGCCCGTGAAGCCATCGGGAGCGGCAGAGCCCTCCAAAAATTTGCCGAAATGGTCGCGGCGCAGGGCGGCGACCGTGCGCTCATTGAGGACACCTCGAAGATGAAGCGGGCGGCATACAGCTACCCCGTGAAGAGCCGGCAGGCGGGCTACGTCTGCAAGGTGGATACCGAGGCATACGGGCTCGCGAGCCTTGCTCTCGGCGCGGGGCGGAACACCGCCGAAGATGCGATCGATTACAGCGCGGGCATCCTCCTCCGAAAGAAGACGGGCGAATTTGTCGAAGCAGGCGAGACGCTTGCGACGCTCTACGCAAACGACCCTTCCCTCTTCGCACGGGCAGAGGAGATCTTGCTCTGTGCGACGGAAATCGGGGGTACCATGCCCGAGGAAGAGCCTCTCATTTACGATGTGATCGAATAATGCGCGCCCCTTGCGCTTGAAAGGAAAGAGGCTTTTTTATGGCGAAATTATACTTTAAGTTCGGTGCGATGGGCTGCTCGAAGACGGCGCAGGCGCTGATCACGAAATTCAATTACGAAGAACGCAACATGAAGGTGCTTCTCCTGAAGCCCGCGATCGACGACCGCGACGGCGCAAATGTCGTTCGGTCCCGCATCGGGCTCGAAAAGGAGGCGGTCACCATCGGAGAGAATGACGACATCTTCGAGCGGTATGAGAAGGAGTTTTCCGACCGCGACGTCATCATCGTGGACGAATGCCAGTTTCTCACCCCCGAGCAGGTCGACAATCTGTCCGACATCGTCATCCAGAAGGACATCCCGGTGCTCTGCTTCGGGCTCGCCACCGACTTCACCACCCACCTCTTCCCGGGGAGCAAGCGGCTGTTTGAGATCGCCGAGTCGATCAGTGAGATCAAGTCGGTGTGCACTTGCGGGGCGAAGGCGACGGTGAACGCGCGGCTCGACGACGACGGCAAGATCGTCACCGAGGGGTCGCAAGTCCTCCTCGGCGGCAACGACCGCTATGTCGCCATGTGCAGGAGATGCTGGCTGAGATTGCGTGCCGAACAGGCAGGAGGAAATCATGCATAAATTTTTCAAAACAACAGCGGCGGCTGCGGTCGCATCCCTGATGATCCTCGGCGGCATCTGGACGGCGGACGCCCATACCATGTCCGCGACAGCCGCCTCCGATTACTATGATCCGATCACGGCGACGCGGGGGGAAGAGCTCCTCGGTCAGATCCACGATCTCATCACCACAACGCATACATATTATGCCTCTTACAATGACAGTAAGAAGTACGGTCCGACGACCGACCCCGCGCTGAATGGGGAATCGGGCGTCGTGGAATTCTATACGCACGAGACGATCGCCGAGTGGACGCTGAACGGAAGCGACCCCGGACGGTGGAACCGCGAGCATGTATGGGCGCAGAGCCTCTCCAAAGAACCCTCGGGCAGACAGATTTGGGGAAAGGAGGGCGGCGGCGCCGATCTGCACCATCTTCGTCCCTCGGAAGTCAAGATGAACAGCGACCGCGGCAACGATAAATACGGCGAAGTGACAAACGGGACTGCCGTCTATTCCAAAACGACGAGCGGGGCAGATTCACGGCTCGGCGGGTATCATAAGGGCGGCGTGTTCGAACCCCTCGATAACGTCAAGGGCGACGTCGCGCGCATCGTGCTCTATGTGTACACCCACTATAACACCTTTGCAAACGTAGGCGGGACGACGAACGGGTCGGGCAGCAGCAGCTATTTCGGCACCCTCCCCATCACGAATATCATCTCGGCGAGCTCGGAGGAAGCGGCGTTTGAGCTCCTGCTCGAATGGAACAGCAGCGACCCCGTTGACGGGATCGAAACGCACCGCAACGAGGAAGTTTTCAAGATCCAGCACAACCGCAATCCGTTCATCGATCACCCCGAGTACGCGGACATGGTATGGGGGAACGCTGTCGACCCCGACCCCGATCCTGACCCTGATCCCGAACCCGGTCCCGTCGACCCCGATCCCGATCCTGACCCTGATCCCGAACCCGGTCCCGTCGACCCCGATCCTGAGCCCGGCGAAACCGATCCCGGCGTTCCCGGCGGAAATACGGGTTCGAGGACGCTCCCTGTCAGCGCGTGGATCGGCATCATCGCAGGCGGCGTTGTGGGCTTCATCGTCCTCGCAGGGGTCGTCACGGCAGCCACCGTCGCCATCGTCCTCGTCTGCCGCCGCAAAAAATAAAGCAAAACCAAGGGGACCCTCTGCCGTCTTCCTCCTTATTTGGGCGGCGCAGTCGGCACTTGTTGAAAATTGTTGCAATTTGGCAAACAATAAATTGAATACAGATTGACATCTTCCCCGCGGGATGCTATAATCCATAGCGAGAAGTTAGGTTGCAACGGGGAACCGCCTTTCGGGGCGGGAAGGGATTTCGGACAAGTTCAAAGTCTTTTGGAGGCAGAGAGAAATGCTTGGTCACCTGCTGGCGCTCAATTCACTCAACACGACGGATATTATCTTCTTCATTGTGCTCGGGGTCATCATCGTCCTCTGCATCGTCGTCTATTTCCTGATCCCGCTGATCAACAAGAAACAATATAAAGAAATGCGCGAGAACCTCAAAAAGAGGGAAGCGGCATTCAAATCCAATGTGAAACGAACCGACGGCACCCCGTCGGTCGTTGGCGGTTTACCCGAAAAACAGGCGCAGGAGCAGGGCGATGCCCCTGCCGGCAAGCGGAAGAACCGGGCAAAGCATGAAAAAAAGTAAGATCTTTGCCACCGTCATCTATTTCATCTTCACGTTCGGCATCGGCGTGCTGTTTGCGCTGACGCTGCCGGGGTACTTTGCGGCATTCACCGTCCCCGCGGAGGTGATCGCAAGCGCCTTGGCACGGGGGGACTATCTCACAGGTCTCGTTCTTGCGGAACCCGTCGGATTTTGCAGAGAGCCTGCGCTCGAGAGCAAGTTCGATGCGGGCGGGATCGTCCTCTACCGCGCAGTGATGGAGGTGTACGACAGGAGCTCCGCGGAGGACGCCGAGGCAGCAGAGGGCAAGCTGACCCACGGCATGCTCTACAAATGTTACCTGGGCTACGTCTATGGCGTGAAGGATAGCTACGAGGTCTTCTCCACGTCAAACAACGGTACCTCGCTTGCGGTGACGCAGGAGGACGGCACCGAAAAGATCCTCCCGCTGCTCGATTACGACCAGAACGGCGACGGCGTCAACGACGGCATCTCCACCTATAAACAGCGCGGATTCATCCTTTTGGAGATCAGAGAGAGCGACGTCTCCTCCATCCGTTCCCTGCGCTTTACCGACCGCTCGGGCGAGACGGCGCTGACCGCCTTCCCGCAGGAGGCCCTCACCTTCCGCCACCCCTTCTACGATTGCTTCGGCGACATCGACGGCTACAACGCCCTCGTTGCCGACGGCGCAGAGGGGAAGGACACGGCGCAGGAGAGGAACGCCTACGTCGATAATGTGCTCGCGGCGCTCCGCGCCGACCCCGCCTTTGTCGCCACGTCCGGCTCGGAGGAATACGCCGCCGCGGTCAAGACGGTCAACAAGAGCGCGAACAACAAGGCGATCCCCTTTATCATCATCTACTTTGTCGCGATCTACATCATCGCCGACTTCCTGCTCGGGACCCACTTCATCATCAAGTTCTTCCAGTGGTTCCTGTTCAAGGTGTGCAAGATCCCCCGCAAGGGGAAGAAGCGCGCCGCCAAAGAGGATGTGTTCGGGCACGACTATTACAGCATGGTCACCCTGACGCTCGATGTGACCGAAGTCCCCGGCTTCGACGGCAGTGTGGAGATCAAATATTCTGCCGGCGGCGAGGAGTTCGTGTTCACCTTGCTCAAAGAGGAAAATTATTCCGCGACGCTGCGGTTGAAAGCAGGCACTTACGTCAATCCGTTCATCGACATCGACAGGGCATATGCTCCCGTGGATCTGCCCGACAATCTCGAAGTCGAAGGCTACCGGATGGAAAAAACAATACGAATAGTAAAGCGCGAGGTGTAACGCTCATGAGAATATCCATTCAGCACTTGACCAAGATCTTCCCCAGCCGTACAAAGGGGAGCGCGGCGGTACATGCCGTAGAGGATATGAACATCGAGATCCCCTCCGGACAGCTCGTCGGATTGCTCGGTCCGTCCGGCTGCGGGAAGTCGACCACCCTGTTCATGTTGAGCGGCTTGGAGAGCCCCTCTTCCGGAAAGATCCTCTTCGATGATCAGGATGTGACCACGCTCGCCGCAGAAAAGCGCGGCGTCGGCTTGGTCTTCCAGAACTATGCGCTCTATCCGCACATGACGGTGTTGCAGAACATCCGCTTCCCGCTGGATAACATGCGCATCAAGAAGTCGGAGGGGAACGCACGCGCCCTCGATGCGGCGAGACTGGTGCAGATCGAGGACCTGATGTCCCGCAAGCCCAACGAGCTCTCGGGCGGGCAGCAGCAGCGCGTCGCCATCGCGCGCGCTCTCGTCAAGATGCCCAACGTCCTGCTCCTCGACGAGCCGCTCTCCAATCTCGACGCACGGCTCAGATTGCAGACCCGCGAGGAGATCAAGCGCATCCAGCGCACGACGGGCATCACGACCGTCTTCGTCACCCACGACCAGGAAGAGGCGATGAGCATCTGCGACACGATGGTCGTCATGAAGCTCGGCATTGTCCAGCAGATCGGCGCTCCGCAGTCCATCTACGACGACCCCAACAACCTCTTCGTCGCGAACTTCCTCGGCACTCCCCCGATCAACATCTTCAAGGGGAGGATCAAGGGCGGCAGAGTCTACATCGGCAGCGAAGCGGTCGCCGCCGCGCCCTATGCGGACCGCGAGGTCTACGTCGGCATCCGCCCCGAGGGATTCATCTACAACGAACACGGTGCCTTGACCCTTGGCGTCGACCACATCGAGGTCATGGGCAGGGACAAGACGGTCGTCTCCACCCACCCGAGTTCCACCAAACCGGTCGTGCGCGCCATCATCGACAGCGACGTCGCCCTCCGGCAGAATGCGGCGGCGCTCAGATTTGACATCAAGCCCTACAAATTATTCCTGTTCGACGCAGAGACAGAAGAGAGGTTGAGATGATGCAAGAGAAGGATAGGATGGAATCGTTACCGGCACCGCCTCCGGAGCGTCATACTAAGCTCCGTGTCATCATGAGCATCTGCCTGCTGCTCGTCGCCGTCTGCACGGCGACGCTCGGCGTGCTCGGCTGCTTCGGCATTCCCTTCAAATTCGAACTTTGGCTCTCGGTCTTTCTCTTCGCGGTCGCGGGGGCATCTGTCCTCGTCTGGATCTGGTTCCTTTGCGTCACAGACAGGATCGTGCAGATCGGCTTGGGCGCCTGCATCAAGGAATGGTTCACAGAGAAGTTCACCGCGATCAAGGATTATTTTGCCGGGTTGTTCGGTAAGAAGGAAAAGTACGTCTACGAAGATGCTCCCAAACTGAGCAAAGGGGAGAAGTTCCGCCGCGGGCTCAAAGCCCAGAGCGGCTGGCTGTTCGTCACCCCCGCGCTCATCCTCATGGCAGTCTTTACGTTCTACCCCATCATCGCCGCGTTCATCAACTCCTTCAAGCAGGGGTATTCGGACATGACGGGCGCCTTCAACGGATGGGGGTTCGACAATTTCGTCCGCGTCTTAAAGGGAGACACGGGCACGGGTGGCGCGGATTTCGTTCAGTGCCTCGTCAACACGCTGGTGCTCACGCTCGTCTCCGTCCCGCTCTCCACCCTCCTCGCCCTGCTCATCAGCGTGGCGCTCAATTCCATCAAAAAGCTGCAAAAAGCCTATCAGACCATTCTGTTCTTACCTTACCTCACCAACGCCCTCGCTATGGGCGCGGTTTTTGCGACCTTCTTTAAGATCATCGGCACGGCGAACAACACCGAAACGGTGGGTATCGTCAATATCGTTCTCGGCTGGTTCGGCATCCCCGCCGTCGATTGGGTGGGGCTGAGCTCGCCGCATTGGCAGATAGGAAGCCTGAACATCCCATGGGCGAAGTATGTTGTCGCCATCGTATACGAGGTGTGGTCGGGGCTTCCTTTTAAGATACTCATTTTGTTCAGTGCGATGCAGTCGATCAACAAGCAGTATTACGAAGCCGCAAAGGTCGACGGTGCGAGCCGCTGGACCGTGCTCTGGAAGATCACCGCCCCGATGATCATGCCGCAGATCAGTTACCTGTTGGTGACGGGCATCATGGGCGGCATGAAGCAATACTCGGCGATCGTGGGTCTGTTCGGCACATCGATGGGCATGGATTACGACATGGGTACCATGGTCGGCTATCTGTACCGCTACATCGAACTCGGGCAGACGGGATATGCCTTTGCCGGATCGCTGATCCTGTTCGTGATCATCATGGTCATCACGTGGATCAACAATCTGGTCACCAAAAAGCGCACGACGTACAAATAAGGAGGAGCCGGGATGTCCAATTCATCGAACAAGCGCAAATCGTCCACTGCCGTTGTCGGTCAGTGGGATCTCTCCGCGGGCGACGAAGGCTTCGATGCCGTAAAGGCGCAAAAGAGAGAAAAAGCGAAGAATATCGTCAAGAACATCTTCGTCTATGTGTTTTTGACCGCATGTGCCGTGCTCGCCTTCCTTCCGTTCTATTGGATGCTCATGTCGTCCGTCAAGACGGAGATGGAATTCCGCGAGTCGGTGCCCACCTTCTTCCCGCATGCCTTCCAGTGGAAGAACTATTGGATGATCTTCCATCAGACCCTTCCCGGGGTGACGGGGGGCGCGTCGTTCACGCAGATCCTCATCAACACCCTCGTCGTGGGCGTCCTGTCCACCGTGCTCGGGCTGGTGGTCATCGTCATCACCGCCTACGCCTTCGCCCGCATGAAGTTCACGGGGAAGAACATCCTGTTCGCGATCATGCTCGCGACGATGATGATC
The DNA here is from genome assembly GCA_947625065.1 of uncultured Clostridia bacterium. Classification (GTDB taxonomy): domain Bacteria; phylum Bacillota; class Clostridia; order Christensenellales; family Borkfalkiaceae; genus Gallimonas. The sequence continues at coordinate 14,413 of CANQNB010000010.1, read as the reverse complement.
CCCGGCGAGCTCTTCACCGTGTCCAACTACATCACGGTCGCCAAGGCGCACATGAACGATTCCTTCGCGGTGCTCATCTTGCCCTTCCTCGTGAGCGTCTACTATGTCTACCTCTTGCGGAACAACTTTATGCAGATCCCCAACTCCCTCTATCAGGCGGCGAAGATCGACGGACTGAGCGACTTGGGGTACCTCATCAAGGTCATGGTCCCGCTCACCGCGCCGACGCTCATCTCCATCACGCTGCTCAAATTCATCGGCACGTGGAACAGCTACATCTGGCCCCGCCTCGTCAACACGCAGTCGTGGCAGATGATCACCAACTGGGTGACGGGGGGATTCGTCGACAGGGTCCAACCGGACGGCTTCTCCCTCTACGGCGGCGACTACGGGTCCAACCCGCTCGACACGTTGAAGATGGCAGCCGTCTGCATGGTCAGCCTGCCCCTTCTCATCCTCTTCATCTTCGCCCGCCGCTACATCATGCGCGGCGTGTCGAAGAGTGGCACGAAGGGTTGATGCCGCATTTCCATGGGTTTCATCCGCACCGGGGAGGCGCGGTTGGGATAAAATCAAAAAAAGGAGAAAAACATGAAGAAGCTATTAACAGTTGCGATGGCGGGATGCTTCATCCTCACGGGATGTCTCGCGCTCGGCGGATGCGGCGGATCGGGCGACAGCGATCACACGATCGTCTTCTACTCCTCGCAGGGGCAGGATCTCGCATCACAGACCGCGACGGCGATCCAGAAGTTCGAAGCAAAGTACCCCGGTTGGAAGATCGACCACAGACAGCCCGGCGGGTACGATGAGGTCTTGGGAAAAGTGCGTACCGACTTTACGGGAGGCTTGCAGCCCGACCTCGCATACTGCTATGCCGACCACGTCGCGCAGTACATCGAGACGGGGAAGGTCGTCGACCTTGGTCAGTATCTCACGAGTTCCGAGTCGTACACCTACACGGTAGACGGCGAGAGCAAGACGATCGAACGCATCGGCTTCACCGAGGCGGAGGTCGACCAGTTCATCGACGGCTACCTCGAAGAAGGGTATGCAAGGAACTTCACCGGCTATGAGGCGGTGGGCTTGAAAGAGGATGCCCTCCTCACCCTTCCCTTCGTCAAGTCGACCGAGCTGTTGTTCTACAATCCCGATGCCCTCAAGGAACTCGGCTATACCGAGCCCCCCACAACGTGGGACAAACTTTGGGAGATCTGCGCCAAGGCGAGAAGCACGTGGTCTACCTGCACCCCTCTCGGCTACGACAGCGAAGCCAACTGGTTCATCACCATGTCCGAGCAGATGGGATTCGGCTACACGAGCGCAGATCCCGACAACCATTACCTCTTCAACAATGCTGAGGCAAAGGCATGGCTCACGGAGATGAGAGAGCACTATGAAGACGGCTATATCACCACCCAGCAGATCTATGGGAGCTACACGTCCTCCCTGTTCGCAAAGGGTCCCGCACAGGGCGGTCTCGTCTTCTGCATCGGTTCCTCGGGCGGCGCAAGCAACCAGGCAGGTACGGGCTTCACGACGGAAGTCGCTCCCATCCCCGGTGTCGACGCAGAGCACAGCCAGTGCATCAGCCAGGGTCCCTCCCTTGTCATGCTCACGGGCGGCAACGGCGCGACCAATCCCGAAGAGAAGCAGATCATGACCTTCCAGTTCATCAAGGAGCTCCTCGACGTCGAATTCCAGGCAAAATTCGCCAAGGCGAGCGGTTACAACCCCATGCGCGAGGACGTCTATGAGGTCGCTTCCTACAAGACTTTCCTTGAGGGCAAAGATCCCGAGACGGGGGACAAACTCACCGGGAAGCAACTCGTCGTCTCCAAGGCGGCACAGGCTGCAACGCAGCTCACCGACCGGTTCTTCACCTCTCCCGCATTCGTCGGTTCCTTCACGGCGCGCATCCAGATGGGCACGGTCATGCAATACGTCCTGCTCGGTCAAAAGAATGCCGAGAGAGCGCTCAGCGAGGCTTATAAGGCTTGCGGCGGCAAATAATTAAGGATCGGTCATGAAGAAAAAATTTTTATTGGCATTCACGGTCGGGGTGCTTGCAGTGTGCTGCGCCCTCGGGGCTTGCGGTGGCGGCGGCGGAACGAAGATCGCCGACAACACCGAGCACTTCGACAAGATCACCAAGACGCTCAAGCTCTCCAAGTCCTACGAGGGCAAGAAGCTCATGACGGCAGGCGGCGGCGGGATCGGCAAGGCGACTTTGGTCGGCGAGACGACCGACGGCGACACCACCAACTTCGCGCTCGAAGAGGGCGGCACCATCGCCGTGCGCTATGAGGGCGTGGACACCCCCGAGAGCACCGCAGGCTGGGAGAAGTGGGGCAAGGCGGCGAGCAATTTCACCAACGAGCGCCTTCACGAAGCGATCGAGATCGTCATTGAATCGTCGACGGGGGACGTCCCCGAACACGACACCGCCTCGGGCTACCGCTACATGGGCTATGTGTGGTACAAGACGGCGAAGGACGACTTCAAACTGCTCAACCTCGAACTCGTAGAAAACGGCTTCTCCATGAACAAGGAGAGTGCGTCGACGGGCTATTACAGCTACTTCCAGAAGGCGGAACAGTTCGCCCGCGGCATTCAGCTGCGCCTGTTCTCCGAGCTCGACGACCCGCTCTTCAACACGGCGGCGATCAGCCTCTCCTTAAAGGAGATCAACGAGAACCCCTCGAGCTTCAAAGAGAACTCCAAAGTCGAGTTTTACGCCTACATCTCGGACATGTACACCGCGAGCAAGGGGGCGATCACCTTCACGATCGCGCAGTACGACGAAGCGACGGGCAAGTCCTATTCCCTCCCTCTCTTTGCGGGTTATGGCACCACGGGGACGATGCGGGTGGGGGACATGTACCACATCGTCGGCACCCTGCAGAAGTACAGCGGCAACTGGCAGGTCTCGGGCGTTGAACTCAGCGACTCCGATTCCAAGGGCGACGAAGAGAAGACGTGGAGATCGCAACTCTCCTACTATCTCAACTTCGACGCATCGCACAACCTCTATCAACAGGAACTCACTTCGAACTTCTATGGCGACGTCACGGTGACCTCCGTGGCGCTCGACGGCACGAAACTCACCTTCACCGGGACCGCTCCGAAGATCGATGGGGATACCCCCAGCTACACCTTCACCGTGGAGGTCCCCGCAGACTACAACGGCGCGATCAAGGAAGGGTCGACCCTCATCGTTTCGGGTTGCTATCAGTTTGAAGAGCGCTCGGGCGAACTCACCGTGCCGAACTATTCCAACATCAGGATCAAATAATTTTAAGGAGATTTGATATGAGAAGCAAGAAGAAACTGGCGCTTTTGCTGTCGACGATCCTCTGCGCGCTCTTCCTCGTCTTGGGGATGGCGGCGTGCAACAACGGTGCGTCGGCGAAAGAGGCAATCGACTTGTACATTCTTCCGCAGAATGAGACCCTCGTCAGCGAAGATTTCACTCTGCCCAAGAAGATCGGCAAGAACGACTCCGTTTCCGTCAAATGGACGTCGAGCAACACCGATGCGATCGCCATCGAAGACAATGGCGAGAACTACAAAGCCAAGGTCACTCTGCAGGGCGATGTCACGCCCGTCACCCTCACGATCTCTTCGGGCAGCGCCTCCAAGAACTTCACTGTCCGCGTCGATGGTCTGAGCGTCTACACCTTCCTTGATAACTTCGTGTTCAAACAGGAGAACACCGCCGTCAAGCAGGACTTCGACCTCGAAACCTCCACGTCCTATCAGGGCAAGACGGCAGAGATCACCTGGAACATCCCCGAGACTTACCGGGGCTATGCGACCCTCAACGAAGCCAAGAACAAGGTCATCGTCTCCGAAGTCGAGGAGATCAAGACCGTCGTGATCGAGGCGACCTTCCATTACAACGATGACGAAGCGACGCAGCCCTATTCCTTCAGCGTTGCTCCTCCGCTCGAACACCGCCAGACGGTCAATTACTACTACTCGGTCGCGGGCTATCCCCTCGAACTCAGCGGCTACATCGTCCACGTGTTTGAGGCTTCCGAGAGCTACGGCAACGCGACCTTCTACATGATCGACGACGACTTCTGCAGCGGCTACTACTGCTACCGCGTCAAGATCGACAAGGAAGCGATCGACAAGTACGTCGCAGGTGCGCACGTCACCGTCACCAACGACACCACCAAGAACTACAACGGTCTGTGGGAAAACAACAGCGGCGGCACCGCCACCGTGGACGACAAAGATCCCATCGATCCGAGAGAGTACGTCTATGCGTTCGATACCGACCTTCTCTCCGGCGTTCCCTCCGCGCTTTGGCACGAATCCACCTTCATCAGCCTCAGCGGCTGGAAGGTCGTCGATAAGGCGGCGTCCAAGCCCACGGGCTCCGATTCCAACCTGTTCGCTCTCGAGCGCGACGGCGTGAAGATCACCGTCCGTGTCTCCAAGTACATCCAGAGAACGGATGCCGAACTTCAGGCGCTCCTCGACGTCTATGACAAGGTCGAGAACGGCAAGTTCGTCAACGTCACCGGTATCCTCGGCTACTACAACGCATTCCAGATCCAGCCCATCCTTGCAAGCGACATCGAAGTCGTCACCGCAGAGGGCACCAACACCGATGGCGCCGCCGTCAAGGCTGCCGTTGCCAAGGTCCAGGCTGAGGTCGAAAAGAACTTCTCCTCCCTCGTCACCTCCGACGCAGAGTTCACGATGCCCACGTCCGAATCGGGCGTCACCATCTCCTACAAGGTCGCAGGCGCCGTCAAGGAACCCACCGTCACGATCGACGGCGGCAAGTTCACCGTCAAGCCCGTTGAGACCGAAAAGAACTACGACATCGAAGTCACCTACAAGATCGGCGACTACGAGGCTTATGGCTTCTTCAAACTCCGCAACATCAAGGCAAGCGCCTCCGACCTCCTCAAACTCGCCAAAGAGAATATTGAGAAGATCGAGCTCGCCGAAGTCAAGAACGCCGGTTCCGTCACCATCCCCGAAGTCGACCTCTATGGCGCCTCCGTCACGTGGGAGATCGAGAACAAGCCCGAATGGGTCAGCATCGAAAACGGCGTCGTCACCGTGAGCGAGCTCCCTGCCGCGGCGGCGGAACTCACCCTCAAGGCACACCTCACGCTGGGCAGCGAGACCGAGACCGCCGAGCTTACCCTCAAGGTCGCCGCGAAACCCGCCGCAACCTTCCAGGCGATCGACGCCCCCGCAGCCGGCGACTACATCTTCGCACTCTATCAGGGCAACCTCGAAAAGTGGCTGTACTCCGCAGGAACGGTCACTTCCAGTAGCAGCGGTAACTTTGGTGCGACCACCGAGAATTCCGCAGATGCAGCGACCTACACGCTCACCAAGGGTACGACCGGTTGGACGATCCAGCTCAAGAGCGACAACACCTATCTCGAGCTCAACGACAAGCACAACATCTGCTATGTCGCTGAATCTACGCAGGAATGGGCTTGGAACGAAGAGCACAAGGTATTCACCTTCAACGTTGGCGAAGACACCTACTACATCGGAACGTATAACACGTTCGACACCTTCTCCGCAAGCAAAATAAGCTATCTGTCCGGCAACAGCAACTTTGCTGCGCACTTCGGCAACATGTCCGGCGGCAGCAGCGAGCCGAGCGGGGAGAAGGGAACCGAGGGCAATCCTTATACCGTTGCCGAAATCCTTGATCTTGCAAAGGATCTTGCGGACGGTAGCTATCTTCAAGCAGACGGCAAAGATGCCTACGTCTACATCAAAGGCTACGTCACCAATGTTGGCTACATCTATCAAAGCTACGGTCTCAGCACCGTCATGATCGCGGACGAGAAAGGCGGCACGCCGGAATTCAAACTTTATACTGTCAACTGGGGTGACGCTATGCCGAAGCCCAGCACAATTCCCGAGAAGAGCCCCTTGACGGTTGGAGACTTTGTGGTCTGCCACGGCTTTGTGAAGAATTACAGCGACGAGATCGAAGTCGATAAGGATTCCGCCAAGTCGACCTATCCCACATTTACGACATGGACGAAAGCCGGCGGCAGCACGGTCGACCCCGAACCTGAACCCGAGCTTTCCGATCCTACGACGGGAACCGAGATCGATGAAAACGGCGCAACCGTCTTCGATTTCTCCGGTGTGGCAGTCGCAGGTGCAAACGATTACAACGAGATGACCCCAGAGGCTATTCTCACCGCGTTTGACAACTACGAAGGGCTTACAGTAACGAGCTCCAAGGTCTATGCGGGCAACAACAATGCTTCCGGACCTTCGGATTATCAAGAAAAGGGCGGCTTCCTGAGAATGGGTTCCGGCAGCGCAAGCGGCACGCTCACGTTGAATTTCTCCAAGGATGTCAAGAAGATCCAGATCCTCTGCATCGGTTGGAGCACGAGCGACACGATCGCGATCGATGGTTTCAATCCTGCGACCGTCGGCAACACCGCGCAGGTTGCTTACACCTTCGAACTTACCGAGGCTGTGAAGTCGTTCACCATCACCACGGCGAAGAGAGTGCTCATCTTCAAGATCGCTGTTACCTTTGCCGACGGCAGCACGGTCGACCCCGAACCCGCCGAACACGTCCACAACTATACCTATACGTATGATACGGAAACCGGCTGGCAGCACAAGGGGCACTGCGATGTGGAAGGTTGTAACGAACCCGAAATCACCGTACAGTGCGTGCCCGAGCTCAATGTTTGCCCTGACTGCAAACACGAGTTTACGCAGGACGAGATCTTGGCGAAGCTCTTTGCGTCGAAAGCAGATTCGACCATGAGCGGCACCTATTCGCTCACCGGAAAGGTTCTTCGCATTGACACCGTTTATTCCAGTGATTACTCGAACGTCACGTTCACGATGAAGGTCGGCGATAAAGAGGTCCAGTGCTATCGCGAGAAGAGCTCTTACAGCCAAACAGTGAAGCCCGGCGACACTGTTACGGTGCAAGGTTCCTTGAAGCATTATTATGACGGGACGAAAGAATTCGATACGGGTTGCGCCATTACGAAACTGACGGCGGGCGAATTGACGAACGCGGAGAAGGTTTCCGAGGCACTTCGTGTTGTCACGCTCCCCGCAAGCGCGGAAGGCGATATTACCCTCCCTACGTCCACGATCGAAGGCGTACAATTCGCATGGGCAAGCGATACCGAGACCTCCATTAAGGTTGAGGGCGGCAAGCTCAAAGTTACGCAGACGGATGAGTCGGTCACCGTAAAGATCACCCTCACCGCAACCTGCGGCACGGATGCTTCCGAAACCAAGGAATTTACCATCGTTGTTGACGCCAAGCTTCCTGAGGGAACCGAAAAGGCGGAGCTCAAATACAGCGGGTCAACAGGGAACATGACCGGCAGCAACGACGCCAAAACTTTGGGAGCGAATGAAACTATTTTCACCGTCACATCCGAGAAGACAAATTCCGGGCAGAACCACGTCGGGTTGAACAAAGACGGCTCGATGAGGTTGTATAAGAACGGAACGGCAACGCTTCACATCGAGGTAGCCTCGACCTATAAGATCATTTCGATCAAAGTGACGCTCGCCTCCAATACTCCCGCCAAGATGACGGACCTGAAAGTTGTCGTCGGTTCCGATACGATTACAGGTACGGGAACCAATAGCGAGGGTACGGTTGCAACCTTTGCGGTCAATGGGACGAAGGTTTCGTTGAGCAATACAAATGCTTCGAATCAGATTTACATTTCTTCCATCGAAGTGATCTATGCTCCCGCCGCGCCTGCAGCTGCAGCTGTGAATGCTGCACCCGTTGCGATTCTTCCCGAAAAGAAGAACTAAGGCAATTTCCGCCGCCTCGTCGGCAACAGCTCAAAAGCACAAAAGAAACAACCCTTCTTCCGAAGGGTTGTTTCTTTTGGTATGAAATGATTGTCGTTCCATCACGACCTCATCCGTTGCCCCCTCCGTGGGAGGGGGGTAGGGGGGTGGGGCGAATTCAAATCACGCCAACAAATAATGGTCGCACCCACCTCAGTCACTACGTGACAGCTCCTCCTCGGGAGGCGCCATGGGCGGTGGGGCGAATCCGAATCACGTTGACCTCATCCGTCGCCCCCTCCGTGGGAGGGGGGGTAGGGGGGTGGGGCGGGTCTAATTATGCTTACAGTCTTTCCTTACGATGTGACAGAAGCAGGCAAATGATTCCAAATGTCTTGACAAACGCCTTGAAAATTGTGATTGATTTCAAGATTGCTATATCGAAGCACGGTGATGCCGTTTTCGCACAGAAAATTATCTCGTTTGGCGTCGCGGCTTTTTGCCTCGTCTTCAAAATGCTGTGCTCCGTCGAGTTCGATCACGAGATTGGCATTCGCGCAGTAGAAATCGACGATGTATGTGCCGATGACATACTGACGATGCACTTTGCAAGGTAGGTTCCGAAGAAACTCATACCACAGCTTGCGTTCCTCTTTGGTCATGTTTTTTCGCAAAGTTCGTGCGTTTGGTGTTAGTTTTTTGTTGCTTGTGCCGTACATTTCGTGCTCCTTGTACGGAAAAATGATTTTGAAATGGGTCCGTCGCTTCCTTCGCGGCGTTATCCGTTGCCCCCTCCGTGGGAGGGGGTAGGGGGGGTGGGGCGAATTCAAATCACGCCAACAAAATAATGGTCGCACCCACCTCAGTCACTACGTGACAGCTCCTCCTCGGGAGGCGCCAAGGGGGTGGGGCGAATTCGAATCACGCCAACAAAATAATGGTCGCACCCACCTCAGTCACTATGTGACAGCTCCTCCTCGGGAGGCGCCAAGGGGGTGGGACGGGTTCGGATCACTCCGATGAAAACAGAGAAACCCTTCACCCCACTTTTTTGGTCATCAGTTTGTATGCCGCGTGGTCGGTCAGGTCAAAGAGCAGGGGAGTCACCGAGATGTGCCCCGTCATGACCGCGTCGGTGTCGAGCGTCAGATCGCGCGTGCCGCGGTAGAGGCACACCAAACAGGGCTTGACCGTGCCGTCGGGCAAAAATTCAAACGTGTCGCTGTAGATCGCAGGTCCCATCTTCGTGACGAGGATCTCTTCACCCTCGGCGGGGAAGTTCACGTTGACGATCTGCGTATGGTCGAAAAAGCGCTGCCGCATGATCTCGGCATACACGCGGTCGAGGTTCTTGACGGCGTTGGAGAAGTCGTTGAACGCCGCCGAGAAGGCGATGGAGGGGATGCCCTGTTCCGCCGCCTCAAAGCAAGCCGCCACGGTGCCCGAATAGTGGATGTCCGCACCCAGATTGGGGCCGCAGTTGATGCCCGAGATGACGAGGTCGAACTGTTTGTGCATGCCGAGCACAGCCACGCGGACGCAGTCGGCGGGCGTTGAATCGACGCGGTACGCCTCGGTCTCCCCAAAGAGGTCGGAGCGCGTCACCTCATAGGTGGAGTGGATCTCGATGGAGTGACTCTTGGCGCTTTGCTGGACCTTGGGCGCGAACACGGTGACCTCGCCGAGCGTCTTCGCCCATTTCACGAGGTGCCGCAAGCCCTCGGCTTCGATGCCGTCGTCGTTTGTCAAAAGGATCTTCATAGCCAACCCTCGTGTGTGCGTTTATATTCGCCGAGAAGGGCGTCGGCTTCGCCGATGAGGGAGAACATTTCTTCTTCGGAAAAGACGGTCGCGCCGGCAGCCATGTTGTGCCCGCCGCCGTGATATTTGATGGCGAGGTCGTTGATGCCGAGGAAGCGGGAACGGAGCCGCACGCGGATGTTCTGCTTCTCCGCATTGTAGATGAAGGCGACCCATATGAGGCTGCCGCGGATCTTGGAGAGTTCGCCGACGACCGCGCTCGCCGCTTCGAGGGTGAGCCCGAACTGCCGCTGGACCTCCTCGCTCATGTAGATGTACGCCACGCCGTTTTCGGTGATGCGGATGTGGTCATAGACGAACGATTTGAGCCGGAGGGTCTCGAAGTCGTCGACATAGAGGTGGGAGAAGAGGGTCTCGGTGTCGATGCCGCGATCGAGCAGGTAGCCCGCGAGGCGCATGGTCTCTCCCGTGACTCCTTCGAAGCGGAAGCGGTCGCTGTCGGTCACCATGCCGAGGTAGATGTATGTCGCCGCCTCGCGCGAGAGTTTGAGACGGTCCCGGAAGGTCATGGCGAAGTCGGCGATCATCTCGCAGGCGGAGGAGCGGAAGTCCTCGACCCAGTTGAGGTCGCCGTAGGGGTCGGCTTCGATGTGATGATCAATCTTGACGATCTCCTTGGCGAGGGGGTATTTGCTGTTGGAAATGCGGTTGCGCGTGCCCGTGTCAATGACGATGAGGAGCGCATCGGGGTATACCATGTCCGAGACACGGTCTTCATTTCCGCAAAATGAGAGGTAATCTGAAAAGTCCTCGTCGACGAGGTAGATGTGCTTTTCGGGGTAGGTGTCGCGCAGCATCGTCACGAGCCCCATGGTGGAGCCGACCGCATCGCCGTCGGGGCGGATGTGGCGGGAGACGACGATCGTCGCATACGACTCGATCTTGTCGAGAATTGCCTGCTTGATGTGCTCGTTCATTCGGTGACCTCCGTGCCCGCGAGGGTGTTGAGATCGGCAAGCAGGCGCATCGCCGTCTCTCTGTCGGGGACGGTGCAGCCGCTCGCCTTCTTGTGCCCGCCGCCGCCGTACTTCACGGCGATGGGGTTGATGTTGTAGCGGTTGGAGCGCAGTTCGCAGTGGACGCCGTCGTCCGCCTCGGTGAAGTTGACCCAGACGAACACGCCCTTGATGTCGTGCATGAGCCCGACGAGCCCGGAGGAGACGAGGGGGGCGTCGCCGTCGCTGGGCAGCTCTTCGCGCGCGGTATAGATGTACGCCACGTTGTTCTCGGTGAACTTGATCTTGTGCATGTTGTCCGCCCTCTCGAGGATGGCGGAAAAGTCCTCCGCATACAGGTTGTAGTAGAGGGCGTTGAGGTCGATGGGTTGGGAGAGAAGGAAGGCGGCGAGCTCAAAGGTGCGCGCGGTGGTGGAGTCGAAGAGAAATCTTCCGCTGTCCGTGACCATGCCGAGGTAGATGGCGGTCGCGGAGGCGGTCGAGAGCCTGAGCCCGCATTCCTTGGCAAACATCGCGACCATGCCCGCCGCGCTCTCGAAGGTGCTCTCGACGACCTCGACGTCAGCGATTTTCTCGGCGAAGAGGTGGTGGTCGAAGCGCAGCGTCTTTTCCGCTGTCTTGTAGCGCTCGTCGCAGATCATGCGCGAGGAGCCGCAGTCGAGGATGACGGCAAGGGCGCCGCGGTAAAATTCGTCGGGGATCTCGTCCATCCTGACGTCCACAAAGGGAAGGCGGAGCGCCTCGTCTCCGACCATGTAGACCTCTTTTTGGGGGAAATTGTCCTTGATGAGGCGGGCGAGCCCCATCTGGCTGCCGAGCGCGTCTCCGTCGGGATGGGAATGACGGTGAATGATGATCCGATCGTACGCCTTGATCAGTTCCAAAGCCTCCTGAAACATAAATTCTCCTTTGCAAATAAATTTCCGCTTTCAGTGTACCATATCCGCCGCGATTTGTCAAGCGCGCGGCTTGACAAATCGCGGCTCTTCGGTTATAATAGAGGAACCAAAGAGAAGGGGGACACCATATGAAAAAATACAGGATCCGCGTCGGTCTCGACGTGGACGATACGCTCTATGAATGCAACTCCTATGCGGTCTCGATCATCAACGCCCGCCACCCCGATGAGGAACCGCTGCGGGTGGAGGACATCAAGGCGTGGGGGGGAGGTCACCGCCATGCCGATGAACGCATCCGCCTATACCATGACCCGGAGTTCGTGCGCACGCAGCCCGTCACCGAGGGGGCGCGGGAGTTCGTGCAGAAGCTCTCCGAGATCGCCGACGTCTTCTTCATCACCGCCGTGCCCGCCGCCTGCATGAGCGCGCGCGCGGAGAGGCTCATCGAGGACTTCCCCGAGATCCCCGCCGAAAACATCATGATGGGGACGAGGAAGGATGTCATCTCCCTCGACATCATGCTCGACGACGGCGCACACAACATCTCCAGCTCCCGTGCGGCGTACCCCGTCCTCTTCCGCAAGCCGTGGAACACGGGGCTCTCGGGGCTGCTCTCCGTCAACAGTTACGACGACTTTCTGCACTTCTGCGAGATGGTCCGCAATTCCTTCTCCGAGACCTTCCCCAGGCTCGCCGCGGGCGGGGTGCTCTGCCTTGTGGGGCCCTCCGGTTCCTCCAAGACGGAGATCGCAAACGGGCTCACCGCGCTCGATGGCTTCGAAAAGCCGCTCACTTCGACGACCCGCCCCCGCCGCAAGACGGAGGACGCGGGCTCCTACCGCTTCATCAGCGAGGAGCAGTTCATCAAGGAGAAGAACGCGAACAGCTACATCGAGACGACGGTGTACAGCGGCTACCACTTCGGGACGTCCGAAAAGGACATCTCGCCCATCGTCGAGAGGGGGCATGTCGCCGTCATTCCCATCGACATCTGCGGCGCGATCACCTTAAAGAACCTCTACCGCGACCGCGCCATGCTCGTGTTCACGCGCAGGGACCGCGCCGAGGCGATCAAGAGCATCATCAAGCGGGACATCGACCTCGACGACAAGACGCGGCGCATCATGTCGCTCGACTTTGAGTACCGCAACAGCGAGGTGTGCGATGTCGAGGTGAACGTGGGAGAGGACGTCGAAGCGGCGATCCGAAAGATCGTCGAGCTCGTCCATCAGAAGTAAGCAGACCTCAAACGACTATACCATGCCCGAGGTTCGACCTTAAAAATCGCCATTTCGGAAAATTTTCGGCTGCAAAAAGCAGCGGGGAGTTCCCCGCTGCTTTTTGTGTGCAGAACAAGGTTAAATCAGAAATTTGCCTTGAAAAACGCCTCGATTTTATCGAACGGAATGACGTCGAGCCGGTCGTAGAGGTCGGTATGCACGGCGTTCGGGATGAGGAGAAGCTGCTTATTTGCCGCGTACTTGCTGTCCTTCGTCATGGCGGCGTAGGCGTCCTTCGAGAAGTAGCATGAATGCGCCTTTTCGCCGTGAATGAGAAGGACCGCGCTCCTGATCTCGTTGCTATAAGTCAAAATGGGCATGTTCATAAAGGAGAGCGAAGAGGTCTTGTTCCAACCGTTATTTGAGTTCAGACTGCGGACATGGTACCCCCGTTTTGTCTTGTAGTAGTCATAATAATCCTTGACGAAAAAGGGCGCATCGTCGGGAAGGGGATCGACCACGCCGCCTGCAAGTTCGTAATTTCCGCTCCTATAATCCACGGTGCGCTGTTCGTTGAGCGCCTTTTTGGTCTCGAAGCGCGCCTCTTCGCTGTCGGCAGCGTCGAAGTACCCCTTGGCGTTCACCCGCGTCATGTCATACATCGTCGAGGCGACCGTCGCCTTGATGCGCGTGTCCATCGCCGCGGCGTTGAGCGCCATGCCGCCCCAACCGCAGATGCCCAAAATCCCGATCTTCTCCGCGTCCACATCCTCGCGGCAGGAGAGGAAGTCCACCGCCGCCGAAAAGTCCTCGGTGTTGATGTCGGGCGAGGCAACATAGCGGGGAAGCCCGCCGCTCTCGCCCGTAAACGAGGGATCGAACGCGATTGTAAGGAAGCCGCGCTTTGCAAGTTCCTGCGCATACAGCCCCGAACTCTGTTCCTTGACCGCCCCGAAGGGTCCCGAGACGGCGATCGCGGCGAGCTTTCCGCTTGCATTTTTCGGTTTGTACACGTCGCAGGCGAGAGTGATGCCGTAACGGTTGCGGAATGTCGCCTTGCTGTGCTCCACCTGTTCGCTCTTGGGGAAAACTTTGTCCCATTCTTTCGTCAACTTCAATTCTTCCATGATGTTACTCCTTTTCGAGAATGACATGATTCGAATGTCGGCTCTATCATACCACGCGCCCGCCTTTGTGTCAAGCGCCTGCAGGGGAATGACGAAATTCAGAACGCCCTCTTGGCTCCCGATCTTCCTGTCATCCTAAGTGCTTCCTCGCCGTCATCCTGAGCGGAGGCGTAGCCGGAGTCGAAGGATCCCGAATTACGAAGTCCGCCCTCCTCGGCTCCACCCCTGGGGGAGCTCCGCCGCAGGCGGTGAGGGGGTTCCGAAGCACGAAGTCCAACCACATTCCTGATCACGTCACCCTGCCCGACCGAGGCTTCTATTGTAGACGAAGGTCGACACGAGCCATAGGCGAAGTAGCTTCGTCGAAGGGTGTCCGCATTATAATAAGGACATGTTTCGACTACGCCCTGCGGGCTCCGCTCAACATGACGCAATTAGAATGCCCCTTGGCTCCACCTTTGGGGGAGCTGTCGAGCCTCAGCGAGACTGAGGGGGTGTCCTCATACCGCCCCCTTCGGCACCCTCCGTCCAAGCTCGTCATCCAGCGTCCCATATAATGGCTTTTATCGCCCCCACACGCCCCCGTAGAGAGTTTTTTGCAAAAA